>NZ_CP047146.1:600000-900000 GCF_009834125.1 Streptomyces sp. GS7
GCCGCGGCCGCGGGGACGGTACGGGCCACCTCGTCGCGCAGCCGCCGGACGGAGGGCAGCAGCGCGGGCAGCGTGCCCAGGTCCGTGTAGCCGCCCGCGTCGCCCACCGCACACACGTCGTCGGCCATCGGCAGCAGCGGGGCGGCCGCCGCCTCGTCGGCCGTGAGGGCGCCCTCGGCGAGCAGCCGCTCGACGATGCGGGGCGGCGGCGGCTCGAAGAAGAGCCGGGCCACGTCGGGGCGGGTGACCTTGGCGAGCAGCCTGTGCGGGGCGTGCGCGCGGCCGCCGCCGAGCGGGCGGGCGCCGTGCAGCCGGTAGCGCACCAGCGCCGGGGTGATCTGTACGTAGGTGGAGACCTCCAGGAAGCGCACGCCGCCGCGCAGGGCCGCGTCCACCACCTCCTGCTCGGCGCGGGCGCCGAACGGGCTGTAGGTGAGGTTGACGCCGAACGGCGCACCGGGGCCGAGCCGTTCGCGCAGGGCCCGGACCGCGTCTTCGATCTGGGTGGTCGTCAGTCCGCTGGTGCCCAGGTAGGAGAGGAAGCCCGCGCTGGCCATGGCGGCCACCAGGTCCACGGAGCCGATCCCGTGGTGCAGCCCCCCGGCCACGTAGGCGTACTCGACGCCGTAGGTCTCGCGGAAGGCGGCGGAGCCCAGCGTCCGGGCGGTGGTCCGCGGGGCGGGTGCGACGGCCGCGGCGGCCGTCGGGTCCGGGCGGGTGTCCGGGCGGGTGTCCGGCGCGGTCAGCGCGGTGGCCTCCGACCGGATCCGGTCGACCAGCTTGGTGAGCACCGTGCCCGGGCCCAACTCCCGTACCTCCAGGGGCCCCTGGCCCATGAGGTGGCGCACGCTGTCGGTCCACTGCACCGGACCGGCGATCTGCTGCCTCAGCTTCTCCCTGACCTCGTCCGGACCGCCGTACGGCCGGGCGTCGACGTTCGCGATCACCGGCACCTTCGGCGCCGCGAAGGCGAACCCGTCCAGGAAGCGGCCGAACTCCTCGGCGGCGTCCGCCATGTACCGGCTGTGGAACGGGGCGCTCACGTTCAGCGGCACACAGCGCGCGCCGACCTCGGAGAACAGCGGCAGTGCCCGGTCCACGGCGTCCTTGGGCCCGGCGATCACCGTCTGGGTGGGGGTGTTGAGGTTCGCGATGTCGATCGCGTCGAGCCCGTGCTGCCGCAGCACCTTGCGTACCGCCTCCACGTCGCAGCCCGCCACCGCCGCCATCGTGCCGCCGCCGGCGCGGCTCATCAGCTCGCCGCGCCTGCGCACCAGCCGCAGGCCGGTGTCGAAGTCGTAGACCCCGGCCGCGAACAGCGCCACGTACTCGCCCAGGCTGTGCCCGAGGACGTAGTCCGGCAGCCGCCCGCCCTCTTGGAGCGCGGCCAGGTGGGACAGGGCGCCGACCACGTACAGGGCGGGCTGGGTGTACTCGGTCTGCTTCAGCTGCCGGGCGGGGTCGTCCACGCACAGTTCGCGGATCGAGTAGCCGAGGACGGCGTCCGCGCGGGCGGTCAGCTCGGGGAACCGCTCGAACAGCTCCCGCCCCATGCCCTTGACCTGGGACCCCTGGCCGGGGAAGACATGAACGAGGAGTGGCTGCGACGTCGTCTGCTGCGCCATCTGCTGCGCCATCTGCTGCGTCACCTGCTGCGTCACCTGCTGGGCCTCGGGTTTCGGTGCGTCGTCGGGGCGGCGGTAGGCCAGGACCTTCCTGATCAGCGCCCCGTCCTGGGAGAAGGGCGACAGCAGCGGCAGCGCCCGCGAGGCGGTGCCGGCCGGGAGCCGCGGCGTGATCAGGTTCGCCATGGAGCCGGACGGGCCGAGGTCCAGATAGAGCCGGCTGTCCTCGCGCAACAGGCCGTCGAGGACCGGACGGACGTCGAAGCGGTGCCGCATCGCCCGCCACAGGTGGTCGGCGTCGAAGTGCTCCACCACCCCGCCGGTGGTGCACGACAGCAGCGGGATCCGCGGGCGGCGGAAGGCGACCGTGCCGATCAGCGCGGTGAACTCGTCCCGTACGGCGTCGATCGCCGAGGAGTGGAAGGCGAACGGCACCGGTAGCCGCTGGAAGAGGACGCCCTCCCCGGCCAGGTACTCCTCGGCCCGGTCCAGATCGGGATCGGCGCCCGCCACCACGAAGTTCGTCGCGGAGTTGACCGCGGCCAGCTCCAGGCGCCCGTGCAGGGCGGGCGCCCGGTCGAAGAGGCCGGGCTCGGCCAGCACCGCCAGCATGCCGCCGCGCGGGCAGCGCGCCTCGAAGATCTCCACCTGGCGCAGCAGCAGGCCCAGGCACTCCCGCGGGTCCACCGCCCCGGCCACGGCCGCGGCCGCCGTCTCGCCGAGGCTGGCCCCGACCACCGCGTCGGGCCGGACGCCCTGCGCGATCAGGGTGGTCGCCAGCGCGTACTCGATCATGAAGATGCCCGGCTGGCTGTCGCGGAACGTGTCCAGCGGCTCGTCCATCCGCCCGCCGTAGATCCGCTCCACCACCGAGTCGCCGCGCTGCTCGCGCACCACCGCGTCGAGGTCGAGGAGGGTACGCCGGAACACCGCGTCGTGCTCGTACAGCCAGGAGCCCATCCGGTGGTACTGGGACCCCTGTCCGGCGAAGAGGAAGACGTTGCTCAGGGGCAAGGGGAGGGTCATCGGGCCGGCCCTCAGCCCTTCTTCCTGGCGATCTGGTGGCGGTAGCTGTCCGGCAGCGGGCTGCCCGAGGGGAGCACGCCCGCCTTCTTCAGCGCCCTCATCAGCGCGGTGTCCGGCAGCCCCGCGAACTTCGCGCCGTACAGCCCCCGGCGCGCCTGCTCGCCGATCACCCGCGCCAGCACCGGCATCCGCTTCTCGGCGAAGGACCTGTGGAAGAGGCTGCCCGGGGCGAAGCGGCGGCGGATCGCGGCCCGGGTGAGCGGGGAGATGTCCCGCTCGTGGATCCACTCCAGGCCCCCGGCCTCCTGCTTCAGCCGCGTCATCTGCTCGTACCGGGCGTGGGTGAAGCTGTCGATGTGCGTGAAGTGACCGCCGGGCTTGAGCACCCGGGTCACCTCGCTGAGGAAGCGGCCCAGGTCCGGGTAGGTGTGCGAGCTCTCGATGTTGACGACGACGTCCAGTTCGCCGTCCTCGAACGGCAGGTTCTCCGCGTCGCCCTGGACGTAGCTCAGCCGGGTGCCGCGCGACAGCCGGGTGTCGGCCCGCTCGATCGCGTTCGGCGACAGGTCCAGGCCGATCACCCGGTCGGCGTCGACGATCCGGGAGAGGAAGTTCAGGCCCTCGCCGAGGCCGCAGCCCACCTCCAGTACGGACGTGCCCGCGTACGCGTCGAGTCCGATGGGCAGCTCCCGCAGCGCCAGGTAGTACATCTGCTCGGAGAAGCCGTCGGTGTCGAGCCTGCCGAAGCCGGGTATCCGGGTGCGGATCTCCTTCTCCAGGGCATCGTCGTGGATGCCCCAGTTCCAGATGTCGCCCTTGGACGACCCGGCGGCGGCGAGGTCGTAGACCGACCCGGTCGCCTTCTTGAACCGCTCGCCGAGGCCCGGACCGGGGCCGTCCACACCGCGTGTGAGGTTGATGGTTCGGAGCCCTTCGGCGAACTCGCCGAAGACCTTGGGAGTACTCATGTGTTCCTCTCGTGAACGCGGGTGGTACGTACGGCAGTTGTCGGGGAGCCGGCGGGGCCGACGGGGGCCGTCGGGCGTCAGCGCGGGGCCGTGGTGCGGGCGCGCCGCAGATACGCGGTGATCTCGTCGGCGGCGCGCACGGCCCCGCCCGCCTCACGGGTCTGCCGCCGCAGATCGGCCACCCGCCGCAGGACGCCCTCGTCCCCGGTGAGCGCGAGCACGGCGGTGCGCAGCCGCGCTGCGTCGACCTCCTCGGGGCGGACGACCTCGCCGATCCCCAGCTCGGCCACCCGCCGGGCGCTGGGCAGGTAGCTGGGCGAGTGCGGTACGACCACCATGGGGCAGCCCTGGTACAGCGCCTCGGTGAGGCTGCCCATGCCGCCCTGGGAGACGAACACGGAGGCGTGTTCCAGCACGGCCAGGTGCGGGACCCACTGGTGCACCTCGACGTGCGGCGGCAGCGGGCCGAGCGCCGCGGGATCGGCGCCGGGCCCCACCGAGATCACCAGGTGCCAGTCCAGGCCCTCGAACGCCTCCAGGCAGGCCCGGAAGAAGCCGGTGTTGTCGTTGTACGTGGTGCCCTGCGAGATCAGCGCCACCGGACGGTCCCCGGCGGGCCGCCGCCACTCGCCCAGGAAGCCCCGCCCGTCCAGGCACGGGCCCACGAAGGCGAAGCGCTCGTCGAAGGTCTCCTCCTTGGGCTGCAGGGCCCGGGGGACGAACACCACGTGGAAGTCCTCGACCCTCGTCAGGAAGTCCAGGACCGGCAGGGCGACGCGGTGTTCGGCGAGCAGCTCGGCGTTCCGCCTGCCGTACTCGGCCATCTCCTCGGGGCTCGCCCCGCCCGCTCCGGCGCCCTCCGCCATCTCCTGCATGAAGGAGTAGTGCTCGTTGGAGGCGAAGACGGGGTTCAACTGGACCGCGGGAAGTCCCCACTTGGCGGCCAGCACCCGCCCCGCCTGGAAGGTCTGCCCGTCGTACGCGACGAGGTCGACGCGCTCCTCGGGCCGCAGCCCGCCCAGCCGGTCCTCGACGGCCTGGATGATGCGGATGTTCTCTTCCAGGAACACCGTCACCGACTCGGCCGGACTCGCGTCCCTGAGCCTGCCGCCCGGGTCCAGCGAGGGGTACGTCAGGACCTCGGCCCCGGTCGCCCGCACCTGGTCGGCGAAGGGGGCGGCCGTCACGTAGCTGACCCGGCACCCCCGGCGCACCAGCTCGGCGGTCACCGGGAGGGTGGGCAGGACGTGGCCGGTGACCGGGACGTTGACGATCAGAACGTGGCCGCTCATGCGGTTTCCCCCTGGTGCCGGCGCTGGTGCGTCCGGGTCCGGTGGAGCAGGGCGGGGGCCACGGCCCGTTGGTAGGGGGTCGGCCCGCGGCGGCGCACCGGCCGCCGGGGCGTGCAGCCCAGCGCGTGCAGGGCACCCAGTGAGGCGGACAGGGAGTCCAGCTCGGCCCTGCGGCGGCCCGAGGCCAGGGCGTGGCCGGTGTGCCCGGCGCTCTCCAGGCACTGCTGGATCGAGTCCTGCAGCACGGGATGACCGCTGATCTCCAGGAAGACGTCGTGCCCGGCGGCGTGCAGCAGGCCGACCGCGGGCATGAGCCGGACCGGCTCCCGCAGGTTCCGTATCCAGTACGAGGCCGTCAGCTCGGCGCCGTCGACGCGCTCCAGCGTCACCGTGGAGTACATGGGGACGGACGCCCGGCGCGGCCGGATGTCCCGCAGCGCCGCTTCGAGGTCGTCGCGGAGCTCGTCGACGTACGGGCTGTGCGAGGGGGCGGTGTCCCGGACCTGCTTGCAGTAGACGTCCCGGTCCTCCAGCCGCCGCAGGATCCGCTCCAGGGCCTGGTGGTCACCGGCGAGGACGGTCAGCGTCGGGCTGTTGTACCCGGCGATGCCGACGCGGTCGCCGTCGCCCTCCCTGGCGATCTCGTCGGCGACGTCCTCGGCCGGCAGCTCGACCACCGCCATCGTGCCCCTGCCGCTGATCCGCTGGAGCAGCGCGCTGCGCCGGCACTGGATCGTCACCGCGTCCTCAAGCGTCAGCGCGCCGGCGACATGCGCCGCGGCCACCTCGCCCATGCTCTGGCCCACCACGGCGTCGGGGCGCACGCCCCAGGACCGCCACACCGCGGCGAGCGCGACCTGGAAGGTGAACAGCGTGGGCTGGAGGACGTCGGACCGGCGCAGCCGCGGCTCGGCCGCGTCGAGCAGGAGCTGGTCCATGACCGACCAGCCGACCTGCGGCCGGATGACGGCGTCGCAGCGCTCCACGGTCTCCCGGAAGGCGGGCTCGTGGCCCAGCAGCTCCCGCCCCATGCCGCGCCACTGGTGCCCCTGTCCGGCGAAGGCGAAGACGACCTTGTGGCGGGGGGCGCCGTCCGGCAGCCGGTACCCGGCACCGGCCATGGCCACCGGATCGAGCGACATGGTCACCTCTGGACACCTCTCAGTGAGTGCGCCCAGGCAGCCCGGGCCCCGCCCGCGTCAGGCTAGGCACCCGGCGCTGCGGCCGTGAACCCGTGACACCCCCTATAGACAGGCCCCTCGACCTAGGGGTCTTGCCGGCGACCACTACCTCCGGGAAAGGGGCTCCGGCCTCCCGATGCGGTGCGCGCCACGCGTCACCGACCCCGCGGATCGTCACGCACCGTCACGCACGGTGGCGCGGTCCGCCGAGGCGGTTCGCCGCGTCCCGCCTGGGGTACGCTCTTCGGCTCGATTGGCCGTCGACATGACCCGTATGGCACACTGTCCAGGTTGCTCGGTTGAGTGCCGATGCTGCGCGCCTCCCGCCGGGAGGACCGGAAGCGAGTCCCAGGTATTCGTCGTCCCTTCTGAGGGGCGGAAGTACGGGAATCTTCCGGGAAGCGTCAGCGCGGTGCCTCGGCCAGGCGCCCGGTGGGTGTTCTTCCCTCACTTTCTCCTTCTTGAAGGGTCTCCCGTGCGGAGATTTTACGAGAAGGGGCGCGACACGCCCGACCGCGTGGGTCGGGGACGAACGCGAACCTGCCGGGTCCCAGAGCGTTACGAGAGACAGGACTACGAAGTAGCCATGGCGGGACAGAAGATCCGCATCCGGCTCAAGGCCTACGACCACGAGGTCATCGACTCCTCGGCGAAGAAGATCGTCGAGACGGTGACCCGCACTGGTGCGTCGGTCGCGGGCCCGGTGCCGCTGCCCACTGAGAAGAACGTGTACTGCGTCATCAAGTCGCCGCACAAGTACAAGGACTCGCGCGAGCACTTCGAGATGCGCACGCACAAGCGCCTGATCGACATCCTCGACCCGACGCCCAAGACCGTTGACTCGCTGATGCGCCTGGACCTTCCGGCCGGCGTTGACATCGAGATCAAGCTCTGAGAGGCGCGGAAGAGATGGCTAAGCAGATCAAGGGCATCCTGGGCGAGAAGCTCGGCATGACCCAGGTCTGGGACGAGAACAACCGTGTCGTCCCGGTGACCGTGGTGAAGGCCGGCCCCTGCGTCGTTACCCAGGTGCGCACCAATGACCAGGACGGCTACGACTCCGTCCAGATCGCCTTCGGCGAGATCGACCCGCGCAAGGTGAACAAGCCCCTCAAGGGCCACTTCGCGAAGGCCGACGTCACCCCCCGTCGCCACCTCGTCGAGGTTCGTACGCCGGATGCGTCCGAGTACACCCTCGGCCAGGAGCTGACCGCCGAGACCTTCGAGTCCGGCGTCAAGGTGGACGTGACCGGCAAGAGCAAGGGCAAGGGCTTCGCCGGTGTCATGAAGCGTCACGGCTTCCACGGCGGCAAGGCTTCGCACGGTGCCCACCGCGTGCACCGCAAGCCGGGCTCCATCGGTGGCTGCGCCACCCCGGGCCGCGTGTTCAAGGGCATGCGGATGGCCGGCCGTATGGGCAATGAGCGGGTCACCACCCAGAACCTGACCGTCCACGCCGTTGACGCGGAGAAGGGTCTGCTGCTCATCAAGGGCGCAGTTCCTGGTCCGAACGGCGGCCTCGTCCTGGTCCGTACCGCGGCCAAGGGGGCCTGAGGTAACCGATGAGCACCATTGACATCCTTTCGCCGGCAGGCGACAAGGCCGGGACCGTCGAGCTCCCCACGGAGATCTTCGACGCCAAGGTCAGCGTTCCGCTGATCCACCAGGTCGTCGTCGCGCAGCTGGCCGCGGCCCGTCAGGGCACGCACAAGACCAAGACCCGCGGCGAGGTCCGCGGCGGTGGCAAGAAGCCGTACCGCCAGAAGGGCACCGGCCGCGCGCGCCAGGGTTCGACCCGCGCGCCGCAGTTCGCCGGCGGTGGCGTCGTCCACGGCCCGCAGCCGCGTGACTACTCGCAGCGGACCCCGAAGAAGATGAAGGCCGCCGCGCTGCGCGGTGCCCTCTCCGACCGGGCCCGCCACAGCCGCATCCACGTCGTGTCCGGCGTGGTCGAGGGCGCGGTTTCCACCAAGGCCGCCAAGGGCCTGTTCGGCAAGATCAGCGAGCGCAAGAACCTGCTCCTGGTCGCCGAGCGCTCCGACGAGGCCGCGTGGCTGTCCGCCCGCAACCTGCCCCAGGTCCACATCCTGGAGCCGGGCCAGCTGAACACGTACGACGTGCTCGTCTCCGACGACGTGGTCTTCACCAAGGCCGCCTTCGAGTCCTTCGTGTCCGGCCCCAAGGCCAACGCTGAGACCGAAGGGAGCGACGCCTGATGACTGAGGCCGTCGTCACCAGCAAGACCTTCACGGACCCGCGCGACGTTCTCGTCAAGCCGGTGGTTTCCGAGAAGAGCTACGCGCTGCTGGACGAGAACAAGTACACGTTCATCGTCGCGCCCGGCGCGAACAAGACCCAGATCAAGCAGGCCGTCGAGGCGGTCTTCTCGGTCAAGGTCACCGGGGTCAACACGATCAACCGGCAGGGTAAGCGCAAGCGCACCAAGACCGGTTTCGGCAAGCGCGCCAACACCAAGCGCGCCATCGTGACCCTCTCCGAGGGCGACCGAATCGACATCTTCGGCGGCCCGGTCTCCTAACGGAGTCCGAGTCGTCCGGAATCGGACGAGGACTGAGAAATGGGTATCCGCAAGTACAAGCCGACGACCCCGGGCCGTCGTGGCTCCAGCGTCGCCGACTTTGTCGAGATCACGCGGTCCACGCCGGAGAAGTCGCTGGTCCGCCCGCTGCACAGCAAGGGCGGCCGTAACAACGCCGGTCGTGTGACCGTTCGCCACCAGGGCGGTGGCCACAAGCGCGCCTACCGCGTGATCGACTTCCGTCGTCACGACAAGGACGGCGTGCCGGCCAAGGTCGCGCACATCGAGTACGACCCCAACCGCACCGCGCGCATCGCGCTGCTGCACTACGCAGACGGCGAGAAGCGCTACATCATCGCCCCGCGTGGCCTGCAGCAGGGCGACCGGATTGAGAACGGCGCTGGCGCCGACATCAAGCCGGGCAACAACCTGCCGCTGCGCAACATCCCGGTCGGTACGACCATCCACGCCATCGAGCTGCGGCCCGGCGGCGGCGCGAAGTTCGCCCGTTCCGCGGGTGCCTCCGTGCAGCTGCTGGCGCGGGAGGGCTCCATGGCCCACCTGCGTATGCCGTCCGGCGAGATCCGCCTGGTCGACGTGCGCTGCCGCGCCACCGTCGGCGAGGTCGGCAACGCCGAGCAGTCGAACATCAACTGGGGCAAGGCCGGCCGCATGCGCTGGAAGGGCGTCCGCCCGACCGTGCGTGGTGTCGTGATGAACCCGGTTGACCACCCGCACGGTGGTGGTGAGGGCAAGACCTCCGGTGGTCGCCACCCGGTCTCGCCCTGGGGCAAGAAGGAGGGTCGTACTCGCTCGCCGAAGAAGGCCAGCAACAAGTACATCGTCCGCCGCCGCAAGACGAACAAGAAGCGCTAGGAGCGGGTTTAGATGCCGCGTAGTCTCAAGAAGGGGCCCTTCGTCGACGACCACCTCGCCAAGAAGGTGGACGTACAGAACGATGCAGGCACCAAGAACGTCATCAAGACCTGGTCCCGCCGCTCCATGATCGTCCCGGCCATGCTCGGCCACACGATCGCGGTGCATGACGGCCGCAAGCACGTCCCGGTGTTCGTCACCGAGTCGATGGTCGGCCACAAGCTCGGCGAGTTTGCGCCGACCCGCACCTTCCGCGGCCACGAGAAGGACGACCGCAAGTCGCGTCGTCGCTGATCGACCGGAGTGCGAAGACTATGACTGACACCGAAGGGACAACCATGGAAGCCAGGGCCCAGGCGCGGTACATCCGCGTCACGCCCATGAAGGCCCGCCGCGTGGTGGACCTTATCCGTGGCATGGATGCCACGGAGGCTCAGGCGGTCCTGCGTTTCGCCCCGCAGGCCGCGAGCGTGCCCGTCGGCAAGGTGCTGGACAGCGCCATTGCCAACGCCGCGCACAACTACGACCACACGGACGCCTCCACGCTCGTCATCAGCGAGGCGTACGTCGACGAGGGCCCGACCCTGAAGCGGTTCCGTCCGCGTGCCCAGGGCCGTGCCTACCGGATCCGCAAGCGGACCAGCCACATCACCGTGGTCGTCAGCAGCAAGGAAGGAACCCGGTAATGGGCCAGAAGGTAAACCCGCACGGGTTCCGGCTCGGCGTCACGACGGACTTCAAGTCCCGCTGGTACGCCGACAAGCTGTACAAGGACTACGTCAAGGAAGACGTCGCCATTCGTCGCATGATGACGAAGGGCATGGAGCGCGCCGGTATCTCCAAGGTGGAGATCGAGCGCACCCGTGAGCGCGTCCGCGTTGACATCCACACCGCTCGTCCGGGCATCGTCATCGGCCGCCGTGGCGCCGAGGCCGACCGCATCCGCGGTGAGCTGGAGAAGCTGACCGGCAAGCAGGTCCAGCTGAACATCCTCGAGGTCAAGAACCCCGAGACCGATGCTCAGCTCGTGGCCCAGGCCGTCGCCGAGCAGCTGTCGTCCCGCGTCTCCTTCCGTCGCGCCATGCGCAAGAGCATGCAGTCGACGATGAAGGCCGGCGCCAAGGGCATCAAGATCCAGTGCGGTGGCCGTCTCGGCGGCGCCGAGATGTCCCGCTCGGAGTTCTACCGCGAGGGCCGTGTGCCCCTGCACACCCTCCGCGCGAACGTCGACTACGGCTTCTTCGAGGCCAAGACCACCTTCGGCCGTATCGGCGTGAAGGTCTGGATCTACAAGGGCGACGTCAAGAACATCGCCGAGGTGCGCGCCGAGAACGCCGCCGCCCGTGCGGGCAACCGCCCGGCTCGCGGTGGCAACGAGCGTCCGCGTCGCGGTGGCGAGCGTGGCGGTCGCGGCCGCAAGCCGCAGCAGCAGAGCGCCGCTGCCGAGGCCCCCAAGGCCGAGGCCGCTGCCGCTGCTCCGGCGGAGAACCCTGGAACGGAGGGCTGACCGACATGCTGATCCCTCGCAGGGTCAAGCACCGCAAGCAGCACCACCCGAAGCGGAACGGTATGGCCAAGGGCGGTACCGAGCTGGCCTTCGGTGAGTACGGCATTCAGGCCGTGACCCCGGCCTACGTGACGAACCGGCAGATCGAGTCCGCTCGTATCGCCATGACCCGTCACATCAAGCGTGGCGGCAAGGTGTGGATCAACATCTACCCCGACCGTCCGCTGACGAAGAAGCCGGCCGAGACCCGCATGGGTTCCGGTAAGGGTTCTCCGGAGTGGTGGGTCGCGAACGTCAAGCCTGGTCGGGTGATGTTCGAGCTGTCCTTCCCGAACGAAAAGGTTGCCAAGGAGGCGCTGACCCGCGCCGCCCACAAGCTTCCGATGAAGTGCCGCATCGTTCGGCGCGAGGCAGGTGAATCGTGATGTCGGCCGTTACCAAGGCGTCCGAGCTGCGCGAGCTGAACAACGAGGAGCTCGTTGCCAAGCTGCGTGAGGCCAAGGAGGAGCTGTTCAACCTCCGCTTCCAGGCGGCGACCGGACAGCTCGAAAACCACGGCCGGCTGAAGGCCGTCCGGAAGGACATCGCCCGGATCTACACCCTGATGCGGGAGCGCGAGCTCGGCATCGAGACGGTGGAGAGCGCCTGATGAGCGAGAAGAATGTGACTGAGACGAACGAGCGCGGTTTCCGCAAGACCCGTGAGGGTCTGGTCGTCAGCGACAAGATGGACAAGACCGTCGTCGTCGCCGTCGAGGACCGCGTCAAGCACGCGCTGTACGGCAAGGTCATCCGCCGTACCAACAAGCTCAAGGCGCACGACGAGCAGAACGCTGCCGGTGTCGGCGACCGCGTCCTCCTGATGGAGACCCGGCCGCTGTCCGCCACCAAGCGCTGGCGCATCGTCGAGATCCTCGAGAAGGCCAAGTAATTCCCTCACGGGGATTTCGACAGGCAAGCAATCCCTCCTAGGGGGACCCCCTAGGAACAGTTCCGCCAGGCTCGGCAGGGGCTGACGTCCCGTAAGGGACGGGCCCCTGCCGGGAACCGGCAGACATTCAGGAGATAGACGTGATCCAGCAGGAGTCGCGACTGCGTGTCGCCGACAACACTGGTGCGAAGGAGATCCTTTGCATCCGTGTTCTCGGTGGTTCCGGTCGCCGCTACGCGGGCATCGGTGACGTCATCGTCGCCACCGTCAAGGACGCGATCCCCGGTGGCAACGTGAAGAAGGGTGACGTCGTCAAGGCCGTCATCGTTCGCACCGTCAAGGAGCGCCGCCGTCCGGACGGCTCGTACATCCGCTTCGACGAGAACGCGGCCGTCATCCTCAAGAACGATGGCGACCCCCGCGGCACCCGTATCTTCGGCCCCGTGGGCCGTGAGCTGCGCGAGAAGAAGTTCATGAAGATCATCTCGCTCGCGCCGGAGGTGCTGTAACCGATGAAGATCAAGAAGGGCGACCTGGTCCAGGTCATCACCGGTAAGGACAAGGGCAAGCAGGGCAAGGTCATCGCGGCCTACCCCCGCGAGGACCGTGTCCTGGTCGAGGGTGTCAACCGGGTCAAGAAGCACACCAAGGCCGGACAGACCGCTCGTGGTTCGCAGACCGGCGGCATCGTGACGACCGAGGCTCCGGTCCACGTCAGCAACGTGCAGCTGGTCGTGGAGCAGGACGGCAAGAAGGTCGTCACCCGCGTCGGGTACCGCTTCGACGACGAGGGCAACAAGATCCGCGTTGCCAAGCGGACCGGTGAGGACATCTGATGACTGCCACCACCAACGCGCCGCGTCTCAAGACGCGCTACCGCGAAGAGATCGCCGGGAAGCTGAAGGACGAGTTCTCCTACGAGAACGTCATGCAGATCCCCGGCCTGACCAAGATCGTGGTCAACATGGGTGTGGGCGACGCCGCCCGCGACTCCAAGCTGATCGAGGGCGCCATCCGCGACCTCACCACGATCACCGGCCAGAAGCCGGCCGTCACCAAGGCCCGTAAGTCCATCGCGCAGTTCAAGCTGCGTGAGGGCCAGCCGATCGGTGCCCACGTCACCCTCCGCGGTGACCGCATGTGGGAGTTCCTGGACCGCCTGCTGTCGCTCGCGCTGCCGCGTATCCGCGACTTCCGTGGTCTGTCCCCGAAGCAGTTCGACGGTCGGGGCAACTACACCTTCGGTCTCACGGAGCAGGTCATGTTCCACGAGATCGACCAGGACAAGATCGACCGCACCCGGGGTATGGACATCACCGTGGTCACCACGGCGACCAACGACGACGAGGGCCGCGCCCTGCTTCGTCACCTCGGCTTCCCGTTCAAGGAGGCGTGAGCGAGATGGCGAAGAAGGCTCTGATTGCCAAGGCTGCTCGCAAGCCGAAGTTCGGTGTGCGCGCGTACACCCGCTGCCAGCGCTGCGGCCGTCCGCACTCCGTCTACCGCAAGTTCGGCCTGTGCCGCGTGTGCCTTCGTGAGATGGCTCACCGTGGCGAGCTGCCGGGCGTGACCAAGAGCTCCTGGTAATTCCCTAGTTGGGAATCACCGGACGCTCTCGGTAAGCATTCGGTCGGCGGGCGTCCCAGACCTTTTCCCGTAAGCTGGAAGGGTTTGGGCGCCCCGCCGCCCGAGACCGACCGCGGGCCCCGCCCGCATAACGTCGCTTACTACGCCGTAGGTCCCCGTGCCGCACCCGTCCCGACCGAGATCGGGGAGAGGGATGGCGCATATAGGAAACCCCGGCGAGAGAGGCCGAAGGCCAATTCATGACCATGACTGACCCCATCGCAGACATGCTGACCCGTCTGCGGAACGCGAACTCGGCTTACCACGACACCGTCGAGATGCCGCACAGCAAGATCAAGTCGCACATCGCGGAGATCCTCCAGCAGGAGGGTTACATCACCGGCTGGAAGACCGAGGACGCCGAGGTCGGCAAGAACCTCGTCCTCGAGCTGAAGTTCGGCCCGAACCGCGAGCGCTCGATCGCCGGCATCAAGCGGATCTCGAAGCCGGGTCTGCGGGTCTACGCCAAGTCCACCAACCTGCCGAAGGTCCTCGGCGGCCTGGGCGTGGCCATCATCTCCACGTCCCACGGTCTCCTGACCGGCCAGCAGGCGCAGAAGAAGGGCGTGGGTGGGGAAGTCCTCGCCTACGTCTGGTAACAGGGAACGGAGGAATAGCTAATGTCGCGTATTGGCAAGCTGCCCATCCAGGTTCCCGCTGGTGTGGACGTCACCATCGAGGGCCGCACGGTCGCGGTGAAGGGTCCCAAGGGCTCCCTTTCGCACACCGTCGCGGCGCCCATCGAGGTCGCCAAGGGTGAGGACGGCGTCATCTCCGTCACCCGCCCGAACGACGAGCGGCAGAACAAGGCCCTGCACGGCCTGTCCCGCACGCTGGTGGCGAACATGATCACCGGCGTGACCCAGGGCTACAGCAAGGCGCTTGAGATCAGCGGTGTCGGCTACCGCGTCCAGGCGAAGGGCTCCAACCTGGAGTTCTCGCTGGGCTACAGCCACCCCATCGTCGTCGAGGCGCCCGAGGGCATCTCCTTCAAGGTCGAGTCCCCGACCAAGCTCAGCGTCGAGGGCATCGACAAGCAGAAGGTCGGCGAGGTGGCGGCGAACATCCGCAAGCTGCGCAAGCCTGACCCGTACAAGGCCAAGGGCGTCAAGTACGCCGGCGAGGTCATCCGCCGCAAGGTCGGAAAGGCTGGTAAGTAAGCCATGGCATACGGTGTGAAGATCGCTAAGGGCAACGCCTACAAGCGCGCTGCCGCCAAGCGTCGCCACATCCGCATCCGCAAGCGGATTTCGGGTACCCCGGAGCGTCCGCGTCTGGTCGTGACGCGGTCCAACCGCGGCATCTTCGCCCAGGTCATCGACGACATCGCGGGCCACACGCTGGCCTCGGCGTCGACCCTGGACGCGTCGATCCGTGGTGGCGAGGGCGACAAGAGCGCCCAGGCCCAGAAGGTTGGCGCCCTGGTCGCCGAGCGTGCCAAGGCCGCCGGTGTCGAGGCCGTCGTGTTCGACCGTGGTGGCAAGCAGTACGCCGGGCGGATTGCCGCTCTGGCCGACGCCGCCCGCGAAGCCGGGCTGAAGTTCTAAGCCCCGGTTCCGGAGCTAGCGGACGCAATAGAGAGAGGTAAATCCAATGGCTGGACCCCAGCGCCGCGGAAGCGGTGCCGGTGGCGGCGAGCGGCGGGACCGGAAGGGTCGCGACGGTGGCGCTGCCGCCGAGAAGACCGCGTACGTTGAGCGCGTTGTCGCGATCAACCGCGTCGCCAAGGTTGTCAAGGGTGGTCGTCGCTTCAGCTTCACCGCGCTGGTCGTGGTGGGCGACGGTGACGGCACCGTAGGTGTCGGTTACGGCAAGGCCAAGGAAGTTCCGGCTGCCATCGCCAAGGGCGTGGAAGAGGCCAAGAAGAACTTCTTCAAGGTCCCCCGTATCCAGGGCACCATCCCGCACCCGATCCAGGGCGAGAAGGCTGCGGGCGTCGTCCTGCTCAAGCCGGCTTCCCCCGGTACCGGTGTGATCGCCGGTGGCCCGGTGCGCGCCGTCCTGGAGTGCGCGGGCATCCACGACGTGCTGAGCAAGTCGCTCGGTTCGTCGAACCCGATCAACATCGTGCACGCCACGGTGGAGGCGCTCCAGGGCCTGCAGCGGCCCGAGGAGATCGCCGCCCGTCGTGGCCTGCCGCTGGAGGACGTTGCTCCCGCCGCTCTGCTGCGGGCGCGTGCTGGGGTGACCGCGTAATGGCGCACCTCAAGATCACGCAGACCAAGTCCTACATCGGTAGCAAGCAGAACCACCGTGAGACGCTGCGTTCGCTGGGCCTCAAGCGGCTCAACGACGTGGTGGTCAAGGAGGACCGTCCCGAGTTCCGCGGCATGGTGCACACCGTCCGCCACCTCGTGACGGTTGAGGAGGTCGACTGACATGGCGGAGACCAACCCGCTGAAGGTCCACAACCTCCGTCCTGCCCCGGGTGCCAAGACCGCCAAGACCCGTGTCGGTCGTGGTGAGGCGTCCAAGGGTAAGACCGCAGGTCGTGGTACCAAGGGCACCAAGGCCCGTTACCAGGTTCCGGAGCGCTTCGAGGGTGGGCAGATGCCCCTCCACATGCGCCTCCCGAAGCTGAAGGGCTTCAAGAACCCCGCCCACAAGCAGTTCCAGGTCGTGAACCTGGACAAGCTGGCCGCGCTCTACCCGCAGGGTGGCGAGGTCACGGTGGCCGACCTGGTCGCCAAGGGCGCGGTGCGCAAGAACGAGCTCGTCAAGGTGCTCGGCACCGGCGAGATCTCCGTGGCCGTGCAGGTGTCGGTTGACGCCGTCTCCGGCTCCGCCAAGGAGAAGATCGCCGCCGCCGGCGGCACCGTCACCGAACTCCTCTGAGTTCGTTGGTTCAACTGACCGGGGATGCCCATCTATTGGGGCATCCCCGGTTGGTCGTTCCACGGGGGTAAGGTCGCCGGTAAGGTGGCCTGCACTGTTGTTTTGTCCGGGGTGCGTCCCCGGAGCCCGCTGCGCGGACGATGTCCGTGCGGCACAGCCGCTACGTATTCGTCGATCCTCAAGACCGTCACCTCCCGCCCACGAAGCGGGGGGCGCAGGAGGCACCGTGCTCACCGCGTTCGCCCGAGCGTTCAAGACGCCCGACCTGCGCAAGAAGCTGCTGTTCACATTGGGCATCGTCGTGCTCTACCGCATCGGAGCGCACGTCCCCGTCCCTGGGGTGAACTACGCGAACGTCGCGACCTGCATGAAGCAGGCCGGCGCCAACAGCGGGTTGTTCGGCCTGGTGAACATGTTCAGCGGTGGAGCGCTGCTGCAGATCACGATCTTCGCGCTGGGGATCATGCCGTACATCACGGCGAGCATCATCCTCCAGCTGCTGACCGTCGTGATCCCAAGGCTGGAGGCCCTCAAGAAGGAGGGCCAGTCCGGGCAGGGGAAGATCACCCAGTACACCCGCTACCTGACCGTGGCACTGGCCGTGCTGCAGGGCACCGGCCTGGTGGCCACCGCCCGCAGCGGCGCGCTCTTCCAGAGCTGCCCGGTGGCGAGCCAGATCGTGCCCAACGACTCGATCTTCACCACCATCACGATGGTGATCACGATGACCGCCGGCACCTGCCTGATCATGTGGCTCGGTGAGCTGGTCACCGACCGCGGTATCGGCAACGGCATGTCGATCCTGATGTTCATCTCGATCGCCGCCGGTTTCCCGAGCGCCCTGTGGCAGATCAAGCTCACCGGCAAGCTGGCCGACGGCTGGATCGAGTTCTTCGCGGTCATCGCGGTGGGCCTGGCGATGGTCGCCCTGGTGGTCTTCGTCGAGCAGGCGCAGCGGCGCATTCCGGTGCAGTACGCGAAGCGGATGATCGGGCGTCGGTCCTACGGCGGTACGTCCACTTACATCCCGCTCAAGGTCAATCAGGCAGGTGTGATTCCTGTCATCTTCGCGTCGTCGCTGCTCTACATCCCGGCGCTCATCGCACAGTTCAGCGGGTCGAAGGCGGCATGGGCGACCTGGATCGCCACCAACTTCACCAAGGGAAATCACCCGGTTTACATCGTCACGTACTTCTTGCTCATCGTGTTCTTCGCCTTCTTCTACGTGGCCATCAGCTTTAACCCCGAAGAAGTTGCCGACAACATGAAGAAGTATGGTGGCTTCATCCCGGGTATCCGGGCTGGTCGCCCGACGGCCGAGTACCTCAGCTACGTGCTCAACCGGATCACGTGGCCGGGCTCGCTGTATCTGGGGCTGATCGCGCTCGTACCAACAGTGGCGTTGGTGCTGTTCAACGCGAACCAGAACTTCCCGTTCGGCGGGACGAGCATCCTCATCATCGTGGGTGTGGGCCTGGAGACCGTGAAGCAGATCGAGAGCCAGCTTCAGCAGCGCAACTACGAAGGGTTCCTCCGCTGATGCGAATCGTCCTCGTCGGACCCCCGGGGGCCGGCAAGGGTACGCAGGCCGCGTACCTTGCCAAGAACCTCGCGATCCCGCACATCTCCACGGGGGACCTGTTCCGCGCCAACATCAGCCAGGGCACGCCCCTGGGTGTCGAGGCGAAGTCCTACATGGACGCCGGCAATCTCGTGCCCGACTCGGTCACCATCGGGATGGCCGAGGATCGTATGGAACAGTCCGACGCGGCCGACGGCTTCCTGCTCGACGGCTTTCCGCGCAACCTCGGCCAGGCCGAGGCGCTGGACACGTACCTGAAGGCCAAGGGCCTTGAGCTGGACGCGGTCCTGGACCTCGAAGTCCCCGAGGACGAGGTCGTGAAGCGGATCGCCGGCCGGCGGATCTGCCGCAAGGACAGCAGCCACGTCTTCCACGCGGAGTACAACAAGCCGAAGGCCGACGGCGTCTGCGACGTCTGCGGCGGCGAGCTGTACCAGCGCGACGACGACCGCGAGGAGACCGTCCGCAAGCGGCTGGAGGTCTACCACACGGAGACCGAGCCGATCATCGACTACTACAAGGCCCAGGACCTGGTCGTCACGATCCCGGCCCTCGGCAAGGTCGCCGAGGTGACCCAGCGGGCGATGAGCGCCCTGGGAACCGGCGAGTAGCAGACAGCTCCGTACGGCCGCGGTGTCCACCATGGGCACCGCGGCCGTACTGTTGGTCCAACGGGAATCACCCACGGACGAGAGTGAAGGCGGAAGGCACCGGCATGCTGGAGATCAAGAACCCCGCGCAGATCGCCAAGATGCGCGAGGCGGGGCTGGTGGTCGCCGCCATCCACGCGGCGACCCGCGAGGTCGCGGTGCCGGGCGCCACGACCAAGGACCTGGACGACGCGGCGCGCAAGGTGCTCGCGGAGCACGGGGCGAAGTCGAACTTCCTTGGCTACGGCGGTTTCCCGGCGACCATCTGCACCTCCGTGAACGACGTGGTCGTCCACGGCATCCCGTCCGAGGACACGGTCCTGGCGGACGGCGACGTCATCTCCATCGACTGCGGCGCGATCATCGACGGCTGGCACGGCGACGCCGCGTACACGGCCTTCGTCGGCTCGGGTCACTCCGCGGAGCTGATCGAGCTGAGCCGGGTCACCGAGGCGTCGATGTGGGCGGGGATCGCCGCGGTCGCCAAGGGCAACCGGCTGGTGGACATCTCCAAGGCCATCGAGGGCTACATCCGGCGCCAGCCGCGTCCGTCCAGCGGCAAGTACGGCATCGTCGAGGACTACGGCGGCCACGGCATCGGATCGCAGATGCACATGGATCCGCACCTGCTGAACTACGTCGACCGCAAGCGGGGCCGCGGCCCGAAGCTGGTGCCCGGTTTCTGCATCGCGATCGAGCCGATGGTCAACCTCGGCACCGCCAAGACGCATGTGCTCGACGACGAGTGGACGGTCAAGACGAACGACGGCAGCTGGTCCTCGCACTGGGAGCACTCGGTCGCGCTGACCGAGGACGGCCCGCTGGTGCTGACCGCGCCGGACGGCGGCAAGGCCAAGCTGGCGGAGCTGGGGATCACCGTGGCGCCGGACCCTTCCCCAAGGTCTTAGGGACCAGGGGAGACCCCAACGCGTAATGATCTCCGCTGGTGGGCAATAGCCCTGGATTCGTCTTTTCTTAGGCACTGACGTAGACTGACGCGTCGGCTCTCGTGCATCCGTGTGCCCGCACGTTAGTGGACACTTTTTGCAAGTGAGTCGATCAAGGTAGCCGATTCGAAAGGCGAAGCGTGGCCAAGAAGCAAGGTGCCATCGAGATCGAGGGCACCGTGATCGAGTCTCTGCCGAACGCCATGTTCAAGGTGGAGCTCCAGAACGGTCACAAGGTCCTCGCGCACATCAGCGGCAAGATGCGGATGCACTACATCCGTATCCTCCCGGATGACCGGGTTGTGGTGGAGCTTTCTCCCTACGACCTGACGCGTGGCCGGATCGTCTACCGCTACAAGTAGATCTTGTCGAAGCCCCGCTCCCGTGGGGCGACGGCACTGACCCGGAGAACCTCACATCCCATGAAGGTCAAGCCGAGCGTCAAGAAGATCTGCGACAAGTGCAAGGTGATCCGCCGCCACGGCCGGGTCATGGTCATCTGCGACAACCTGCGCCACAAGCAGCGCCAGGGCTGACGCACGCCGACCAACCTGCATTTCGCAGTTTTCGCGCGACGCAAGCACGACACGTACATACGCAGTCACCCGACCCCCGCATCTGTCGCGAGGGGACGACACCCCCGGCTCGGAGGCCGGGGACCCGGCTCGTAATTCTGCAGAGTCTTACGGGAACGGTGCTGCGGAAGACCTCCGAATAGCCATCAGGAGCCACATCAATGGCACGCCTCGCAGGCGTTGATCTCCCGCGCGAAAAGCGTGTGGAGGTCGCCCTCACCTACGTCTTCGGTATCGGGCGGACGCTCTCGCAGCAGACCCTCGCCGCCACCGGCGTGAACCCGAACACCCGGGTCCGCGACCTGGCCGAGGAAGACCTCGTCAAGATCCGCGAGTACGTCGACAACAACCTCAAGACCGAGGGTGACCTCCGTCGCGAGATCCAGGCCGACATCCGCCGCAAGGTCGAGATCGGCTGCTACCAGGGTCTGCGTCACCGCCGCGGTCTGCCGGTGCACGGTCAGCGCACCAGCACGAACGCCCGTACCCGCAAGGGTCCGCGTCGCGCGATCGCCGGCAAGAAGAAGCCGGGCAAGAAGTAGTCCTCAGCAGGACGCTCACCAGCGGTCTTCGCTGTAGGACCGACCACCTCCACGGGAGAAATTCATGCCTCCGAAGGGCCGTACGGCCGGCGCCAAGAAGGTGCGCCGCAAGGAGAAGAAGAACGTCGCCCACGGGCACGCTCACATCAAGAGCACGTTCAACAACACGATCGTCTCGATCACCGACCCGACCGGGAACGTGATCTCTTGGGCCTCTGCCGGCCACGTCGGCTTCAAGGGCTCGCGCAAGTCCACCCCCTTCGCCGCGCAGATGGCCGCCGAGTCGGCCGCCCGCCGCGCGCAGGAGCACGGCATGCGCAAGGTCGACGTCTTCGTGAAGGGCCCGGGCTCGGGCCGCGAGACGGCCATCCGTTCGCTGCAGGCGACCGGTCTTGAGGTCGGCTCCATCCAGGACGTCACCCCCACCCCGCACAACGGATGCCGCCCGCCCAAGCGTCGCCGCGTCTGACCCACTGAAGTAGGAGACAACTAGACAATGGCGCGATACACCGGGGCCGACTGCAAGCGTTGCCGTCGGGAGAAGCAGAAGCTCTTCCTCAAGGGGAGCAAGTGCGAGAGCGCGAAGTGCCCGATCGAGATCCGTCCTTACCCCCCGGGTGAGCACGGTCGCGGGCGCACCAAGGACAGCGAGTACCTGCTCCAGCTTCGCGAGAAGCAGAAGTGCAGCCGCATCTACGGTGTCCTTGAGAAGCAGTTCGTGAACTACTACAAGGAAGCGAACCAGAAGACCGGCAAGACCGGTGAGAACCTTCTGCGCATCCTTGAGACCCGCCTCGACAACGTGGTCTACCGGGCCGGCTTCGCCAAGTCCCGCGACCACGCCCGTCAGCTGGTGCGTCACGGACACATCCAGGTCAACGGCCGCAAGACCGACATCCCGTCGGCCCGCGTCGCCGTGAACGACATCATCGAGGTCCGCACGGGCTCCAGGACCCTGACCCCCTTCGAGGTGGCCAAGGCGGAGGCCGGCGAGAAGACCGTCCCGGCGTGGCTGGAGGCGATCCCCTCGCAGCTGCGGATCCTCGTGCACAGCCTGCCCGAGCGCCAGGTGATCGACACCCAGGTGCAGGAGCAGCTGATCGTTGAGCTCTACTCCAAGTAAGGGCTGAGCGTGGTAGGGGCGGTACGGAGCCATCGGCGCCGTACCGCCCGTACCCTTTGAAGTACAGCGGACGTCAAATAGCGGGCGTCCACGACTGAAGGAACGAACACCATGCTGATTGCTCAGCGCCCCTCGTTGACCGAAGAGGTCGTCGACGAATACCGCTCCCGGTTCGTGATCGAGCCGCTGGAGCCGGGCTTCGGCTACACCCTCGGCAACTCCCTGCGCCGGACGCTTCTCTCCTCGATCCCGGGTGCGGCGGTCACGTCCATCCGCATCGACGGTGTCCTGCACGAGTTCACCACCGTGCCGGGCGTCAAGGAGGACGTCACCGACCTGATCCTCAACATCAAGCAGCTGGTCGTCTCCTCGGAGCACGACGAGCCGGTCGTGATGTACCTGCGCAAGCAGGGCCCGGGTCTGGTCACCGCCGCCGACATCGCGCCGCCGGCCGGTGTCGAGGTGCACAACCCCGACCTGGTCCTCGCCACGCTCAACGGCAAGGGCAAGCTGGAGATGGAGCTGACCGTCGAGCGCGGTCGCGGCTACGTCTCCGCCGTGCAGAACAAGCAGGTCGGCCAGGAGATCGGCCGGATCCCGGTCGACTCGATCTACTCGCCGGTGCTCAAGGTCACGTACAAGGTCGAGGCGACCCGTGTCGAGCAGCGGACCGACTTCGACAAGCTGATCGTCGACGTCGAGACCAAGCAGGCCATGCGCCCGCGCGACGCCATGGCGTCGGCCGGCAAGACCCTCGTCGAGCTCTTCGGCCTGGCCCGTGAGCTGAACATCGACGCCGAGGGCATCGACATGGGCCCGTCCCCGACGGACGCCGCCCTGGCCGCCGACCTGGCGCTGCCGATCGAGGAGCTGGAGCTCACCGTCCGCTCCTACAACTGCCTCAAGCGTGAGGGCATCCACTCGGTGGGCGAGCTGGTGGCCCGCTCCGAGGCGGACCTGCTCGACATCCGCAACTTCGGCGCGAAGTCGATCGACGAGGTCAAGGCGAAGCTGGCCGGCATGGGCCTGGCGCTCAAGGACAGCCCGCCCGGATTCGACCCGACCGCCGCCGCCGACGCCTTCGGTGCGGACGACGACGCGGACGCCGGTTTCGTGGAGACCGAGCAGTACTGAGCGTGACCGACTGGGGTCCGGGCGGTGTCCCGGGCCCCAGCCGTGTGAGATCTTCCCCGGGGCGGCCGCCTCGGGGGAACTGACACCGGTACCTGATACGGCCGGTGCAGCAATGAAGGAGAAACACCATGCCGAAGCCCACCAAGGGTGCCCGTCTGGGCGGCAGCGCGGCTCACGAGCGTCTGATGCTGCGCAACCTGGCGACCAGCCTCTTCGAGCACGGCCGCATCACGACGACCGAGGCCAAGGCCCGTCGTCTGCGCCCGTACGCGGAGCGCCTGGTGACCAAGGCGAAGAAGGGCGACCTGCACAACCGTCGCCAGGTCATGGAGCTGATCTCGGACAAGAGCGTCGTGCACACGCTCTTCACGGAGATCGCCCCGCGCTTCGCGGAGCGTCCGGGTGGCTACACCCGCATCACCAAGATCGGTAACCGTCGTGGCGACAACGCCCCGATGGCGGTCATCGAGCTGGTCGAGGGCGAG
The DNA here is from genome assembly GCF_009834125.1 of Streptomyces sp. GS7. Classification (NCBI taxonomy): domain Bacteria; kingdom Bacillati; phylum Actinomycetota; class Actinomycetes; order Kitasatosporales; family Streptomycetaceae; genus Streptomyces; species Streptomyces sp. GS7. The sequence goes on from NZ_CP047146.1 coordinate 623,444, forward strand.
ATCGCCAAGAAGGCGACCGTCGCCGAGGCCGAGGCCGCGACCAAGCGCGCGGTGAAGGAGTCCGAGGCTGCGGCCGAGGAGACCACCGAAGCCTGAGGCACCGGTTGGCTGTGAGCGGGTCCGCCCTTCGGGGCGGGCCCGCTTTCGTGTGGGGCGAGGTTCGTGTGGGGTGAGGGAGGATTGCTGGCGTGAGTGATGAAGTGGAGCCCGGTTTCGTCCGGGTGCGGCTGGACCTGTCGTACGACGGCGCGGAGTTCTCCGGATGGGCCAAGCAGCGTGAACGGCGTACGGTCCAGGGCGAGTTGGAGGACGCGATCCGGACCGTGACACGGTCGCCGGAGGCGTATGAGCTCACCGTCGCCGGGCGGACGGACGCGGGGGTGCACGCGCGGGGGCAGGTGGCGCATGTGGACCTGCCGGCGGAGCTGTGGGCCGAGCACGCGGACAAGCTGCTGCGGCGGCTGGCCGGGCGGCTGCCGAAGGACGTCCGGGTGTGGCGGGTCGCCGAGGCGCCGTACGGGTTCAACGCGCGGTTCTCGGCGATCTGGCGGCGGTACGCGTACCGGGTCACCGATCACCACGGGGGCGTCGACCCGCTGCTGCGCGGGCACGTGCTGTGGCACGACTGGGACCTGGACGTCGAGGCGATGAACGCGGCCTCCCGGCCGCTGCTCGGGGAGCACGACTTCGCGGCCTACTGCAAGCGGCGGGAGGGCGCGACCACGATCCGCACGCTCCAGGAGCTGAGCTGGGAGCGGGGCGCGGACGGGATCATCACGGCGACGGTGCGGGCCGATGCGTTCTGCCACAACATGGTGCGCTCGCTGGTGGGCGCGATGCTGTTCGTGGGCGACGGGCACCGGCCGGTGGAGTGGCCGGCGAAGGTGCTGGCCGCGGGGGTGCGGGACTCCGCCGTCCACGTCGTACGGCCGCACGGGCTGACGCTGGAGGAGGTCGGGTACCCGGCCGACGAGCTGCTGATGGCGCGCAACAAGGAGGCGCGCAACAAGCGGTCCCTGCCGGGCGCAGGCTGCTGCTGAGCGGCGGCAGCCGCCGAGCGGCGGCGCCGGGGCCCCCGCGCCGCAGGGGCGCGGGGGAGGTGCCACTCGGCGTCAGGACTTGCCGGCCTTCCGACGGGCGTCCTGGAGCTGCTGCGCGGCGGCCTTGGCGGCCTGGTCCTTGCCGCGCTGGGCGATCTGGGCGAAGGCGTAGGAGCCGCCGTCCCGGTTGATCTGCTGGGCCTTGGTGTCGCCGGCGCCGACGTCCTTGCCGTTGGTGTAGCCGGCGATGGTGAAGTACGCGTAGCGGCCGGTGGCGTTGGTGGTCATCCGGCACTTGGTGCCCTGGCAGAAGTTCGCCGGGACGCCGCCGCCGGAGAGCGGCGTGAGGTTGGGCTTGCCCTCGTTCATCACCGCGGTGGCCTTGGCGGGGGAGTCGAAGACCGCGATGCCGATGGTGACCGCGACCCCGTCCTTGGCGTAGGTGGCGCGCAGCAGCTGCTTGCAGCCGTTGTGGGTGAGCGAGGAGACCAGCGCGCCCTGGGCGGCGGCGGTGCAGTCCGTGCTGCTGTCGGTGGCGGTCTGCGGGTAGCTGTTCTCGCCGACGACCATGCTCTTCTGCGGGAAGAGGGTGGCCGGGGTGAGCGGCGCGGTGTCCTTCTTGGGGTCGGAGATGTAGTCCTGCGGGTTGGGCGGCGGCGGGACCGAGACGTCGGGGAACGACGGCTTGTCGTTCCCCGCGGCGCTCTGGCCGGAGGCGGTGGGCTGGGCCGTGGGGTTGCCGCCCGGTGAGTTGCTGTTCATGACGGCGACGGCGACGATGCCGGCGATCGCGAGGGTGGCGACGGCGCCGCCGCCGATCATCATCCAGCGCTTGCGGCGGCCGCGCGCCTCGCTCTCGTCGGCGAGCGCGTCCCAGTCCGGGGTGCCTCCCCCGGGGCCGCCGAACGGCCCCCCTTGCCCAAAGCTCATGCCGCGCATCCTAATGCGGTTGGTGGAACGCGTGGGGGGCGGAGACAATCCCGCCCATGGGACATCTGGAAGCCGCGCACCTGGAGTACTACCTGCCGGACGGGAGGGCTCTCCTGGGGGATGTGTCCTTCCGGGTGGGGGAGGGCGCTTCGGTGGCGCTGGTGGGGGCCAACGGCGCGGGCAAGACGACCCTGCTGCGGCTGATCGCGGGCGAGCTGGAGCCGCACGGCGGGACGGTCGCGGTCGGCGGTGGGCTGGGCGTGATGCCGCAGTTCGTGGGGTCCGTACAGGACGAGCGGACGGTGCGGGACCTGCTGGTGTCGGTCGCGCACCCGCGGATCCGCCAGGCGGCGGCAGCGGTGGACGCGGCCGAAGAGGCGATCATGACGCGTGACGACGAGGCCGCGCAGATGGCCTATGCGCAGGCACTCAGCGACTGGGCCGAGGCGCGCGGCTACGAGGCCGAGACGGCCTGGGACATCTGCACCACGGCGGCGCTGGGGCTGCCGTACGAGAAGGCGCAGTGGCGCCAGGTGCGCACGCTCTCCGGGGGCCAGCAGAAGCGGCTGGTGCTGGAGTCGCTGCTGCGCGGTACGGACGAGGTGCTGCTGCTGGACGAGCCGGACAACTACCTGGACGTGCCGGGCAAGCGGTGGCTGGAGGAGCAGCTGCGGCAGACCCGTAAGACGGTGCTGTTCGTCTCGCACGACCGGGAGCTGCTGGCCCGCGCCGCGGAGAAGATCATCAGCGTCGAGCCGGGGCCTGCGGGGTCCGACGTCTGGGTGCACGGCGGCGGCTTCGCCACCTACCACGAGGCTCGCCGGGAGCGCTTCGCGCGCTTCGAGGAGCTGCGGCGGCGCTGGGACGAGAAGCACGCGCAGCTGAAGAAGCTGGTGGTCTCGCTGCGGCAGGCCGCGTCGGTCAGCCACGAGCTGGCGTCGCGGTACGCCGCGGCGCAGACCCGGCTGCGGAAGTTCGAGGAGGCCGGCCCGCCGCCGGAGCCGCCGCGCGAGCAGGAGATCACCATGCGGCTGCGCGGCGGGCGCACCGGCGTCCGGGCGGTGACCTGCGAGGGCCTGGAACTGACCGGCCTGATGCGGCCCTTCGACCTGGAGGTGTTCTACGGGGAGCGGGTGGCCGTCCTGGGCTCGAACGGCTCGGGGAAGTCGCACTTCCTGCGGCTGCTGGCCGGGGACACGCAGAACCCGGTCGCGCACTCCGGTGCCTGGAAGCTGGGCGCCCGGGTCGTCGCCGGGCACTTCGCGCAGACGCATGCGCACCCCGAGCTGATGGGCCGCACCCTGCTCGACGTGCTGTGGACCGAGCACGCCAGGAACCAGGGCCAGGCGATGTCCGTACTGCGCCGCTACGAGCTGGAGAAGCAGGCCGAGCAGCGCTTCGAGCGGCTGTCCGGCGGACAGCAGGCGCGCTTCCAGATCCTGCTGCTGGAGCTGTCCGGGGCGACCGCGCTGCTCCTGGACGAGCCGACCGACAACCTGGACCTGGAGTCCGCGGAGGCGCTCCAGGAGGGGCTGGAGGCGTACGAGGGGACGGTGCTGGCGGTGACCCACGACCGGTGGTTCGCGCGGTCCTTCGACCGGTTCCTGGTGTTCGGCGCGGACGGGACCGTACGGGAGACGGCTCAGCCGGTGTGGGACGAGGCGCGGGGCCGCCCCAGGGCGTGAGGGCGTGCCGGCCCGCTGGGGGAGTGTCGGGCGGGAGCGGTGGCCGGGGCGGCTCTTAGCCTGGCCGCATGAGTGCGGAGGATCCGGTCAAGTCAGGCAAGTCCGCCAAGCCGGGCAAGCCTGTCATTTCAGTCGAGTTGGTGGGGGAGGCGGCGGAGGGGCCTGCGGAGGGGTCGGCCCTTGCGGCGTGGCTGCGCGGGCGGGCCTCGTGGGGGCTGCGGTCGGTGGCCGGCGGGCTGCTGGCGGTGCTGGTCTGGGAGCTGCACCGGACCAGCCCGACGCTGGGGATGGACAACGACTTCGTCGTCCGGGCCGCGCGGGCGCTGCTGGACGGCGGGGCCCCGTACGCCGACAAGCGGTTCCTCTACCTGCCGAGCGCGGTGCTCGCGGCGGTGCCCGAGGCGCTGCTGGGTACGCGGGAGCTGCGGCTGCTGGTGCCGGTGGCCGGGGCGGCGGCGGTGCTGGCCGGATGGTGGGCGTCGCTGCGGATCTTCCGGGTGGGCGCGGGCAGCCGGCTGGCGGCGCTGGGGGTGGCGGGGCTGGTGTTCTTCGAGCCGCTGCGCAACGTGGCGAACATCGGGAACTGGACGCTGGCGTCGGTGGTGGCGCTGCCGGCGGCGGTGCTCTGCGCGGCGCGCGGGCGGTGGACGGCGGCCGGTGCGGTGGTCGGGTGCGCGCTGGCGGTCAAGCCGATGCTGGTGCCGCTGCTGCTGCTCTTCGTCCTCGCCCGGCGCGGGCGGGCGCTGGCGGTGGCGGCCGGGATCCCGGTGGCGGCGTCGGTGGCGGCGGCGCTGGTGATGCCGCGGCCGGGGATGTTCTTCACGCACACACTGCCGTTCCTGCTCCGCGGGCAGGACGCCTTCGCCCGGCCGTACGACGCCTCGGTGGGGATGGTGCTGACGCGGCTGGGGGTGCCGGCGCCGCTCGCGTACGGGGTCGCGGTGCTCGCGGCGGCGGTCGGGCTGGGGTGCGCCCGGGTGCGGTGGCGGCGCGCCGACGCCGGGCCGCGGCGGCTGGTGGAGACCGCGGCGATGCTGATGCTGGCGGCCTTCCTCGTCTCCAGGCCGTCCTTCGACCACTATCTGCTGGTGGTGCTGGGGCCGCTGCTGGCGTCGGTGGTGGTGGCCGGGTCGGTGCCGCGGACGGCCTGGTTCTGGTGCGCGCTGGTGCCGCAGGTCTCCGGCTTCGCGTGGCCGCACCTGGAGGCGATCCAGCGGCGGGCCTTCAGGGACGCGGCGGCGCTGTGGCTGCTGGCGGGGGCGACCGCGTGGACCTGCGCGGGGCGCGGGCGGGCGCCGCTGGCGGCGGGCGGGTCAGCGGGTGAGCCGGCGGGGGGCCGGGAGCCGGTCCGGGACGCGTTTTGACCCCGCTGGGGGCGGGCCGGTATTCTGCCAGTTCGTTATGCGTATTGGCTTGCTCTATCTCACGTGAGGGGCCCTTACGCCGGCTCACCGGGCCGTTGACCAGCGGCGGACGATCGGGTTGCGTCACCCGTAGCACCGCCCTGCTGTGTGATCAGCCGCGGTGGCCAGTACAGGACCCATCACTTACGAAGCGAAGGCTAAGACGTGCGTACGTTCAGCCCCAAGCCCGGCGATGTTCAGCGCCAGTGGCACATCATTGACGCGCAGGACGTTGTCCTGGGCCGTCTGGCCAGCCAGGCCGCGTCCCTTCTCCGGGGCAAGCACAAGCCGGTTTACGCCCCTCACGTTGACACCGGTGACTTCGTCATCATCATCAACGCCGACAAGGTGCACCTGTCCGGCAACAAGAAGACCCAGAAGATGGCTTACCGCCACTCCGGCTACCCGGGTGGTCTGCGCTCCGTCCGCTACGACGAGCTGCTGGCCAAGAGCCCCGAGAAGGCCGTCGAGAAGGCCATCAAGGGCATGCTCCCCAAGAACACCCTCGGCCGTCAGATGCTCTCGAAGCTGAAGGTCTACGCGGGCGCCCAGCACCCGCACGCTGCGCAGCAGCCGGTCCCGTTCGAGATCACCCAGGTCGCGCAGTAAGTCCGGCCACCCCCTAAGACGATAGAGAATCTGAGGAGCATCGTGGCTGAGACCACCCCCGAGACCCCGCTGGACGAGGTCGAGGTCGAGCAGTACACCACCGAGACCGAGGTTCCGCTGGAGGGCGACTACACCTCCGAGTCCGTCGCCTCCCGCTTCGGTGACCCGCAGCCGGCCGCCGGCCTGGGCCGCCGCAAGAACGCCATCGCCCGCGTCCGGATCGTCCCGGGCACCGGCAAGTGGAAGATCAACGGCCGCACCCTTGAGGGCTACTTCCCCAACAAGGTGCACCAGCAGGAAGTCAACGAGCCCTTCAAGGTGCTCGAGCTCGACGACCGCTACGACGTCATCGCCCGCATCTCCGGCGGCGGCATCTCCGGCCAGGCCGGTGCGCTGCGCCTGGGCGTGGCCCGTGCGCTGAACGAGGCGGACGTGGACGCCAACCGCCCCGCCCTGAAGAAGGCCGGGTTCCTCAAGCGTGACGACCGTGCGGTCGAGCGCAAGAAGGCCGGTCTCAAGAAGGCCCGCAAGGCGCCTCAGTACAGCAAGCGCTAATCCCGCTCGCTGCAACAGGGCAGCTCTTGGCGAACGCCCCGGTGGCACTTCCGTGCTGCCGGGGCGTTCGGCATCCGGGACCTGGGGCGTATACCTGGAATTGATGCTCTGGTCCAAGCTCAGAAACTCGGAGGACACCAGTGGGACGACTCTTCGGCACGGACGGAGTGCGCGGCGTCGCCAATGCGGATCTCACGGCGGAGCTGGCGCTCGGCCTGTCGGTCGCGGCGGCGCATGTGCTGGCCGAGGCAGGCAGCTTTGAAGGGCACCGGCCGGTGGCGGTGGTCGGTCGCGATCCGCGGGCGTCGGGGGAGTTCCTGGAAGCGGCGGTGGTGGCCGGTCTGGCCAGCGCCGGTGTCGATGTGCTGAGGGTGGGCGTGCTGCCGACCCCGGCGGTGGCGTATCTGACGGGTTCGCTCGGCGCGGACCTGGGCGTGATGCTCTCCGCCAGCCACAACCCGATGCCCGACAACGGCATCAAGTTCTTCGCCCGCGGCGGCCACAAGCTCGCCGACGAGCTGGAGGACCGGATCGAGCAGACCTACCGCGCGCACAGCTCCGGTGAGCCGTGGGAGCGGCCGACCGGCGCCGGCGTCGGCCGGGTCACCGACTACGACGAGGGGTTCGACAAGTACGTCGCGCACCTGGTCGGCGTGCTGCCCAACCGCCTGGACGGGCTGAACATCGTCATCGACGGTGCGCACGGCGCGGCGGCGCGGGTCTCGCCCGAGGCGTTCGCGCGGGCCGGCGCCGAGGTCGTCACCATCGGCACCGAGCCGGACGGCCTGAACATCAACGCCGCCTGCGGCTCGACGCACCTCGACAAGCTCCGGGCCGCCGTCGTCGAGCACGGTGCGGACCTGGGTGTCGCGCACGACGGCGACGCGGACCGCTGCCTGGCCGTGGACCGCGACGGCAACGAGATCGACGGCGACCAGATCCTGGCCGTCCTGGCGCTCGGCATGCGCGAGGCCGGGACGCTGCGCAAGAACACCGTCGTCGCCACCGTGATGTCCAACCTGGGCTTCAAGCTGGCGATGGAGCGCGAGGGCATCGACTTCGTGCAGACCGCGGTCGGCGACCGGTACGTGCTGGAGGAGATGAAGGCCCACGGCTACGCGCTGGGCGGTGAGCAGTCCGGGCACGTCATCGTGCTGGACCACGCCACGACCGGCGACGGCACGCTGACCGGTCTGATGCTGGCGGCCCGGGTCGCGGCGACCGGGCGGTCGCTGGCCGAGCTGGCGGGCGTCATGGAGCGGCTGCCGCAGATCCTCATCAACGTCCCCGACGTCGACAAGTCGCGGGTGGCCAGCTCGCCCGAGCTGTCCGCGGCGGTCGCCGATGCGGAGCGCGAACTGGGCGCGACCGGGCGGGTGTTGCTGCGCCCCTCGGGCACCGAGCCGCTGGTGCGGGTGATGGTCGAGGCGGCGGACATCGAGCAGGCGCGGTCGGTGGCCGGCCGGCTGGCCGACGCGGTCAAGTCCGCGCTGGGCTAGGGCTGTAGCGGGTTTTCGCTCCGGTGCTCACTTCGGCCCGGTTCCGGCAGTCGCCGGAACCGGGCCGAAGCCGTGTCAGAGCTTGCGCAGCGACAGCCGCTGGACCTTGTGGTCGGACCCCTTGCGCAGGACCAGGTTCGCGCGGCCCCGGGTGGGGGCGACGTTCTGCTGGAGGTTGGGCTTGTTGATGGTGCGCCAGGTCATGCGGGCGTAGTCGAGGGCCTCGTCCTCGGAGACCTGGGTGTACTTGCGGAAGTACGAGAACGGGTTCTGGAAGGCGGTCTCGCGCAGCTTGCGGAACCGGCCGAGGTACCACTGCTCGATGTCCTCGGTGCGGGCGTCCACGTAGACGGAGAAGTCGAAGAAGTCGGCGAGGCCCAGGCGGGTGCGGCCGTCCTTGCCGGGGAGGGCCGGCTGGAGGACGTTGAGGCCCTCGACGATGAGGATGTCGGGCCGGTGCACGGCCAGTCGCTCGCCGGGCACGATGTCGTAGATGAGGTGCGAGTAGACGGGCGCGGTGACCTCGGCCTTCCCGGACTTCACGTCGGCGACGAAGCGGGTCAGCGCCCGGCGGTCGTACGACTCCGGGAAGCCCTTGCGGGACATCAGGCCGCGCCGGTGCAGTTCGGCGTTGGGAAAGAGGAAGCCGTCGGTGGTGACCAGCTCGACCCGCGGGTGCTCGGGCCAGCGGGCCAGCAGCGCCTGGAGGAGCCGGGCGGTGGTGGACTTGCCGACCGCGACGCTGCCCGCGACCCCTATGACGAACGGGGTGCCGGGCTGGGAGCCGTGGCCGCCTCCCGCGTCGCCCAGGAAGGTGTTGAGGGCGCCGCGCAGGTTGCTGGTGGCGCCCACGTAGAGGTTGAGCAGTCGGGACAGCGGCAGGTAGACGTCGCGTACCTCGTCGAGGTCGATGACGTCGCCCAGGCCGCGCAGCCGCTCGACCTCGTCGGCGGTCAGGGGCAGCGGGGTCTTCTCCCGCAGGGCGCTCCACTCCGCGCGCGTCAGATCGACGTACGGGGAGCGTTCGGCGCGGCGTCGTTGCTGCGGATCCGTCGTCAGGGGCACGGGCCCCATTGTCCGCAGCCGGTGCGGGCGGTGCGCGCCGGGGGTGGCGGTGCGCCGGTTCGCGGGGCCGCGGCCGCGCGCCTGTACCCGGTGCCGCGGGCCCGGTACGGTCGGCAGCCGGGGCGGCGCCGGGCACGGGCCGCGGGATCGAGTGGGGGGGTGGCGTGCGGGCACGCCTGTGGGAGCCGCTGCGGGAGCGGGCGCGCGAGCGGCGCCGGCGGAGGGCGGGCGCGGCGCTCGCGTCGGAGGAGTACGCGGCGCGGATACGCCAGGAGCTGGCCGAGCAGCTGCCGGACGAGGACGTGGGCGAGGACCTGGCCGACTTCCTGGAGTGCCACGAGCCGGGGAGCGGGCCCGGTGGCGGGGACGCGGCGGCGGACGAGGAGTTCCGGGAGCTGGTCCGGGAGGCGCAGGACCGAATAGCGCGCGGGTATACGCGCCGGTGTCAGCGCGGGTGTTGAGGGGTGTCCGCGGTGCGGGGCGGGTGGCCGGGGGCGTGCGGATGTGAGCCAGATCATCCGTTTACGGCGGGTGAACGGGTGTTTTGCCCGCGGTGCGCATGACAGGATCTTGCGGATCGTTACCAGCGGGTAGCGGTTCGGCCGGGTGTCAACTTCCCCGGTCCGCCCCACACTTCACCCCCCTCAGGATCCAACTGTGCGCAGATCCACCAGATTTGCCCGTTCCGGGATTGCCCCCTTACTGGCCGTCGCCACCGCCTCGCTGCTCGTCGCCGGGTGCGCGGGACCCGGGTCCGGTGCGCCCGCGGCCGCCGGCTCCGGCGCGGAGCCGGCGGCCGCGGAGTCGACGGCCGTGCCGCAACTGGCCGTCCGGGCCGCCGATGCCGATGCGGGCGGTGGCACCCCGAGCGCGGTGGCCCGGCCGGGCGGCGCCAAGGGGCGGCCGGCCGCGAAGTCGGCGCTCACGATCGCGTCCTTCGACCGGAAGAGCGGACGGGCCGTCATCGCCTCCTCGGCGGTGCGGCCTTCGCCGAGCACACCGAGCACACCGAGCACCCGGCCGACACCTTCGCCGTCCGGCAGCCCGTCCGGCAGCCCGTCCGCCGACCGGTCGGCCGGTCCGTCCGCCGCGCCCTCCGACGGTCCGTCGAAGAGCGCTCCCGCGCCCAAGGCGGACGTGGCCGTCGGTGATGTCATCGCCAGCGCCCCGGCGCCCGGCGCGCCCCGGGGCGTGCTCGCCAAGGTGACCCGGGTCGTCGGGCGGACCGGCCACGGCACCGAGGTCGCCACCGCGCCGGCCACGCTCGACGCGCTGCTCGGCGACGCCACGGCGCACGGCACGGTCCCCGTCGACCCGCGCTCGGTGACGGTCGAACCCCTCGCCCCCAAGGTCAAGGTCTCCTGGGCCAGGAACGGCGGCCTCCGCTTCGGCCCGCACGGTGCCCAGTTGCCCCTCGGCACCCTGCGGCTGGACGTCGGCGCCGCGCTGCCCACGCCCCCCGGCGGGCCCGTCTCCGCCGAGGCGTCGGCCGCCGGATACGTCCAGCTCGCCCCCGAGGTCGACTTCTCCTACGAGGGCGGCAAGGGCGACAAGGGCGGTGGTGTCGGCGGGGCTTCGCTGACCCTGACCGGCGCCTGGTCCTCCCAGTGGGAGCTCAAGGGCCGGGCGGCCGCCTCCACCGGGGCACAGCCGCTGCGCGTGCCCTTCGCCAAGCTGCACGCCGACCCCGTCGTGCAGGTCGGGCCGGTGCCGGTCGTGGTCAACCTCGACCTCACCTGCTACCTCCAGATCGACGCCGACGGCAAGGCCGCCGTCGACGTCAAGCAGGACCTCAAGGGCGACTTCGCGGTCGGCGGCAGCTACCGGCAGTCCGCCGGCTGGGCCCCGATCGCCCGCGCCGAGATGCACAGCACGCCCGTGCGGGCCACCGTGTCCGCCGCCGGCAAGGTCAAGGCCGGCCTCGGCGCGGAGGCCGGCATCGGCCTCTACGGCAGCCTCGGCGTGACCGCCACCGTCGCCCCGTACCTGCGCGCCGACGTGGCCGGCAGCGCCACCGCCGCCACGGACGGCTCCGCCTCCGCCACCGGCCGCTGGGCCGCCTTCGGCGGCGTCGACCTCTCGGGCGCGCTCCGTGCGCACCTCGACATCTTCGGTACGCCGATATTCGAACGCCGGGTACCGCTGGGCCCGTTGAACCGGGAGTGGAAGCTGGCCGAGGGGGCGGGGACGGTGAGCCGGGCCCCTGCGGGGGCGCGGCACTGAGCCGGACCGGGGGGCGTTCCCGGAGGCCGTGCAGGGCCCGTGCGGGGGCCGCTCCGGCGGCCCCCGCCGTCGCGCGCGCCCGTACTCCGCCCGTCGCGGGGCGGCGCGTAGGCTGCCCCCCATGTGCGGAATCGTGGGATACGTGGGCGGGCAGAGTGCCCTGGACGTGGTACTCGCCGGGCTGAGGCGGCTGGAGTACCGGGGCTACGACTCGGCGGGCGTCGCGGTGCTGGCCGACGGGGGGCTGGCGGCGGCCAAGAAGGCGGGGAAGCTCGCCAATCTGGAGAAGGAGCTGGCGGACCGTCCGCTGCCCGCGGGATCGACCGGGATCGGGCACACCCGGTGGGCGACGCACGGCGGGCCGACGGACGCCAACGCGCATCCGCATCTGGACAACTCCGGGCGGGTTTCGGTCGTCCACAACGGGATCATCGAGAACTTCGCCGCGCTGCGCGGGGAACTGGCCGAGCGCGGCCACCAGTTGGCGTCCGAGACGGACACCGAGGTGGTCGCGCATCTGCTGGCCGAGGCGTACTCCTCGTGCGGTGAGCTGGCCGAGGCGATGCGGCAGGTGTGCCGGCGGCTGGAAGGCGCGTTCACGCTGGTCGCGGTGCACGCCGACGCACCGGACCTGGTGGTCGGGGCGCGTCGCAACTCCCCCCTGGTGGTGGGGATCGGCGAGGACGAGGCGTTCCTCGCCTCGGACGTGGCGGCGTTCATCGCGTACACCCGGGAGGCCGTCGAGCTGGGGCAGGACCAGGTCGTGGAGCTGCGCCGGGACGGGGTGACGGTCACCGACTTCGAGGGCGCGCCCGCACAGGTGCGGAACTACCACGTCGACTGGGACGCCTCGGCCGCCGAGAAGGGCGGCTACGACTACTTCATGCTCAAGGAGATCGCCGAGCAGCCGAAGGCGGTCGCGGACACGCTGCTGGGCCGGATCGACGCGGCCGGGGTGCTCGCGCTGGACGAGGTGCGGATCCCGCCGGCGGTGCTGCGGGAGATCTCCAAGGTCGTCATCGTGGCCTGCGGGACGGCGTACCACGCGGGGATGATCGCCAAGTATGCGATTGAGCACTGGACGCGGATTCCGTGCGAGACCGAGCTGGCCAGCGAGTTCCGCTACCGGGACCCGATCCTCGACCACCGCACGCTGGTGATCGCCATCAGCCAGTCCGGCGAGACCATGGACACGCTGATGGCGCTGCGGCACGCCCGCGAGCAGGGCGCGCGGGTGCTGGCCATCTGCAACACCAACGGCTCGACGATCCCCCGGGAGTCCGACGCGGTGCTGTACACGCACGCCGGGCCGGAGGTCGCGGTGGCGTCCACGAAGGCGTTTCTGACGCAGCTGGTGGCGGTCTACCTCGTCGCGCTGTACCTGGCGCAGGTGCGCGGGACGAAGTGGGGCGACGAAATCCAGGACGTGGTGCGCGAGTTGGCGGCCATCGGGACGCAGGTGCAGCAGGTGCTCGGCACGATGGAGCCGGTACGGGAGCTGGCCCGCGGTCTCGCGGACCAGAACACGGTGCTCTTCCTCGGCCGCCACGTCGGCTATCCGGTGGCGCTGGAGGGCGCGCTGAAGCTCAAGGAGCTGGCGTACATGCACGCGGAGGGGTTCGCGGCCGGGGAGCTGAAGCACGGCCCGATCGCGCTGATCGAGGAGGGCGTCCCGGTCGTGGTGGTCGTCCCCTCGCCGCGCGGCCGGTCCGTGCTGCACGACAAGATCGTCTCCAACATCCAGGAGATCCGGGCGCGCGGTGCCCGCACCATCGTGATCGCCGAGGAGGGGGACGAGGCGGTGGTGCCGTACGCGGACCACCTCGTCCGCATCCCGCGGACGCCGGTCCTGCTGCAGCCGCTGGTCTCGTCGGTGCCGCTCCAGGTGTTCGCCTGCGAGCTGGCCACCGCCCGCGGCAACGAGGTCGACCAGCCGCGCAACCTCGCCAAGTCCGTCACGGTGGAGTGACCCGGTGATCATTGGGGTCGGGATCGACGTCGCGGAGATCGACCGGTTCGAGGCGGCGCTGCGACGGACACCGGAGCTGGCGCAGCGGCTGTTCAACGAAGCGGAGCTTTGCCTGCCGGGCGGTGAGCGGCGCGGGATGGCCTCGCTGGCGGCCCGGTTCGCCGCCAAGGAGGCGCTGGCCAAGGCGCTGGGCGCGCCGGGCGGGCTGCACTGGACGGACGCGGAGGTGTACGTCGAGGACAGCGGGCAGCCGCGGCTGCGGGTACACGGCACGGTCGCGGCGCGCGCGGCCGAACTGGGCGTGCGGTCCTGGCATGTGTCGCTCAGCCATGACGCGGGCGTCGCCTCGGCGGTGGTGATCGCCGAGGGGTGACGCGGGCGTCCGGGGGCCGTACGGCGCCGCCGGTGGTGCGGGGGTCTCGCGTGTGGCTTGCGGGGCCCCCGCGCTGATGCGGTGTGAGACTGGCCGCATGAGGACTGCCTACAGCGTGGCGGCCGTGCGGGCCGCCGAGCGGGAACTGATGGACCGGCTGCCCGAGGGGGCCCTGATGCAGCGGGCGGCGGCCGGACTGGCCGTCTCCTGCGCGCAGTTGCTGGGGCGGGTGTACGGCGCCCGGGTGGTGCTGCTGGTGGGCAGCGGCGACAACGGCGGCGACGCGCTGTACGCCGGGGCCCGGCTGGCGCGGCGCGGCGCCGGGGTGGCCGCGGTGCTGCTGTCGCCCGATCGGGCCCACCCCGGCGGGCTGGCCGCGCTGCGGGCGGCCGGCGGCCGGGTGTCGCACGACCCGCTGCGGGACCTCGGCCGGGCCGATCTGGTCGTGGACGGGATCGTGGGCATCGGCGGACGCGGCGGGCTGCGCCCGGAGGCCGCCGAACTCGCCCGCGTGGCACGGGAGTCGGCGATCGTGGTGGCGGTCGACCTGCCGAGCGGGGTGGACGCGGACACCGGCGAGGCGCGCGGGGACGCGGTACGGGCCGACGCGACGGTGACGTTCGGCGCGTACAAGCCCGGCCTGCTGATCGACCCGGCGCGGGAGCGGGCCGGGGCGCTGCGGCTGGTCGACATCGGGCTGACCCCGCCCGCGACCGCCGACATGGAGGCGCTGCAGCACGCGGACGTGGCGGAGCTGCTGCCGCGCCCGGCGGCGGAGAGCGACAAGTACCGGCGGGGCGTGGTCGGGGTCGTCGCCGGGTCCGCGCGCTATCCGGGGGCGGCGGTGCTGGCGGTGGCCGGGGCGCTGCGCGGCGGCGCCGGGGCGGTGCGGTACGTGGGGCCGGCGGCGGACGCGGTGCTGGCGCGATTCCCGGAGACGCTGGTGCACGCCGGGCCGCCGGACAAGGCGGGCCGGGTGCAGTCGTGGGTCATCGGGCCGGGCATCGGGGACGAGTCGGGGGCCCTGGAGGAGGTGCTGGCGGCCGACGTGCCGGTGCTGGTGGACGCGGACGGGCTGCGGTTCCTGTCCGCGGACCGGGTCCGGCACCGGACCGGCGGGACGCTGCTGACGCCGCACGCAGGGGAGGCCGCGGCGCTGCTGGGGCGGGCCCGCGAGGAGGTCGAGGCGGCGCGGCTGGCCGCGGTGCGGGAACTGGCGGAGCGGTACGGGGCGACGGTGCTGCTGAAGGGGTCGACGACGCTGGTGGCGGATCCGGACCTGTCCGTTCCGGTGCGCGTCAACCCCACCGGGACGGGGTGGCTGGCGACGGCCGGGAGCGGGGACGTGCTGTCCGGGGTGACCGGGGCGCTGCTGGCGGCGGGGCTGGCGCCGCGGGACGCGGGCTCGGTGGGCGCGTATCTGCACGGGCTGGCGGCGCGGCGGGCGGCCGGGCCGGAGGGCACGCCGATCGTGGCGTCGGAGGTGGCCGGGCATCTCGCGGCGGCGTGGGGCGACGTGGTGGGGTGACGTGGCGGGGTGGCCGGGGTGACGCTCCGTGCCCGGCCGACCGCCGGGCGTTTCGGCCGCGGCCCGGCCGGCCCGGCGCACCGCACCGGAACCGGCCGCCCCCGGCCGCACCCGCCGGGCCGGGAAAGGCCCGGTCACACCGTACGGAGCCGGCGCCGCGGCCGGTTGCGGCACGGCCGCGGCGGCACCGACGCGGGCTTTTCCGCGTCGGTTCCCGGGGGCGCGGGGGCGTGGCCTGAGACACTGAGGGGGATGAACGAGACAGCGAAGCGTGCGCGTGCCGCCATTGACCTTGCCGCCGTGCGGTCGAATGTCCGTGCCCTGCGGGGCCGCGCACCCCGGGCGGAGCTGATGGCCGTGGTCAAGTCCGACGGCTACGGCCACGGCGCGGTGCGCTGTGCGCGGGCCGCCCGGGAGGCCGGGGCGGGCTGGCTGGGGACGGCGCTCCCGGAGGAGGCGTTCGCGCTGCGCGCGGCCGGCGACACCGGGCGGCTGATGTGCTGGCTGTGGACGCCGGGCGGCCCCTGGGCCAGGGCCATCGAGCAGGACGTCGATGTCTCGGTGAGCGGGCTGTGGGCGCTCGGCGAGGTGGTGGACGCGGCGCGCGGCTGCGGCCGGCCGGCCCGGGTCCAGCTCAAGGTCGACACGGGGCTGGGGCGCAACGGCTGCCAGCCCGCCGACTGGGCGGAGCTGACCTCCGCCGCCCGCATCGCCGAGGCGGCGGGCCTGCTCAAGGTCACCGGCGTCTGGTCGCACTTCGCCTGCGCCGACGAGCCGGGGCATCCGTCCATCGCCGCGCAGCTGGCGGAGTTCCACCGGGCGCTGGCGGTCGCCGAGGAGGCCGGGCTGCGGCCCGAGGTGCGGCACATCGCCAACACGCCGGCGCTGCTCACCCTCCCCGAGGCCCATTTCGACCTGGTACGGGCCGGAATCGGGATATACGGCATCTCGCCCGCCCCGGAGGTCGGCACGTCGCAGGACCTGGGGCTGCGGCCGGCGATGACGCTGGAGGCGTCGCTGGCGTCGGTCAAGCGCGTCCCGGGCGGCCACGGGGTGTCGTACGGGCATCTGTACACGACGCCCGGGGAGACCACGCTCGCCCTGGTCCCGCTCGGCTACGCCGACGGCATCCCGCGGCACGCCTCCGGGACCGGTCCGGTGCTGGTCGCCGGGAAGTGGCGGACGGTGGCGGGCCGCGTCGCGATGGACCAGTTCGTGGTGGACCTGGGCGGCGACCCGGCCGCGGCCGGGGAGACGGCCGTGCTGTTCGGGCCGGGCGACCGCGGTGAGCCGACCGCCGAGGACTGGGCGGTCGCGGCCGGAACGATCGGGTACGAAATCGTCACGAGGATCGGGAGCCGGGTGCCGCGCGTCTATGTCGACAGTGAGGTGCGCGACCGGACCGGAGAAGACACGGCGTTGACGGGGGGCGTGGCATGACCGAGGGAACGGAAGCCGCGGCGCAGGCGGTCGAGACGGCGGCCGAGGCGGCCGGGAACTGGGCCAGGGCCGGCCGCCAGGCGGGCTTCGCGGGCATGGCGATCGGTGTGGTCGCGGCGGGCGCGGCGGCCGGGGTGGCCATAGAGCGGATGACGGTCGGCCGCGGGATGCGCCGCCGGGCCCGGCTGGCGCTGGACGCGGCGGGGCCGTTCGGCACGCTGCGCGGCACCCCGGGGGCGGCGATCGCCGAGGACGGCACCGCGCTGTACTACGAGGTCGACGAGCCGGGGGGCCGGCAGCCGGGCAAGGCCCCCAAAGACGGCCGGAACGTCAGGGCCCCGCGGCTGAGCAAGGAGGTGCGGGCCGCCCAGGAGGCGCACAGCGGGCTGCGCAAGCGGCTGACGACCGCGCTGGGCCGGCGCGCGCCCGCGCCGACGGTCGTCTTCAGCCACGGCTACTGCCTGAGCCAGGACTCCTGGCACTTCCAGCGCGCCGCGCTGCGCGGCACGGTCCGCACCGTCCACTGGGACCAGCGCAGCCACGGCCGCTCGGCCCGCGGCCACGGGCAGATCGACGGCACGGAACCGGTCACCATCGACCTGCTGGGCCGGGACCTGAAGGCGGTGCTGGACGCCGCGGTGCCCGAGGGGCCGATCGTGCTGGTCGGGCACTCCATGGGCGGGATGACGGTGATGGCGCTGGCCGACCAGTTCCCCGAGTACGTCGCGGAGCGGGTGGTCGGGGTGGCCCTGATCGGGACGTCGGCGGGGCGGCTGAGCGAGGTCGGGTTCGGGCTGCCGTCGATGGGCTCGAAGGCGTTCCACTGGCTGGCGCCGGGCGTGCTCAGGGCGCTGGGCTGGCAGAGCGAGATCGTCGAGCGGGGGCGGCGGGCCACCGCGGACCTCTTCGCGGGGCTGATCAAGCGCTACTCCTTCGGCACCCAGGACGTGGATCCGGCCATCGCGCGGTTCGGGGAGCGGCTGATCGAGGCGACCCCGATCGACGTGGTCGCCGAGTTCTTCCCGGCGTTCGCGGTGCACGACAAGACCGACGCGCTGGTGGCCTACGACAACGTGCCGGCGCTGGTCCTCGCCGGGGAGAAGGACCTGATCACGCCGGCCGAGCACAGCCGGACCATCGCCGAGGTGCTGCCCAACGCCGGGCTGGTGTGCGTCCCGGGCGCCGGGCACCTGGTGATGCTGGAGCGGCCCGAGCTGGTCAACGAGCACCTGGTGGCGCTGGTGGAGCGGGCGAGCGAGGCGTCCCGCAGTTCGCGTACGGCGCGCGCCTGAGCGCCGCCCCGGCGGCGGCCCCGGCCGCGGTACGGGACCGCCGCCCCGTCCGGGCCGTACCATTTGCGACATGAGCACCACTGGCGCGATTGCCCATGTAACCGTCAAGTCCCCTGACCAGATGCGGGAGTTGGGCCGCAGACTGGCCCCGCTGCTGCGCCCCGGCGACCTGGTGCTGCTCACCGGCGAGCTGGGCGCGGGCAAGACGACGCTGACCCGCGGCCTGGGCGAGGGCCTGGGCGTACGCGGCGCGGTGACCTCGCCCACCTTCGTCATCGCCCGGGTGCACCCTCCGCTGACCGGCGGTCCGGCGCTGGTGCACGTCGACGCGTACCGCCTCGGCGGCGGGCTGGACGAGATGGAGGACCTGGACCTGGACGTCTCGCTGCCGGAGTCGGTGGTGGTCGTGGAGTGGGGCGAGGGCAAGGTCGAGGAGCTGTCCGAGGACCGGCTGCACGTCGTCATCGGGCGCGCGGTGGGCGCCGAGGCGCCGGGCGGGGCAGACGGCCACCCCGAGGACGACGTGGACGACGTGCGCGAGGTGACGGTCACCGGCGTGGGCGCGCGCTGGGCGGACGCCGGGCTGCCGGAGCTGGAGTTCTGCTGACCGGGCCCCGCCGGCGGGGGTCGCCGAGCGGGCCGCCGGGCCCCGTACGGGGCTCCGCGCCCGGTAGTTTCCGACAAGCCGTCGGCATGATGTTGCGCGCGCGGTGCCGGACATGGTCACATGGGTGGGAGAGCCCTGGTTAGGTGTGCCTAAGTAAAGCCTGACCTCCGCAGCTTGCCCCAAAAGCCCGGGAGGCGTCCATGTCCCCCCACCAGCCTGCAGCCCAGACGGCCGGGCGCGCCGAGCAGGACGCGCGGAAGACGCCGCCGTCGATGAACGAACTGCTGGCGGCGTGCGCCGCGGCCAGCGCCGTCTCCACGCCGCCCGGCGCCCCGGAGGAGAGCCGCGCGGTCGGGCGGGACGCGGCGCAGGAGGCGGGTGAAGCGGGCGAAGCAGACGAACCGGACGGCGGTGCCGGGCCCGGAGGCGGTGCGTCCACCCCGGGGCGCGATGCGGCGTAGCCCGTAGGAGCGAAGCGCCGGGGCCCGGGGAGCCGGGCCGCCGGCCTCGGCGGAGCGGGCTCAGGACACCACGACGATCTTCCCGCCGCGCAGCGCGAAGTCCCACAGCGCCTTGCCGTCGTCCCGCGACTCCCGGATGCCGCCGGTCTTCTTCGCGCCGTCCGGCGCGGGCGTGGAGCCGTCGACGGCCGCACTGAAGCCGACGACCACCCCCTTGACGACGGCGAACCGCACGACGTGCTCGATCGCCACCCCGTCCGAGCCGGTCACGCTCACCGACCGCGAGGTCACCGCGTACGCGCCCGGGGCCGGGCTCACCGTGCTCGGCGCCACCGGGAAGGTCCGCAGCGCCTTGCCGTCCGTGTCGACCAGCCAGACCCGCTTGGCGCCCAGTGCGTACACGACCCGCTTGCCGGTGCCGGACGCCGCCGGGACCGGAGCCGGGGCGGCGGGGCTCTGCTCCTTCTTGCCGGCCTGGTCGTGGGCGGCCGGCTTCCGGTCGGCGGCGGGGCCGTCACCGCGGACCGCGGTCAGCGGGGCGGACGCGGAGGCGGACGCCTGGTAGCCGAGCACGCCGATGGCGACCAGGGCGGCTGCGGTGAGCGCGGTGACGATCGTGCTGCTCTTAGCGGGCACCGCGGTGCCACCTTTCCGTACGCTCCCGGCCGCGGGCGCGGAGGGAGACTGCTGGCTGTGCTGACTGTGCTGGCTGGGGATCGACGGTAGCACCGCACCGGGCACCGCCGGCCGCGCCGTAGTCTTGAGGGCGTGCTGCTGCTAGCTCTTGACACCGCCACCCCCGCCGTCACGGTCGCGCTCCACGACGGCTCCCGTGTCCTCGCCGCCGCCGCCGAGGTGGATGCCCGCCGGCACGGCGAGCTGCTGCTGCCCGCCGTCGACCGGGTGCTGGCCGAGGCCGGACTGAAGCTCGACGCGGTCAGCGACATCGTCGTCGGCGTGGGACCCGGCCCGTACACCGGACTGCGGGTCGGGCTGGTGACCGCCGCGACCTTCGGGGCGGCGCTGGACGTGCCCGTCCACGGCCTGTGCTCGCTGGACGGCATCGCCTACGCCTCCGGCCTGACCGAGCCCTTCGTCGTGGCCACCGACGCCCGCCGCAAGGAGGTCTACTGGGCGCGCTACGCGGACGCGCACACCCGCCTGACCGAGCCGGCCGTGAACCGCCCCGCCGAGATCGCCGACGAGGTGGCCGGGGTCCCGGCCGTGGGCGCCGGCGCGCTGCTCTACGACACCGTGTTCACAGGCGTACGCCGCGACGGGCCGGAGCACCAGTCCGCCGCCGCGCTCGCCGGGCTGGCCGCGCGGAAGCTGGCCGCGGGCGAGGAACTGCTGCCGCCCCGGCCGCTGTACCTGCGCCGCCCGGACGCCCAGGTGCCGGCCAACTACAAGGTGGTCACCCCGCGTTGAGCGCCCGCCCGTCGCCCGACTACCGCCCCTCGACGGCACCTGCCCCAGACTCCGTCCGGGGGGACCTCCACCGCGGCGGCACCCCACCACCCGTCGTGCTGCGCGAGATGCGCTGGTGGGATCTGGAACCGGTGCTGGAGCTGGAGCGCGACCTCTTCCCCGAGGACGCCTGGTCGCCCGGCATGTTCTGGTCCGAGCTGGCGCACGCCCGCGGGCCGCTGGCCACCCGCCGCTATCTGGTCGCCGAGCTGGAGGCGCCGTCGCGGTGGGGGTCCCCCCGGACGGAGTCTGGGGCAGGTGCCGCTGAGGGGCGGGCCGGCCGGATCGTCGGCTACGGCGGGCTGGCCGCCGTCGACGGCACCGGCGACATCCAGACCATCGCCACCGCCCGCGACCAGTGGGGCACCGGCCTCGGCGCCCGGCTGCTGTCCGAACTCCTCGGCGCCGCCACCGACTTCGAGTGCCACGAGGTGCTGCTGGAGGTGCGGGTGGACAACGTCCGCGCACAGCGCCTCTACGAGCGCTTCGGCTTCGAGCCGATCGGCTTCCGCCGCGGCTACTACCAGCCCGGCAACGTCGACGCCCTGGTGATGCGCCGCACCACCCAGACCTCCTCCGAAGCACCCTCCGTACAAGGAACATGAGAATCATGGCTGACTCAGCTGACTCCCGCGGCGGACCGCTCGTCCTCGGCATCGAGACCTCCTGCGACGAGACCGGTGTCGGCATCGTCCGCGGCCACACCCTCCTCGCGGACGCGGTCGCCTCCAGCGTCGACGAGCACGCCCGCTTCGGCGGTGTGGTGCCGGAGGTGGCCTCCCGCGCCCACTTGGAGGCGATGGTGCCCACCATCCAGCGCGCGCTGAAGGACGCCGGGGTCGCGGCGAGCGACCTGGACGGCATCGCGGTCACCGCCGGCCCCGGCCTGGCGGGCGCACTGCTGGTCGGCGTCTCGGCCGCCAAGGCGTACGCCTACGCCCTGGGCAAGCCGCTGTACGGCGTCAACCACCTCGCCTCGCACATCTGCGTCGACCAGCTGGAGCACGGCCCGCTGCCGGAGCCGACCATGGCTCTGCTGGTCTCCGGCGGCCACTCCTCCCTCCTCCTGGCCCCCGACATCACCTCCGACGTACGGCCGCTGGGCTCGACGATCGACGACGCGGCGGGCGAGGCGTTCGACAAGGTGGCGCGGGTGCTCAACCTCGGCTTCCCCGGCGGCCCGGTCATCGACCGCTGGGCCCGCGAGGGCGACCCGGAGGCGATCCGCTTCCCGCGCGGGCTGACCGGCTCCCGCGACCCGCGCTACGACTTCTCCTTCTCCGGCCTGAAGACCGCGGTGGCCCGCTGGATCGAGGCGAAGCGGGCAGCCGGCGAGGAGGTGCCGGTGGCGGACGTCTCGGCGTCCTTCCAGGAAGCCGTCGTCGACGTGCTGACCCGCAAGGCCGTCCGCGCCTGCAAGGACAGCGGCGTGGACCACCTGATGATCGGCGGCGGGGTAGCGGCCAACTCCCGGCTGCGGGCGATGGCCCAGCGCCGCTGCGAGGACGCCGGCATCCGGCTGCGGGTGCCGCGGCCCAAGCTGTGCACCGACAACGGCGCGATGGTGGCGGCCCTCGGCGCGGAGATGGTGGCCCGCAACCGCCCTGCGTCCGCCTGGGACCTCTCGGCGGACTCCTCGCTCCCGGTCACCGAGACCCACGTCCCGGGCCCGCACGGCCACGACCACGCACCCGACCATGATCACTTCCATGAGCTGAGCAAGGACAACCTGTACTCCTGACGGCGGCTCCGCCCGGCGCAGGTCTTACCCTGGGCAGCAGCACAGGCGCGGGCACGGGGAGGCGGCAGGCTGTGGACTGGTTCTGGTGGGTCTTCATCTTCTTCATGGCGGGCGGCTTCGCCAAGGTGGCCGACACCGCCCGTACGGCCCTGCGGACGCGCCACGAGCGCAAGATGGAGCGACTGGAGACGGCCCGCCAGGAGCGGCACGAGCTGGCCGCCGCGCACAAGCCGCCGGAGCCGGTGTGCGGCTGCACCCACCACCTCGCCAAGCATGACAAGAAGGGCAAGTGCCACGAGCTGGTGCAGGTGCCCGTCGCCTGGGACGCGGACCACAAGCCGGTCCAGTACGAGGCCGGCCAGTGCACCTGCCAGCAGTACGTGGGCCCGCAGCCGCTCTCCCAGGTCTACGCCGAGGACCTGACGGACCTGGCCTGAACGGCCTGCGTCAGGCGGTGTCCGCCGCGGGGTGCCCCAGCAGCATCGTGGGCGCCCCCGCGACCCGGGTGAGGAAGACCGTGCAGGAATGCGGCCCGCCGAGCTTCAGCTTTCTGCGCAGCTCCTCGGGCTCCACGGCGGACCCGCGCTTCTTGATCACCGCGACGCCGACCCCGCGCTCCCGCAGCAGCGCCTTCAGCTTCTTGACGTTGAACGGCAGCACATCGGTGATCGCGTACGCGGTCGCGTACCGCGTCGGCACCAGCCGATCCGCCGTCACATACGCGATCGTCGGATCGATCAGCCGCCCGCCGACCTCCTGGGCGACATCGGCGACCAGATGCGCCCGGATCACCGCGCCGTCCGGCTCGTAGAGCCAGCCGCCGACGGGGCCCGGCTCCGGGTCGGGCAGCCCGGCGCCCAGCAGGGACGCCCCCGAGGGCAGCAGGGTGGCCCGCCGGCCGCCGCCCTCGCCCGTCCCGAACCACAGGACGGCCTCCTTCACGTCGCCCGCGTCGGAGATCCACTCCGTCTCCGCGTCCTCGGGCAGCGCCTCGTGCGGCACCCCGGGCGCGATCTTCAGCGCCGCGTACCGCGCCGTACGGGCCGTCTCGACGGCCCACGACAGCGGCGGGGAGTACGCCTCCGGGTCGAAAATGCGGCCACCGCGGGGCTTGCTGCGCCGGGCCGGGTCGACGAACACCGCGTCGTACCCGGCGGTGTCCACCTCCGTCACGTCCGCGCAGCGCACCTCGATCAGCTCCGCGAGCCCCAGCGCTTCGGCGTTCGCCCGGGCCGCGGCGCAGGCCAGCGGGTCGCGGTCGACGGCCAGCACCCGGATCCCGGCGCGGGCCAGTGCCAGCGCGTCGCCGCCGACGCCGCAGCACAGGTCGGCGAGCGTACGGACGCCGAGCCCGGCCAGCCGGGCGGCGCGGTGCGCTGCGACGGAGGTGCGGGTGGACTGCTCGACGCCGTTGGGCGTGAAGTACATCCGCTCGGCGTCCGCGCCGAACTTCGCCGCCGCCCGGCGCCGCAGCTGCGCCTGCCCGATGGCGGCGGAGACCAGCGGCGCGGGGTGGTCGCGGCGCAGCCGGGTCGCGGCGGCCAGCTCGTCCGCGGCGTCCAGGTGCCGCAGTTCGTCCAGCAGCGCCTGCCCCTCGGGGGTGAGCAGCGCGGCGAAGGTGTCGAGGTCGGTCATCTGCACCATTGTGGGCCAGCCGCCCGGCCGCGCCCGCGCCGGGCCCGGCGCCTCGGCCCTACGCCTCGGGCTCGCCGCCGGTGATCCGGCGCACCCGCTGGGTGGCGTCCGCGGCCGCCGCCGGGCGGACCGGCTCGCGCCGCCGCTGGGCGCTGTCGCTGACCCGCAGCAGCACCGCCACCATCACCCAGTTCGCGACCAGCGACGAACCGCCCTTGGCGAGGAACGGCAGCGCCTTGCCGGTGAGCGGGATCAGGCCGGTGACGCCGCCGGTGACGACGAAGACCTGGAGCAGCAGCGCCCCGGAGAGCCCGACCGCCAGCAGCTTGCCGAACGGGTCGCGGGCGGTCAGCCCCACCCGCAGCCCGCGCTGGGCGAGCAGTGCGTACAGCAGCAGGACGGCCATCACTCCGGCCAGCCCCAGCTCCTCGCCGACGGTGGTGAGGATGAAGTCGCTGTTGCCGGCGAAGCCGATCAGCTCGGGGTGGCCCTGGCCCAGGCCGGTGCCGCCGATGCCGCCGCTGCCGAAGCTGAACAGGGCCTGCGCGGCCTGGTCGGAGATCAGGCCCGGCGGCCGCTGGTTCGGCGGCAGGAAGATGTCCATCGGGTGCAGCCAGGCCATCACACGGCCCTTGACGTGCGGCTCGGTGGAGCCGACGACGCCGGCGCCGACCACGGCCATGGCCAGGCCGCAGATCACCCAGCTGGTGCGCTCGGTGGCCATGTAGAGCATGATCACGAAGACGCCGAAGAAGATCAGCGAGGTGCCCAGGTCCCGTTCGAAGACCAGCACCAGCAGGCTGATGACCCAGATCGTGAAGATCGGCCCGAGCTGCCGGCCGGGCGGCAGCTGCATGCCCATGACCCGGCGCCCCGACAGCGCCAGTGCATCGCGGCTGACCGTGAGGTACCCCGCGAAGAACACCACGATCATGATCTTCACGAACTCGCCGGGCTGCAGCGACAGCGGCCCCAGCAGGATCCAGCGCTTGGCGCCGTACATGTCCGCGCCGAAGAAGGCCGGCGCCATCAGCAGCACCAGCGCGACCGCCATCGTCAGGTAGATGTAGCGCTGCAGGATCCGGTGGTCGCGCAGCACCATCAGGATCACGATGCAGACCGCGACCCCGATGACCGTCCACACCAACTGCCCGGTGGCCGCCTGCCCGATCTTCAGCCGCGGCTTCTCCGCGTACGTGATGTCCAGCCGGTGCAGCAGGACCAGGCCGATGCCGGTGAGCAGCGTGGACAGCGGCAGGATCAGCGGATCGGCGCGCGGCGCGAAGCGGCGGACGACCAGGTGCGGGACCAGCGCGATGAAGAACATGCTGACCGCGAAGCCGGCCAGCCCGCCGGGCAGCGAGTCCTTCATCGACAGCTCGGTGTAGGCGTAGCCGAAGACGGTGATCAGGACGACGAAGCCGAGCAGCCAGGCTTCGGTTCGCCGGCGGTTCGGGGCCTGCGCGAGCGCCGCGAACGTCATGGTGCGCTCGGCGTCGCTTTCCGGGCCCCCGGGATCCTGGGGGGCGCTGGTCAGTCCACGCACGGTTCCTCCGCCATCGATGGTCAGGGCCGCGGTGCGGCCGGGTCTTGGCCCGGTTGTCAGCGGTCCGGGGAGCTAGACGGGGCATCGCCGGGCCTGGTTGCAGCGGAACAGCAAGGTGTGTCCGAGTCCACCCGGCGGCCGTCGACAGGGACACGGTACGCGTCCCCGGCGCGCTGGCACTCCGCTTGACCGAGTGCTAACGGCGTCATAGTCTCAGCGTTGGCACTCTCCACCGGGGAGTGCCAACACAGCGACGGGCAGGTCCGGCACCCGCGACGACGGATCCACCTGGTCGCCACCTCAGACAGTTAACCCCGTGAGATCTCCGAAGGGGGAGGTCGGATCGTGACGACCACCAGCTCCAAGGTTGCCATCAAGCCGCTTGAGGACCGCATCGTGGTCCAGCCGCTCGACGCCGAGCAGACCACGGCCTCGGGCCTGGTCATCCCGGACACCGCGAAGGAGAAGCCCCAGGAGGGCGCCGTCCTCGCCGTAGGCCCGGGTCGCTTCGAGAACGGCGAGCGCCTGCCGCTCGACGTCAAGGTCGGCGACGTCGTGCTCTACAGCAAGTACGGCGGCACCGAGGTGAAGTACAGCAACGAGGAGTACCTCGTTCTCTCGGCTCGCGACGTGCTCGCGATCATCGAGAAGTAAGTCACCCAGATTTGCCCTGATCTGCGCCCCTGGTTCCCGCGTTCTCACCGACCGGGGCAGGGGCGCAGTTCGTCTGAGCGAGAGCGGTCACGGCGGCGAGGCCGACGATCGCAACGAGAGGACTTGAAGCACCCATGGCGAAGATCCTGAAGTTCGACGAGGACGCCCGTCGCGCCCTTGAGCGCGGCGTCAACAAGCTTGCCGACACGGTCAAGGTGACCATCGGCCCCAAGGGCCGCAACGTCGTCATCGACAAGAAGTTCGGCGCGCCGACCATCACCAACGACGGTGTCACCATCGCCCGCGAGGTCGAGGTCGAGGACCCGTACGAGAACCTGGGTGCCCAGCTCGTCAAGGAGGTGGCGACCAAGACCAACGACATCGCGGGTGACGGCACCACCACCGCCACCGTGCTGGCCCAGGCGCTGGTCCGCGAGGGTCTGCGCAACGTCGCCGCCGGCGCCTCCCCGGCCGCCCTGAAGAAGGGCATCGACGCCGCGGTCAAGGCCGTCTCCGACGAGCTGCTCGCCACCGCCCGCCCGATCGACGACAAGGCCGACATCGCCGCCGTCGCCGCGCTGTCCGCGCAGGACCCGCAGGTCGGCGAGCTGATCGCCGAGGCGATGGACAAGGTCGGCAAGGACGGTGTCATCACCGTCGAGGAGTCCAACACCTTCGGGCTGGAGCTCGACTTCACCGAGGGCATGGCCTTCGACAAGGGCTACCTCTCGCCGTACATGGTCACCGACCAGGAGCGTATGGAGGCCGTCCTCGACGACCCGTACATCCTGATCCACCAGGGCAAGATCTCCTCGATCCAGGACCTGCTGCCGCTGCTGGAGAAGGTCATCCAGGCCGGCGCCTCCAAGCCGCTGCTGATCATCGCCGAGGACGTCGAGGGCGAGGCCCTGTCGACCCTGGTCGTCAACAAGATCCGCGGCACCTTCAACGCGGTGGCCGTCAAGGCCCCCGGCTTCGGTGACCGCCGCAAGGCGATGCTCGGCGACATGGCCACCCTCACCGGTGCCACCGTCATCGCCGAGGAGGTCGGCCTCAAGCTCGACCAGGCCGGTCTGGACGTGCTGGGCACCGCCCGCCGCGTGACCGTCACCAAGGACGACACCACCATCGTCGACGGTGGCGGCAACTCCGGGGACGTCGCGGGCCGCGTCGCCCAGATCAAGGCCGAGATCGAGACCACCGACTCCGACTGGGACCGCGAGAAGCTCCAGGAGCGCCTCGCCAAGCTCGCCGGCGGCGTCTGCGTCATCCGCGTCGGTGCCGCGACCGAGGTCGAGCTGAAGGAGAAGAAGCACCGTCTGGAGGACGCCATCTCCGCGACCCGCGCCGCGGTCGAGGAGGGCATCGTCTCCGGTGGCGGCTCCGCGCTCGTCCACGCCGTCAAGATCCTGGACGGCAACCTCGGCAAGGACGGCGACGAGGCCACCGGTGTCGCCGTGGTCCGCCGCGCCGCCGTCGAGCCGCTGCGCTGGATCGCCGAGAACGCCGGCCTTGAGGGCTACGTCATCACCTCGAAGGTCGCCGAGCTGGACAAGGGCAACGGCTTCAACGCCGCGACCGGCGAGTTCGGGGACCTGGTCAAGGCCGGCGTCATCGACCCGGTCAAGGTCACCCGCTCCGCCCTGGAGAACGCCGCCTCCATCGCCTCCCTGCTGCTGACGACCGAGACCCTGGTCGTCGAGAAGAAGGAAGAGGAGGAGGCCGCCGACGGCGGTCACGGTCACGGCCACGCGCACTGACCCCTGACCGCGTACGCGTCAGCTCCCACCGAGGCCCGGTCCCGCCACCGCGGGGCCGGGCCTCGGCCATGGTGCCGCGGCGCCCGCCGGGCCGCCTGACGCACCGCCGGCCAGGCCGCAGCGGGCCTCCAGGTACAGCGGGCTTCCAGGTACAGCAGCGGGCCGCCGGGCCGTCAGGCCGAGTGCGCCAGCCCCTCCGGCCGTACCGGGTCGGCGAACGGGAGCCCCTGGGCGTACCGCTCCAGCTCGTCCAGCGCGTGGTCGGCCATCCGGTGCAGCTCGCCGCCCAGCGAACCGGCGACATGCGGGGTCAGCAGCACGTTCGGCAGCTCGTACAACGCCGAGTCCGGGGGCGGGAGTTCGGGCTCGGTGACGTCCAGTACGGCGGCCAGCCGCCCGCTGCGCAGCTCGGGCAGCAGGGCCGCCTCGTCGACCAGCGAGCCGCGCGCGGTGTTGATGAGCGTGGCGCCGTCGGGCATCAGGGCGAGCTGGCGGGCGCCGATCAGATGCCGGGTGGCGGGCAGCGCGGGGGCGTGCACGCTGACGATGTCGCTCCCGGCGCATACCTCGTCCAGCGGCGCCGCCGCCACACCGAGACGGTCCGCCTCCGCGCCGTCCACGAACGGGTCGTACAGCAGCACCCGCAGCGCGAAGGGGCGCAGCAGCTCGATCACCCGGCGGCCGATACGGGAGGCGCCGACGATGCCCACGGTGCGGCCGTGGTTGCCGGCGCCGGCCAGCTCCCGCGGCCAGTCGTGCGCGGTGCGCAGCGCGCGGTAGCGGTGGGCCGCGTGCAGCACCCGCTTGTTGGCGAACAGGATGGCGGCGAGGGTGTATTCGGCGACCGGCAGTGCGTTGACGGCGGCGGCCGAGGCGACCGCGATGCCGCGGGCCCAGCAGGCGTCCGTGACGTGGTGCTTGACCGACCCGGCCGCGTGCACGACGGCCCGCAGCCGGGGGGCCGCGGCCAGCACCTCCGCCGTGAGCCGCGGCGCGCCCCAGCAGGTGAGCAGCACCTCCGCCTCGGCGAGGGCCCTGGCGACCTCGGGCGCGGGGTCGGCCAGCCGGTGCGCCACGAGGCGGGAGTCCGTACGGGCGAGGGCCTCGATCCGCGCGTGGTGCCGGTCGTCGAGCAGCCGCTCGGCGACCCCCGGGCCCATGGACAGCAGCAGGGACGGGCGGCGGGCGGTGCGGTGGGTGTCCGTGGCGGGGCGCATGGGGTGAACGGTCCTCCTCGGTCGGGCGGCGGCCGACCGGTGGGGCCGGCGCTGCCGCGGGGTTCCGTCCGTGCGGGGGGACTACCCCGGGGCGGCCCCGCCGACCCCCGTCCGCCGCCCGTCGGCGGCGAACTCCGGCCGGGCTGACGGGTGAACGCCGTACCGGGCAGGGACGACCGGCCGCCCCGACCCGGATACCGTGCCGGTATGACGACTGCATTGATCACAGGAGCGACGTCCGGCATCGGCGCCGCATTCGCCCGCCGTCTCGCGAGCGACGGCCACAGCGTGGTGCTGGTGGCCCGCGACGAGAAGCGGCTGCGGGAGCAGGCCACCGAACTGCACGACCGGCACGGCATCGAGGCGGAGGTGCTGAGCGCCGATCTGGCGACCGAGGAGGGCATCGCCGCCGTCGAGGCGCGGCTCGGCGATTCCCGGCACCCGGTGGACCTGCTGGTCAACAACGCCGGTTTCGGCAACAAGGGCGAATACCTCGAAGTCCCGATGGCCGACGAGCTGAGGATGCTGAAGGTGCACTGCGAGGCCGTGCTGCGGCTGACCACGGCCGCGGTGCGAGGGATGCGCGAGCGCCGGCGCGGCGCCGTCGTCAATGTCGCTTCCGTGGCGGCGTTCGTCCCGCGCGGTACGTACGCGGCGAGCAAGGCATGGGTCGTGCAGTTCACCCAGGGCGCCGCCCGCGACCTGGCCGGCAACGGGGTGCGGCTGATGGCGCTGTGCCCCGGTTTCGTGCGGACCGAGTTCCACCAGCGGGCCGGGATGGGGACGGACAACGTCCCGGGCTGGCTGTGGCTGGATGCGGACAAGCTGGTGGACGCGGCGATGAAGGACCTGGCCCGCGGCAAGTCGCTGTCCATTCCGGACCCGCGTTACAAGGCCCTGATGGGCGCGGTGAAGCTCGCCCCGCGCGGCGTCCTGGGCGGCCTGACCTCCCGCACCGGCCGGAAGTACGGCGCGCGCTAGGCCCGGCCGCTCGCCGGCCCCCGCCTTTCCGTCAGCGCTCCCCCCACCTCAACCGCCCGTCCGCTCCCGGTACTTCACCGCCGCCTCCCGGACCTCCGCGGGAAGCGCCTCGCCCGCCGCCAGCAGGCGCGGCAGCAGTTCGCGCCGGGTGGTCAGGGCGCGGAACATCATCACGAGGGTCACCTCGTGGTCCGGGCGGTGCACCACCTCCACGGTGTCCCCGGCGCGGATCTCGCCCGCTTCCCGCACCCGCAGATACGCGCCGGGCACCGCGGCCTCCGTGAACCGCTTGATCCAGCCGCGCTCGCCGAGCCGCCCCTGGAACGTCCGGCAGGGGATCCGCGGCGAGGTCACCTCCAGCAGCAACTCCGGCCCCACCCGCCAGCGTTCGCCGATCAGGGCGCCGCTGACGTCGAGGCCGGAGGTGGTGAGGTTCTCGCCGAAGACGCCGTTGGCCAGCTCGCGGCCCAGCGCGCGCTGCCAGTCGTCGAGGTCCTCGCGGGCGTACGCGTAGACGGCCTGATCGTCGCCGCCGTGATGGCGCAGGTCGACCACCGCGTCGCCGGCCAGGCCGCTGCCGCCGGTGCCCTTGGGGCCGGGGGCGCCGACCGCCACCGGACCGTCCACCGGGCGTTTGTCGATGCCCGTACCGCCCTCGGCGGAGGTGTACGCGAACGGGGTGGCCCGCCCCAGGTTCACGCTCAGCAGCTTCGCGTTCATGTCCGCACGGTAAGGCACCCGGGGCAAAGCGCGCACCCAGTTTTTCCCGGTCTATCCAAGATTCGCTTATGCTTGAAGGGTGATCGAAGCCCGCCATCTCCGAGTGCTGCGCGCCGTCGCCAGGACCGGCTCGTTCTCCGCCGCCGCCCGGGAGCTGGGCTGCACGCAGCCGGCCGTCAGCCAGCAGATGAAGGCCCTGGAGCAGTCCGCGGGCACGCCCCTGCTGGTGCGCGCGGGCCGCGAGATGCGGCTGACGCAGGCGGGCCAGGCGCTGGTACGGCACGCCGTCGGCATCCTGGCGGGGCTCACCGCGGCGGAGGAGGAGGTCGCGGCGATCGCCGGCCTGCGCGCGGGCCGGGTGCGGCTGGTGTCGTTCCCGTCGGGCAGCTCGACGCTGGTGCCGACCGCCCTCGCCAAGATGCGCGCCGCCCACCCGGGCATCCGGGTCTCGCTGGACGAGGCCGAGCCGCCGCGGTCGATCGAGCTGCTGCGCGGCGGCGACTGCGAGATCGCGCTGGCCTTCCGCTACCCCGAGGTGCGCGGCGCGGACCCGGCGGCCGGGGCGGAGTGGGAGGACCTGGTGGTCCGGCCGATCCTGTCGGACCGGCTGGTCGGCCTGGTCCCGGACGGCCACCGGCTGGCGAAGGCGGGCAGTGCGTGCTTCGCGGACCTGGCCGGCGAGCCCTGGATCGCGGGCTGCCCGCGCTGCCGCACGCATCTCGTCGAGGTCTGCGAGAGCGCCGGGTTCACCCCGCGCATCGACTTCGCGACCGATGACTATCCGGCGGTGATCGGGCTGGTCGGGGCGGGCCTGGGGGTGGCCGCGCTGCCCGAGCTGACACTGGAGTCGGTACGGCCCAAGGGGGCCACGGCGGTGCGGTTGGAGCCGGCGGTGCACCGCGAGATCGTCGCGCTCACGCTGCCGGATCTTGCGCAGGTGCCCGCGGTCGGCGCGATGCTCGACCAGCTGGTGGACGCCGCGGGGCGCTGACCGCGCGGACCCGGAAGGGGTGGCGCATCGCAGGGGGAGCGGCGCTGCGGACCGGTGCGGACCGGTGTGGAGCTGGCGGCGGCTGCGGCGCAGGGCGGCAATGCGGGACGGTGTCGTTGCAGGATCGTTTCTTCGGTAACGCTCCGGCCCTGACGGTCAGGCGCCGGGCACGCTCGCGTGGCCGGGCAGCGAGGTCGCGGGGACCAGCCGGTGCCGGGCTCGGCCCATGAGCTCCTCGCGTTCGTCCTCGGTGAGGCCGCCCCAGACCCCGTAGGGCTCGCGTACGGCCAGCGCATGCGCCGCGCACTGCGCCCGCACGGGGCAGCGCATGCAGACCTCCTTCGCCGATGTCTCACGCGCGCTGCGGGCCGCTCCGCGCTCGCCCTCGGGGTGGAAGAAGAGAGAGCTGTCGACACCACGGCAGGCGGCCAGCAGCTGCCAGTCCCAGAGGTCTGCGTTCGGGCCCGGGAGGCGGGAGAAATCTGCCATTGCTTGTCCCCTCGAAGCGATGCTGTTTCGGGCTCGGTGCTCACGACCGTACATCTACTGTCGAAGTAGATGTAAATATGACTCATTGCGAATCTAGTCATAGTCAACGCGAAAATGGAAGAAAGAGAGCCAAATAGGGCATAGGGTGCACGCGCGGATGCCGGTCGCCTGCTGGGTCGCCTGCGTATCCGGCTCCTCACGGAGCGTGCTGAACTCGGTCGCCGAAGCCGTAACTCTTTCGAGTGACCGTCGTTGAGTGTGCGGAGGCGGTTGACAGAGGTAGCCCTCGGGCAGGTGTCCGAGGCCGTCAATCGCACAGGTGACGATACGTACCAGCCTGGAGGCTCAAGGTGACGCGCATCAGCTGCGAGAGCCGCGGAGGTCAGTCATGACATCCGTCCTCGTCTGCGACGACTCCCCGCTTGCCCGAGAAGCGCTCCGTCGGGCGGTGGCAACCGTGCCCGGCGTCGAGCGCGTGACGACCGCGGCCAACGGCGAGGAAGTCCTCCGCCGCTGGGGGGCGGACCGCTCGGACCTGATTCTGATGGACGTACGGATGCCCGGTCTCGGCGGTGTCGAGACCGTGCGCCGGCTGCTGTCCGCAGACCCCGGTGCCCGGATCATCATGCTCACGGTCGCCGAGGACCTGGACGGCGTCGCGCTCGCCGTCGCCGCCGGCGCCCGCGGGTATCTGCACAAGGACGCCTCGCGCGCCGAGCTGCGGGCGACGGTGACCCAGGCGCTGGCCGATCCGACGTGGCGGCTCGCCCCGCGCCGGCTGCGGTCCGCCGAGATGGGTGCCGCGCCGACGCTCACGGCCCGCGAGATCCAGGTGCTGGAGGGCATGAGCCACGGCCGCTCCAACGCCGAGATCGGACGTGAGCTGTTTCTCTCCGAGGACACCGTCAAGACGCACGCGCGGCGGCTTTTCAAGAAACTCGGCGCCTCTGACCGGGCTCACGCGGTGGCGCTCGGTTTCCGCTGGGGACTGGTCCGCTGAGGTGTGGTGACGTGCAGCGATGCGGGGGATTGAAGATCCCCGCCCGCCCTGTGGCGGGCGGGGCGGCAAGGCGCCCCGCACGCCGCTCGGGTCCCGCGGCGGCCCGATTCCCCGCGCGGTGCCGCATCCTTGAGGTATGGAGTTCCTCGGGGACGGGTCGGTCGGGCACGAGGGGAGGGCGCAGGAGATGACAACCGGCGCACCTGCCGCGCACAACGCTTCAGTGCACAAGCATGGACCTGATGCCGATGATCGTTCGGCACCAAGGCACCATGGACCGATGCGCGATGACGGGAAGCAGGAGATCGGCGCTCTCGTCGCACGCGCTGTCGAGGGCGACCAGCGGGCCACGCACGATCTGCTGGCCCATGTGCATCCGCTCGCCCTGCGCTACTGCCGCACCCGGCTCTCCCGGCTGCCGGGTGACGCCCGGCACTTCGTCGAGGACCTGGCGCAGGAAGTCTGTGTCGCGGTGCTGTGCGCACTGCCCCGCTACCGCGACACCGGAAAGCCCTTCGAGGCGTTCGTCTTCGCGATCGCCGGGCACAAGGTCGCCGACCTCCAGCGGGCCGCGATGCGGCACCCGGGCAGTACGGCCGTGCCGTCGGACGAGATGCCCGAGCAGCCGGACGACTCCCTGGGGCCCGAGGAGCGGGCGCTGCTGAGCAGCGACGCGGAGTGGGCCAAGAAGCTGCTGGCCAATCTGCCGGAGAACCAGCGGGAGCTGGTCCTGCTGCGGGTCGCCGTCGGGCTGACCGCCGAGGAGACCGGGCAGATGCTGGGGATGTCGCCCGGCGCGGTGCGGGTCGCCCAGCACCGGGCGCTGAGCAGGCTGCGGGCACTCGCCGAGCAGTGACCGGGCCGCGGGCCGGCGACCCCGGCCGGTTCCGTGCCATCTGGCGGGATGTCACCGTAGGAACGTACGAGTGACGAGCCCCTCATCCGTCGTGGATTGGGACACTCCACAAGGCCGTTAGCATGGGAGTCCGCGCTGAGGCAAGAGCATTGGGGAAGGTGTCATGAGTGACAACGTCGACGGTATGCCCGCCAAATTCGCCATGCTCGGACTGACATACGACGACGTGCTGCTGCTTCCCGGTGCGTCGGAGGTGCTGCCCAACGCGGTGAACACCGCCTCCCGCGTCTCGCGGAACGTCAGCGTGAACATCCCGCTGCTGTCCGCCGCGATGGACAAGGTCACCGAGGCGCGTATGGCGATCGCGATGGCGCGCCAGGGCGGTGCGGGTGTGCTGCACCGCAACCTCTCGATCGAGGACCAGGCCAACCAGGTCGACCTGGTCAAGCGTTCCGAGTCGGGCATGGTCACCGACCCGATCACGGTCCGGCCGGACGCCGCGCTCGCCGAGGCGGACGCGCTGTGCGCCAAGTTCCGGATCAGCGGGGTGCCGGTCACCGATGCCGCGGGCAAGCTGCTGGGCATCGTGACCAACCGCGACATGGCCTTCGAGATGGACCGCAGCCGTCAGGTCCGCGAGGTCATGACGCCGATGCCGCTGGTCACCGGCAAGGTCGGCATCTCCGGTGAGGACGCCATCGAGCTGCTGCGCCGCCACAAGATCGAGAAGCTGCCGCTGGTCGACGACGCGGGCGTGCTCAAGGGCCTGATCACGGTCAAGGACTTCGTGAAGGCGGAGAAGTACCCGAACGCGGCCAAGGACGCCGAGGGCCGGCTGGTCGTCGGTGCCGCGGTCGGCGTCGGCGACGCGGCGTACGACCGGGCGCAGGCGCTGGTCGAGGCCGGTGCGGACTTCCTGGTCATCGATAGCGCGCACGGCCACAGCCGCGGCATCCTCGACATGATCGCCAAGGTCAAGTCCAACATCACCGTCGATGTCGTCGGCGGCAACGTCGCCACCCGGGAGGGCGCCCAGGCGCTGATCGACGCGGGCGTCGACGGGGTGAAGGTCGGCGTCGGCCCCGGCTCGATCTGCACCACGCGGGTCGTCGCGGGCATCGGCGTACCGCAGGTCACCGCCATCTACGAGGCCGCGCAGGCGTGCCACGCGGCGGGTGTGCCGCTGATCGGCGACGGCGGCCTCCAGTTCTCCGGGGACATCGCCAAGGCGATCGCGGCCGGTGCGGACACCGTGATGCTGGGCTCGCTGCTCGCCGGGTGCGAGGAGTCGCCGGGCGAGATGGTCTTCATCAACGGCAAGCAGTTCAAGTCGTACCGGGGCATGGGCTCGCTGGGCGCGATGCAGTCGCGCGGCCAGGGCCGCTCGTACTCCAAGGACCGCTACTTCCAGGACAACGTCCTGTCCGAGGACAAGCTCGTCCCGGAGGGCATCGAGGGCCAGGTGCCCTACCGCGGCCCGCTGGCCTCGGTCGCCCACCAGCTCGTCGGCGGTCTGCGCGCCTCCATGGGCTACGTCGGCTCCGCCGACATCCCCGAGCTGAAGGAGAAGGGCCGCTTCGTGCGGATCACCTCCGCGGGCCTCAAGGAGAGCCACCCGCACGACGTCCAGATGATCACCGAGGCGCCCAACTACGCCCGGGGCTGAGCCGGTAGGGCCCGTCCGCGCCGTCCGAGTCGTGGACGTGATGCGGGCGCGGGCCGTGGAGTGAGACGCTGATGCGCCCCCTGTGCCCCCGGTCGGGGATACTGGGGGCGTATTCCGTAGGAAGGCAGAACACGTGACTGAGATCGAGATCGGACGCGGCAAGCGCGGCCGCCGGGCATACGCATTCGACGACATCGCCGTCGTACCCAGCCGTCGCACCCGCGACCCGAAGGAGGTCTCGATCGCCTGGCAGATCGATGCCTACCGCTTCGAGCTGCCGTTCCTGGCGGCTCCGATGGACTCGGTGGTCTCCCCGCAGACCGCCATCCGCATCGGCGAGCTGGGCGGCCTCGGCGTGCTGAACCTCGAAGGGCTCTGGACCCGCTACGAGGACCCGGAGCCGCTGCTCGCGGAGATCGCGGAGCTGGACGGCGCCTCGGCGACCAAGCGGCTCCAGGAGATCTACGCGGCGCCGATCAGGGAAGAGCTGATCGGGCAGCGGATCAAGGAGGTGCGGGACGCCGGTGTCGTCACCGCCGCCGCGCTCTCGCCGCAGCGCACCGCGCAGTTCTCCAAGGCGGTCGTGGACGCGGGCGTGGACATCTTCGTGATCCGCGGGACGACGGTGTCGGCCGAGCACGTGTCGAGCGCCGCCGAGCCGCTGAACCTGAAGCAGTTCATCTACGAGCTGGACGTGCCGGTCATCGTGGGCGGCTGCGCCACGTACACCGCGGCGCTGCACCTGATGCGGACCGGCGCGGCCGGTGTGCTGGTCGGCTTCGGCGGCGGGGCCGCGCACACCACCCGCAACGTCCTGGGCATCCAGGTGCCGATGGCGACCGCGGTGGCCGACGTCGCCGCGGCGCGCCGCGACTACATGGACGAGTCCGGCGGCCGGTATGTGCACGTCATCGCGGACGGCGGGGTGGGCTTCTCCGGCGACCTGCCGAAGGCGATCGCCTGCGGCGCGGACGCGGTGATGATGGGCTCGCCGCTGGCCCGCGCGACGGACGCGCCCGGCCGCGGCCACCACTGGGGCATGGAGGCCGTCCACCAGGACGTGCCGCGCGGCAAGCGGATGGACCTCGGCGCGGTCGGTACGACCGAGGAGATCCTGTGCGGTCCCTCGACGACGCCGGACGGGTCGATGAACTTCTTCGGCGCGCTGCGGCGGGCGATGGCGACCACCGGCTACTCCGAGCTCAAGGAGTTCCAGCGGGTGGAGGTCACGGTGGCGCCCCGGCGGTAGCCGCCCACGTTTTTGGCTTTCCCGCCGTGCGGGTTGCCGTTTCCCGCCTTCGGCGGGAGGGGGTGTCGGGGTGGGCCCCGGTGTGTGGTGGGTTGCGGGTGCGGCCCTCCGGGGGTGGGTGTTCGGACTGCTGCGCTTTACGTCCGAACACCCACCCCCTCCGGTCCGCCCCCTCCCGCCGGTGCGCGGTCCCCGCCCCGGTGGGGGAAGTGAGAAGCCCGGTTGTGCCTTGGCGCGGCCGGGCTCTCGGCTTTCCGGTGGAGGGTGGCTAGAGGCGGTGGGCGGCTCCGGTGGGGGTGGCGCCGCGGGTGTCGAGGAGGAGCTGGGCCTTGACCGCCAGGCCCTGGAGGTCGTAGGTGCGGTGCGGTTGGAGCAGCACCGTCAGATCGGCGGCGGAGGCGGCCTCGTAGAGGGAGTCGGCGCGCGGGACGGGGCGGTCGAGGACGTTCCACTGGGGGACGTAGGGGTCGTGGTAGGTGAGGTGCGCGCCCAGTTCCATGAGGCGGGAGGCGACCTCGCGGGCCGGGGAGCCGGCCTGGTCGCCGATGTCGGGCTTGTAGGTGACGCCGAGCAGCAGGACCCGGGCGCCGCGGGCGGACTTGCCGTGTTCGTTGAGGAGGGTGGCGCAGCGCTGGATGACATAGCGCGGCATCCGGCCGTTGACCTCCTGGGCCAGCTCCACCATGCGGAGCGGGTGGCCCAGTGAACGGCCTTTGTAGGAGAGGTAGTTGGGGTCGATGGGGGCGGCGTGGCCGCCGACTCCGGGGCCGGGGCGGAAGGACTGGAAGCCGAACGGCTTGGTCTCGGCGCAGCGGATGACGTCCCACAGGTCGACGCCGATGTCGTGGCAGAAGACCGCCATCTCGTTCATCAGCGCGATGTTGACGTGGCGGTAGTTGGTCTCCAGCAGCTTGGCGGTCTCGGCCTCGCGGGGGCCGCGGGCACGGACGACCTTGTCGGTGAGCCGGCCGTAGAAGGCGGCGGCGGCCTCGGTGCAGGCGGGGGTGAGACCGCCGATGACCTTGGGGGTGTTGCCGTAGCGGTGGACGCGGTTGCCGGGGTCGTGCCGGGTGGGGGAGCAGGCGAGGTGGAAGTCGCGGCCGGCGGTGAGGCCGGAGCCCTTTTCGAGGAGCGGGCGGAGGACGTCCTCCGTGGTGCCCGGGTAGCCGGTGGATTCGAGGATGACGGTGGTGTGCGGGCGCAGCTGCGCGGCGAGGGTGCGGGCCGCGTCGGCGACGGCGGACAGGTCCAGTGCGCGGTCCTCGCCGAGCGGGACGGGCGCGCAGATGACGGCCGTGCGGACCCGGCCGAGGGCGGTGGGGTCGGTGGTGGTGCGGAAACCGGCGGAGAGCAGCCGGCGGGTCTCGGCGGGGGACAGCGGCCCGTCGGTGCCGGGGAGCGCGGCGGTGCGGGGGTCGGGGTCGTAGCCGATGGTGCCGATGCCGGCGGCGGTGGCGGCCTGGGCGAGCGGGAGGCCGAGGGCGCCGAGTCCGATGACGGCGAGGTCTGCGGGCATGCTGCTGCCGTCCTTCCCTGGCGAGGGTGGGGTGCGTGGGCGCATGACGTCTGCCGTTCCAGCGCATCTGCAACTAAAGCGGCATAAATAGACTAAGCGGATATTTGACCCAGAATGGGTATTGGCGGATCAAGGTGGCGGGGTGTTGCCGATGTGAGCGGAGGGTGGCTTGCGGCACCGGGCGCCGACAGAATCGACGGACGGGGGGTGTGGCTCCGATCACAGCGGGAGGCAGCGGTGAAGACAGCGACACTCGGACCGGCGCAGCGTGCCAGGGCACTCACCCAAATGGCAGAACGCGAACTGGACGTTCTGGTGGTCGGCGGCGGCATCGTCGGCGCCGGCACGGCACTGGACGCGGCGACCCGGGGGCTGGACACCGGGCTGGTCGAGGCGCGTGACTGGGCCTCGGGTACGTCCAGCCGGTCGAGCAAGCTCATCCACGGCGGCCTGCGGTACCTGGAGATGCTGGACTTCGCGCTGGTGCGCGAGGCGCTGAAGGAGCGTGGGCTGCTGCTGGAGCGGCTGGCGCCGCATCTGGTCAAACCGGTCCCGTTCCTCTACCCGTTGCAGCACAAGGGCTGGGAGCGCTGGTACGCCGGCTCGGGGGTGGCGCTGTACGACGGGATGGCGGTCTCGTCGGGGCACGGCAGGGGGCTGCCCGTCCACCGCCATCTGTCGCACCGCAAGGCGCTGCGGGTGGCGCCGTGCCTGAAGAAGGGCGCGCTGGTGGGCGCCCTCCAGTACTACGACGCGCAGATGGACGACGCCCGGTACGTGGCGACCGTCGTGCGGACCGCCGCCGCCTACGGGGCGCAGGTCGCCAACCGGGCGCGGGTGGTGGGTTTTCTGCGCGAGGGCGAGCGGGTGGTCGGCGCGCGGGTGCAGGACGTCGAGGGCGGCGTGACGCACGAGGTCCGGGCCCGGCAGATCGTCAACGCGACCGGCGTGTGGACCGATGACACCCAGGCGCTCATCGGGGAGCGCGGGCAGTTCCACGTCCGGGCATCGAAGGGGATCCACCTCGTCGTCCCCAAGGACCGGATCCATTCGACGACCGGGCTGATCCTGCGCACGGAGAAGAGCGTGCTGTTCGTCATCCCCTGGGGGCGGCACTGGATCGTGGGGACGACCGACACCGACTGGGATCTGGACAAGGCACACCCGGCGGCCTCCAGCGCCGATATCGACTATCTGCTGGAGCATGTGAACGCGGTGCTCGCGACGCCGCTGACCAGGGATGACGTGGAGGGCGTCTACGCGGGGTTGCGGCCGTTGCTGGCCGGGGAGTCGGACGCCACCAGCAAACTGTCGCGGGAGCACACCGTCGCGCATCCGGTGCCGGGCCTGGTGGTGGTCGCGGGCGGCAAGTACACCACGTACCGGGTGATGGCCAAGGACGCGGTGGACGAGGCGGTGCACGGGCTGGACACCCGGGTCGCGGAGTGTGTCACGGAGGACGTGCCACTGGTGGGAGCCGAGGGCTACAAGGCGCTGTGGAACGCGCGGGCCCGGATGGCGGCGCGGACCGGACTGCATGTGGCCCGCATAGAGCACCTGTTGAACCGCTACGGGGCGCTCACCGAGGAGCTGCTGGAGCTGGTGGTGGCCGATCCCTCGCTGGGCGCGCCGCTGGCCGCCGCGGACGACTACCTGCGCGCCGAGGTCGTCTACGCCTGCACGCACGAGGGCGCCCGGCATCTCGACGACGTGCTGACCCGGCGGACGCGGATCTCCATCGAGACCTTCGACCGGGGCACCCGCAGCGCCCGCGAGGCCGCCGAACTGATGGCGCCGGCGCTCGGCTGGGACGGCGACCAGATCGAGAAGGAGGTCGCGCACTACCAGAAGCGGGTCGAGGCGGAGCGTGAATCGCAGCGGCAGCCCGACGACCTGACGGCGGATGCGGCGCGGCTGGGCGCGCCGGACATCGTGCCGCTGTAG
Organism: Streptomyces sp. GS7; assembly: GCF_009834125.1. NCBI lineage: Bacteria > Bacillati > Actinomycetota > Actinomycetes > Kitasatosporales > Streptomycetaceae > Streptomyces > Streptomyces sp. GS7. Next base: position 663,555 of record NZ_CP047146.1, read on the forward strand.
CCGGGCACCGCCCGGACGCCCCGTCACGTGCGGGGCGCGCAGAACTCCGCGGTGAGGACGGCGGTGCCGTCGGCGGGGCGGGCCGGAGCGTCGGTGTTGATCCGGTAGCTGACCACGTGCCGGCCGTCGGCGGTGCCCGCGCTCTGCGCGTACGAGCCGTTGATGTCGCCGTTGTGGCCCCAGACGGTGACGCCGCAGGGAAGTCTGGTGGCGTACAGGCCGAGGCCGTAGACGCCGTCGGTGGCCCGTTCGCTGCGCAACTCGGCCATCTGGCGCGGCGGCAGGAGCCGGCCGCCGAGGAGCGCGGCGAAGAACCGGTTGAGGTCGCCGAGGGTGGTGACCATCTCGCCCGCCGCACCGGCCCGGCTGGGGTCCAGGGAGGTGCTGTCGACGCGGTGGTCGCCGACGAGGGAGTAGCCGCGGCCGTGCGGGGCGGGCAGCGCCGGGTCGTCGCCGGGGAAGGAGGTGTCGTGCAGATCCGTGGGGCGCAGGACGCGGCGGCCGAGTTCGGCCGCGTACGGGTGGCCGGTGACCGCCCTGATGACCAGGCCGAGCACCAGGTAGTTGGTGTTGGAGTAGGAGTAGCGGGCGCCCGGGGCGGCCACCGGCGGATGGCCGAGGGCGATCCGCAGCAGCGCGGCCGGGGCGTGGCGGTCGTAGCGGTGGGCGCGGAAGTCGGTTCCGTGCAGCTGTTCGGAGAGTCGGGGGTCCTCGGTGTAGTTGAACAAACCACTCGTGTGGTCCAGCAGCTGGCGGATCGTTACCCGCCGCAGATCGCTGCGGCCGCCGGCGCCGGTGACCGGCACGCCGGCCGGCAGGTGCGCGCCCGCGGCGTCGTCCAGGGCGAGTTTCCGCTCCGCGACGAGTTGCAGGACCACCGTGGCGACGAGAGTTTTGGTGAGACTGCCCGCGCGGAAGTGGTCCAGGCGGCCCATCCTCCGGCCGCTGCGCAGATCGGCGACGCCGGCCGTGGCGAACCGCGAGGCGGCGATCCGGCCGTCGCGGGTGGCCAGCGAAGCGGCGCCGGGCGCCCCGTCGGCGACCAGGCGGTGCAGCGCGGTCACCGTGGCGGCCGCCGGCCGGGAGACCGCCGTGGACGGAGCGAAGGCGGTGGGGATCGTGGTACACGCCGTCAGGGCCAGTGCGCTCAGGGCGGCCTGGGCGGTGCACAGGAGCGAGCGGAGCATCGTGCGGGTCGCCGCGTGGCGGGAGCCCGGTGGTTCCGGGCGTGGCGGGCGGATAGCCAAAAAGAACTCCCGTCGTCGAGGCCATCATGACGGGTGCGCGGTGTCGTCCCGCACAGACCCGGGCCTTCCGCATGGCCGCGGATGAGGGAGAATGAAGGCTCTGCCAGGGTGGGTTGTCCGAGTTGGACCAGTTTGGCGATCGATGGAGTATCGAAGCTGCCAACTCGGCTGGATTGCAGAGGGGATTCAGTGGGCGACGAGGTCGAGATGGACGGCAAGGAGGGCAGGCTGCTCGCCGGCCGGTACCGGCTCGCCGATGTTCTCGGCCGGGGCGGTATGGGCACTGTCTGGCGGGCCGAAGACGAGGTCCTGGGCCGTACGGTCGCGGTCAAGGAACTGCGCTTCCCCGGCGGGGTCGAGGAGGACGAGAAGCGCCGTCTGATCACCCGTACCCTGCGCGAGGCCAAGGCGATCGCCAGGATCCGCAACAACGGCGCGGTGACGGTCTACGACGTGGTCGACGAGGACGACCGGCCGTGGATCGTGATGGAGCTCGTCGAGGGCCGCTCGCTCGCCGAGGTGGTCCGCGACGACGGTCCGCTGACCCCGCGGCGCGCCGCCGAGGTCGGCCTCGCCGTGCTCGACGTGCTGCGCGCCGCCCACGGCCAGGGCATCCTGCACCGCGATGTGAAGCCGTCCAACGTCCTGATGTCGGACGACGGCCGGGTCGTGCTCACCGACTTCGGGATCGCCCAGGTCGAGGGCGACCCCTCGGTCACCTCGACCGGCATGCTCGTAGGCGCGCCCTCGTACATCTCCCCGGAGCGGGCCCGCGGCCAGAAGCCGGGCCCGCCGGCCGACATGTGGTCCCTGGGCGGGCTGCTCTACGCCTGCGTGGAGGGCGTCCCGCCGTACGACAAGGGGTCGGCGATCGCCACCCTCACGGCCGTGATGACCGAGCCGGTCCAGCCGCCCAAGAGCGCCGGGCCGCTGGAGGACGTCATCCACGGGCTGCTGGTCAAGGACCCGGCGGCCCGGCTGGACGACGGCGGTGCGCGGGCGCTGCTGCTGGACGTCATCCACGCCCCGGAGCCCAAGCCGGAGCCCCCGGCGGGCGCCACCCGGGCGATGGCGCTGCCCACCGCGCCCAAGGAGCGGTCGGAGCGGTCCGAACGGTCCGAGGGCGGAAAGCCGGCCAAGCAGTCCAAGTCGGCCAGGCCGGCGAAGAGCGCGGCGAAGCAGCGTGTGCCGCGCAAGCCCAAGGGCAAGCCCGCGGGCGCCGCGGCCGGCACGGCGGCGGCCGTGGAGTCCGGCGGCACCGCGGGGACCGCCGCGGCCGCGGGTTCCGGCGCGGCGGCCGGCACCGTCGGCTCCGTCGGGTCCAAGGAGACGAAAGCGACCGCGCCGACCGCACCGGAGAAGAAGGGCCCTTCGGGGCAGCCGGGCAAGGGCGGTCCGCAGCGGGCCGGTTCCGGGGCGGCGGAACCGGAGCGCACGGCCCCGGCCGCGTCCGACGCGGACCGGTCGCCGGCCCGCCTCGGGCTCGCCTCGGAGGCCACCAAGGAGCGGATGCGCGCCGCCCTGAAGTCGGTGCGGAACGCCGCCGCGGCCGCCGCGACCGCCGCGGCGCGGCCGGAGTCCAGACCCGGCGACGGGGACCGTCCCGCCACCCCGCGGGCGTCGGTGACCGACGTCGTCCCGCGCCGCACGCTGATCATCGCGGTCGTGGTGGTCATCGCGGTGCTGGGCACGGTGCTCGCCCTGGTGTTCAGCAGCGGCGGCGACGGCGGCGGCAGCAGCGACAACGCGGCCGGTCCGCAGGGCAAGGCGGCGTCCGCGGGCGAGGCGGCCACGAAGTCCGCCGCCGCGAACACGGATCCGGGCACGGACGGGCCGGGTTCCGCCGGACCGCCGAAGCCGGGCGGGGCGGCGGGCGGCGCCAAGGGCGATGCCAAGGGTGGCCCCAAGGGCGGAGCGAAGGGGGGCGCCAAGGGCGGCGACGCGGTCCCGGACGGTTTCACCGAGGTGACCAACGCCGGGTTCCACTTCCGTATGGCCATGCCCGACGGCTTCCGGCAGACCGGCACGGCCGGCGAGAACTCCGGCGCGATATACAGCGCGTCGGGCGGCTTCCCGCGCGTCCAGGTCGACTTCAACGACCAGCCCGGCCAGGACGCGGCGGCTGCCTGGCGCAGCCTGGAGCCGAGCGTGGCCGGCTCCAGCGACGGCTACCACCTCATCGGCATCAAGGCCGTCGACTGGCGGGGCTACCCGACCGTCGCGGACTGGTCGTTCACCCGCCAGCAGGGCGGCACGGAGGTGCGGGTGCTCAACCGCGGCTTCCGGGTCGACGACCAGCACGGCTTCGCCATCATGATCACCTGCAAGGCGGACTCCTGGGACGAGAAGGAGTGCCGGCAGCTGCGCGACACGGCCTTCCGGACGTTCACGGTGAAGGACTGACATCTTCACGGTGGAGCACTGACACCTTCACGGTGACGGACCGGCGCGTTCGCGGTGAGGACTGACGCGGACCGAGCCGGGCGGACACGGCGCGCGGCGCGGTCCGGCGGGCTCAACTGTCAGTGCTGCCACGTATCGTGAGGGGTCCAGAGCCGTACGCATCCGCAATCCGCGGGAATGCGGCGCGGGCCCCGGGGAGGCGTCGTGGAGGAGTACGCGGGAAGAGTGCTCGCCGAGCGCTACCGCCTGCCGGTGCGCCCCTCCGGCGACGGCTTCGGCGGCGACGGCGGCGGTGACGCCGCGGACGGCTTCGAGGCGGGCTTCGACGTCCGGTTCGCCGAGACCCGGGCGTTCGACACGTACAGCGGCCAGGAGGTGCTGGCCCGTCAGGTGCCGCTGCCGGAGGTGGTGGACGCCGAGGTCGTCGGGGCGGACACCGGGCGGCCGGGGTTCGCGGAGCCCGGGGCCGGGGCCGGGGCGTGGCACCGGAGAGCCGCGGGGGGTGCCGACCGCAGCCCCCGCGATCCCGTCGTACGGCGTGCGCTGGAGGCGGCGACGACGGCCGCCCGACTGCCCGACCACCCGCTGCTCGACCAGGTCTTCGACGTCTTCGCGCAGGACGGCAGCCTGTGGATCGTCGGCGAACTCCTCCCGGCCCGCCCGCTGTCCGCGCTGCTCGCCGAGCGGACGCTGTCCCCGCACCGCGCCGCGGAGATCGCCGCCGACGTGCTGACCGCGCTGCGCGCCCTGCACGCGCACGGCTGGATCCACCGCAACATCACCGCCCGTACGGTCCTGATCTGTGACGACGGCCGAGCCGTCCTGACCGGTCTGGCGGCCGGGGCGGCCCAGGAGGCGCTGTGCGGCTACGACCCGGCGCCGCGGGCGGGGGACGGGCCCGCGGCGTCCGCGGGCGGCGCGCCGCCGGACGGCATTTCGCTGGTCAAGCAGACGCGGGGCGCAGCCGATGACGCGCCCGCGCCGGAGGAGGGCCACGCCGGGCTCACCGGTCTCGCCGCCGAGCGGGCCCGGCAGGCGCGGCTCCAGGTCGTCGGGGCGGTCACCGAGCGCTGGGCGCCGGAGCAGGCCGGGCCGGTGGGCGAGGGCGCGGCGCCGGAGGCGGGTCCGGCCGTGGATCTGTGGGCGGTCGGCGCGCTGCTGTTCCGCAGTGTGCAGGGGCGTCCGCCGTTCCCCGAGGAGAGCGCCGCCGAGCTGGTGCGGCTGGTGGCCGCGCAGCCGCCCGCCGGGGCGGCGGAGTGCGGGGCGCTGCGGCCGGTCGTCGAGGCGCTGCTGTGCCGGGACCCGGCCGCCCGCCCGGAGTTCGAGGCGGTGCGTGCCCGGCTGCGGGCGCTGATCCGTACGGCGCCGGAGCCGGATCTGGGCAGCCGGCTGGTGACGCTGCCCGCGCTGGAGCAGGGCGCCGATCCGCGGCGGCTGCCGATCGTCCGGCGCCGCGGCGAACTGGTCCGCAAGGGGCGGCAGAAGAAGGTCCGGGCCCGCGGTGCGCAGCCGCGCCTGGCGCCCGCCGGGCGGCCCGCGCCGGGTGGCCGGGCCCAGCCGTCGCGTCCGCCGCGGATCCCCCGGCAGCCCAAGCCGCTGCGGCCCGCGAAGGCCGCCCGGTCCGCGGGCCGCCCGTCCGGGGATCCGTACGAGGCGCAGGAGCTGCTGGGCCAGGTCGGGCTCGGGCGGGCGCCGCAGCGGTCGCGGCCGGGGCGGGCTCCGCGGAGCCTGGGCCGGGTGCTGCTGACCGTGATCCTGCTCCTGATGGTGGGCGGGATCGCGTACGCCATGGTGTTCCTGCCGAAGTCCGGCGCGGCATCGGCGGGCGGCCCGTCCGGCGCGGACCTCAGCGGCTCCTCGGGCGCGGTGCCCGGCGGCAGCCCCACCCCTTCGGCCGGCCGGGACGGCGGCGGGACCGGCGGCGCCTCCCCGGGGACGGGCGAGCCGCAGACCACCGCGCCCGGGAATCTGGCGCCGGGCTACGAGCTGCGGACGGACCCGATGGGGTTCCAGGTCGCGGTCCCCAAGGGCTGGCAGCGCCGTGCCGAGACCGATCAGGGCCAAGTGCGCTATACGGGCGGTGACTTCGAGCTGGTGGTGGTGCCCGGCCGCGACACCACGGCGCGGGCCGGCGCGGACCCGATGGCGTATCAGCAGGACAAGGAGGCCGAGCTGGCGCCCTACCGAGCGGCCGGCTGGTCCTCGTCGTCCGGGCTGCGGCGCATCGACATCGGGCAGACGGCGATGGCCGAGGGCACCTTCACCTGGCGGGACGGCAGCGGCCGCCAGGTCTACGTCCGCAACCTCGCGATGATCCACGACGGCCGCTACCACGTCGTCATGGTCATCGGTCCGGACACCGGCCGCGACGAGGTGGACAAGCTGTACGAGCAGGCGAGCAGCGCGTATCGCCCCAACTAGCCGGAGCGGAAGGCAGGTTGGTTCTCGCCGACCGTCACCTGCCATCACCGGCCATCACCCGTCGTCACCGCGTGATCGGCTCCCGGCGTGGCCCGCCGCGCCCCCGAAGCGCTCCCGCGGTTCCCGCTTGAGCACCTTGTGCGGCGTCGCCCCGCGCGGCAGGGCGGCCGGCACCTCCAGCCGCTCGGGCAGCTTGTACGGCGCCAGGCCACTTCGGCTCCGACCGAAGGCGTGTCCCCGCAAGCGTCTCTGACGTACCGTCAGATTGTTTCCGAGGTTAGGGGCCGGCGCCTTGCCGGTCCAGAGGGGCCGGGGCTAGCCTCGTTCTGACGGTTCATCAGATTCGGCATTCGGGCCCGCTCCGGGACGACCGGACGCGGGGCGAGGGAAACAGGGGAGCCGATGCAGCCACCGCGCACCGCCAGTCCCGACGACCGGGGGCGCGGGACCGCGCGCCGCCGCGCGCCCCGGCGCCCGGACGACCGCCGGATTTGCTGATGGACCTCACGTACACCGAGGAGGAGGAAGCCTTCCGGGCGCGGCTGCGGGAGTGGCTCGCCGAGGTGCTGCCGAAGCTGCCGCCGAAGCCGGCCGCGGCCGACTGGCCCGGACGGCGGGCGTATGACGCGGCCTGGCAGCGGACGCTGTACGACGCCGGGTACGCGGGACTGCACTGGCCCGTCGACGCCGGGGGCCAAGGGGCCACGCCCACCCAGCACTTGATCTACCTGGAGGAGACGGAGAAGGCCGGCGCCCCGTATGTCGGCGCGAACTTCGTCGGCCTGCTGCACGCCGGCCCCACCATCGCCGCGGAGGGCACCGCCGCGCAGCGCGCCCGCTGGCTGCCGCCGATCCTGCGCGGCGACGAGATCTGGTGCCAGGGCTTCAGCGAACCGGACGCCGGCTCCGACCTCGCCGCGCTCCGCACCAGGGCCGTACGGGACGGCGACGACTACGTGGTGTCCGGCAGCAAGATCTGGACCTCGCACGCCGAGGCCGCCGACTGGTGCGAACTGCTCGTCCGCACCGACCCCGAGGCCCCCCGGCACCGCGGCATCAGCTGGCTGGCGATGCGGATGGACGCCCCCGGGGTGACCGTGCGGCCGCTGCGCACGCTCGCCGGGTCGGCCGAGTTCGCCGAGGTGTTCCTCGACGAGGTGCGGGTGCCGGCCGCGCACCGCGTCGGCGCGGAGCACGACGGCTGGCGGGTGACGATGGTGACGCTGTCCTTCGAGCGCGGCACCGCGTTCGTCGGCGAGGTGGTGGCCTGCCGCCGGGTGCTCGGCGCGCTCGCCCGCACGGCCCGCGCGAACGGCCGCTGGGACGATGCGGTGCTCCGCCGCCGACTGGGCAGGCTGCACGCGGAGTTCGCCGCGCTGTGGCGGCTGACCCAGTGGAACGTCAGCGAGGCGCAGAGCACCGGCGGTGTCCCCGGCAGCGGCGGCTCGGTCTTCAAGCTGCGCTATTCGCACGCCCGCCAGGAGCTGTACGACGCGGCGGCGGAGGTGCTGGGCGCGGCGTCGCTGGACGCCGACCGGGAATGGGTCGCCGACCGCCTCTCCGCCCTCTCCTACACCATCGCCGCGGGCACCTCCCAGATCCAGCGGAACATCGTCGCCGAGCGGATCCTCGGCCTGCCGAAGGGGCGGTGACCGGGCCGGTGCACTTCCAACTCACCGCCGATCAGAGGGCGTTGCGGGACGGCACCCGTGCGCTGCTGGCCGGGCGGTACGGCCGGGACCGGCTGCGGGCGGCCGTCGACGACCCGGCGCCCGACCGCGCGCTGTGGCGCGAGCTGGGCGACGCCGGGTTCTTCGCACTGCGGCTCCCGGAGGCGGCGGGCGGCGTCGGCCTCGGGCTGCCGGAGGCGGTCCTGGTCTTCGAGGAGGCCGGCCGGGCGCTGCTGCCGGGGCCGCTGGTGGCCGGGCAGCTGCTGGCCGGGGTGGTGGACGGCGTGGCGACCGGGGAGCGGCTCGCGGGGCTGTGCGACGCCGCGGCCGATCCGGTCCTGTGGGAACACCCGGCCGGCTGCGACGAGGTGGTGTTCCTCGGGGAGGACGCACAGGGCCCGGGGGAGGGCACACGGGGCGCACGGGGGCGCACCGGCGAGGCGTACCGGAGCGCGGCCGGGGACATCACCTGCGCCCCCTTCGCCTCCGTGGACCCGCTGACGCCGCTCGCCCGCGTCACCGGACGGCCGCGCGGCGCCCCGCTCGCCCTGGACGTGCCGCGCCTGCGCCGCGAGGCGGCCCTGCTGACCGCCGCCCAGCAGCTGGGCAGCGCCGCCCGCACCGTCGAGACCGCGGTCGCCCACGCCCGGCGGCGCGAGCAGTTCGGCGCGCCCATCGGCTCCTTCCAGGCGGTCAAGCACCTGTGCGCGCGGATGCTGGTACGTGCCGAGCTGGCCCGGAGCGCGGTGTACGCGGCGGCGGTGACGGGGGACGCGCTCGATGTCGCGGGCGCCAAGCTGCTCGCCGACGAGGCCGCGGTGCGCAACGCCCGGGACTGCCTCCAGGTCCACGGCGGGATGGGCTTCACCTGGGAGGCCGATGTGCATCTGCATCTCAAGCGGGCGTGGCTGCGCGCCGAGTGCTGGGGCGGCGCGCGGGAGGCGGAGGAACTGCTGGCCGACGCCCTGCCGGGGTGACGGGCGATGTCAGACTCTGGCAACCCGTGTGCGAAATGTCGGACTCAGCACGCATAACCGGTCACGGAGGGTCGATATCGGGTTGTGTCCCAGGCGTGACTCGTCACACGCGGGAGTCGGGGCCCGGCTCGGGTACTCTCCGTTGGGTGCGAGTGGTCCTGTGGCGCAAGGGTCGCGGTGCCGCCGGAAGGGCGGCTCCGGGCTACGGACTGCGTGCCGCTCGCCTCGGGCAAGCCCCCGATGGCCCCCCATGTTCGACTCCCCGCAATGTGCGTCGCACAGTATGCCGCACGCATACTCCCTTGCGCTGGAATATGCCCGAAGCGGTTGTTGCGGTGACTGAACGTCAACCATGCTGTGCTTCGCCGGAGTCACGCATCGTGACTCCGTGGAGGCGCGAGGCGATGTTTCCGCCGGTTCGGATGGTGTGAGCGGTGCAGGTGCTTCAAGTGCAGTTGGACGTGCGGCCCGATCCCGCTGAGGTGGGGCGGGCCCGGCGGTGGGCCCGGTCGAGGCTCGCGGGATCGGGCATAGGGGCGGATGAACCGCTCGCCGAGACGCTGATCCTGCTGATCTCCGAGCTGGTCACCAACGCCGTGGTGCATACCGGCACGGCGGCCCGGCTGCGGATGTGCTTCTCCGGCTCGGGTGCCGTGGTCGGCACCGTACGGGTCGAAGTGGTGGACGACAGCGCCCGCCCGCCGCGTCAGCGGCACGCGGACGGCGAGGACACCAACGGCCGCGGCCTGGAGCTGGTCGACGGTCTGGCGGACCGCTGGGGCTGGCAGCGCGAGGGCGCCGGCAAGCGGATCTGGTGCGAGGTGGACCGCGGGCAGCCGCTGCTGATGGCGGCGGGGGCGGACCTGGGAGCGTACGACGCTCATTGCGCCGCGCCGCACCGCGCATGACGCGAGAGTCACGCACCCCGCACCGCGGTGACGGCCGCAGTGACGTTCCGCGCACCGCAAGGAACCGCAGGGCGTTGCGGCAAAGCGCAACGAATCGGGCATATCGCCCACAACTGCGGAATCTGTGGCCGAATTAGTCCAGACCAGGTGTTGACGTGGCGTGCGCTGGTGATCACCCTTGGGGGAGCGATTCGCCGCGAGGGGACGTCGAGGCCGCGGGAGGGGAGTCGGGGTGCCGCCATGGCGGTATGCCGGTCCGGGGCCTTGGCGAGTGCGGGTCGTGGCGTGGTTGGGGGCCCCAGCGGTAGCCGGGGAAGGGTGGCGGTCCGCGGTGCCGTGCTCGGGGCGCGCATGAGCGCACCGCCACCCGGCCGGGCTCACAGCACCGCGACCGGCGCGACCGGGGCGCCGCAGCCGCCGACGAACGGTTCGGCCGTCGCCGACAGCAGGAAGGTGTAGCGGCCCTCCGCCGCGCAGGCCGCCGACAGTTCCTCCAGATTCCAGTTCTGGCCCTGGAGCATGCCCATCTCGACGAGGTGGAGGGCGTGCACCGGCATCCACAGATTCTCGATCTCCGGCGGGAAGATCTCGAAGGTGAGGGTGTCGTTGGCGACCGCCGCGACATCGCGGGCGTGGAACCACTCCGGGGTGCGGAGCGAGAGGCCCGGGGACGGGAACGCGTACGCCTCCCGGTCGCCGGCGAGGTAGTGCCGGAGCTGCCCGGTCCGGATCAGCACGATGTCGCCGGGCCGGACCGCGGTCCCGGCCAACTCCTCGGCGGCCGCCAGGTCCTCCGGAGTGACGGCGTGATCGCCCGCCAGCCGGTCGCGGCCGTGCGTGCGGGCCACGTCCAGCAGTACGCCCCGCGAGACGATCGGGGCGGCCTTCTCGATGCCGAGGGCGGTGGCGCCGCGGTGCGCCGTGACGGAGCCGGCGGGGCGGTTGTTGTAGAGCCGCCCGGAGTGCGAGACATGGCCGAGGCCGTCCCAGTGGGTGGCGGCCTGGAGGCCCATGGTGACCGTGTCGTCGGAGGTGGCGACCGTGCCGGGGCCGAAGAGCTCCTGGTTGACGGCGACCATGGTGTGCAGCGGGTTGACCCGGCCGGGGATCGCGCCGGTCTGCACACCGTCCTGCCGGAGTGGCAGGGCGAGGGGGACGCGCAGCCCGCTGCGTACGGTCGCGGCGGCGGCGCGCACCACGTCCGGGGTGATCAGGTTCAGTGTGCCGGTCTCGTCGCCGGCGCCCCAACGGCCCCAGTTGTTCACGCGGTTGGCGATGTCGTGGAACTCCTGCGGCAGCGGCACGGTGCCTCCTCGGGCGGTGCGGGTGGCGGTGGCGGGTAGTGGGTGGCGGCTTCGGTTCGGGGGCTTGTGTTCGTACCGCGTCTGCTCAAAAATCTAACGGTCCGTCAGAAACCGTGGGAAGGGGCGCGGCATGGGGAACTTCTTGGCCGGCAGGGTGGTCGCCGTCACGGGGGCGGGCCGCGGCATCGGGCGGGCCGTCGCCCTGGCCGCCGCCGCCGAGGGCGCGAAGGTGATCGTCAACGACTACGGCGTCTCGATCGAGGGCGGCGAACCGAGCAGCGAGGTCGCGGCGGCGGTGGTCAAGGAGATCGAGGCGGCGGGCGGCAGCGCCACGGCCGTCGCCGACGACGTCTCCACCATGGCCGGCGGGCAGCGGATCGTGGACACCGCGCTGGCCGAGTACGGCCGGATCGACGGTGTGGTGTGCGTGGCCGGGATCCTGCGCGAGCGGATGCTCTTCAACATGTCCGAGGAAGAGTGGGACCCGGTCGTCGCCACGCATCTGAAGGGCACGTTCACGGTGTTCCGGGCCGCCGCGGCGGTGATGCGCAGGCAGAGGTCCGGCACGCTGATCGGCTTCACCAGCGGCAACCACCAGGGCAGCGTCGCGCAGGCCAACTACGCCTCGGCGAAGGGCGGGATCATCTCGCTGGTGCGCAGCGCGGCGCTTGGGCTGCACAAGTACGGGGTGACGGCGAACGCGGTGGCGCCGGTCGCGCGGACGCGGATGTCGGCCAACGTGCCGATGGAGCTGACGGAGATCGGCGAGCCGGAGGACGTCGCGGCGTTCGTCGTCTACCTGCTGAGCGAGCGGGCGCGGGCGGACGGGGTCACCGGCCAGGTGTACACCGTGGCCGGGCCGAAGATCGCGGTGTGGGCGCAGCCGGCGGAACTGCGTTCCGTGTACGCCGACGGGGGCGGGTGGACGCCGGAGCGCGTCGCCGAGGTGGTGCCGAGGTCTGTCGGTGTCGATCCGATGCCGATGCTGGCGCGGTTGGAGGAGATGGCGCGGGCCGCGGCGGCCGGTGAACGGCCCAACCGGTAGCTCGGCCGTTCCGCTGCGCTTGGCGGTCTTCCCACGTTGTCGGCTCTCCCGCCGTGGTGGTTTTTATCCGCTGCGCGGGGCTGTCGGGGTGCGGTGACGGTCCTCCGGGGGCGGTGTGCAGGACTGCTTCGCTTTACGTCCTGCACACCGCCCCCTCCGGCCCGTCCCCTCCCGTGGGTGGGTGGTTGGGATGCCGGTGGGGGCTGGGGTGAGTGGGAGGGCTCGGGTGGAGTTCGGGTTTGGCGATGACGAGGAGTCGTTCCGGGGTGCGGCGCGGGAGTGGCTTGAGGGGCACCTGGTGGGGGAGTTCGCCGCGTTGCGGGGGCGGGGTGGGCCCGGGAGTGAGCATGTGGGGGGTGGTGTTCGGCGGGCCTGGGAGCGGGAGTTGGGGAGGGGTGGGTGGATCGGGCTGGGGTGGGACCGGCGGCACGGTGCGTACGGGAACCGGGCGGGGTCGCTGACGCAGCAGGTGGTGTGGGCGGAGGAGTACGCGCGGGCCGGGGCGCCGGGGCGGGTGGGCCACATCGGGGAGAACCTGCTGGCGCCGACGCTGATCGCGTACGGGGACGAGGCGCAGCGCGGACGGTTCCTGCCGGCGGTGGCGCGGGGGGAGGAGCTGTGGTGCCAGGGGTACAGCGAGCCGGACGCGGGGTCGGACCTGGCGGGGCTGCGGACGGTGGCGGTGCGGGACGGGGGCGGGTACCGGGTCAGCGGGCAGAAGGTGTGGACCTCGCTCGCCATGGAGGCGGACTGGTGCTTTGTGCTGGCGCGGACGGATCCGGGGGAGCGGCGGCACCGGGGGCTGTCGTTCCTGCTGGTCCCGATGGACCAGCCGGGGCGGGTCGAGGTGCGGCCGATCCGGCAGATGTCGGGGACGGCGGAGTTCAACGAGGTGTTCTTCGACGGGGCGGTGGCGCGCGCCGAGCACGTGGTGGGCGGGGAGGGCGCGGGCTGGCGGGTGGCGATGGGGCTGCTGGCGCTGGAGCGGGGGGTGTCGACGCTGGTCCAGCAGATCGGTTTCGCCGCGGAGCTGGGTGCGGTGGTTGCGGCGGCGCTGCGGAGCGGGGCGGTGCGGGACCCCGTGCTGCGGGGGCAACTCGTAAGGCAGTGGGGCGAGTTGAAGGTCATGCGGTGGAATGCGCTGCGGACTCTGGGGGCAGATGGTGACGCAGGGGCGCCGAGCGTGGCGAAACTGCTGTGGGGCGGCTGGCATCAGCGGCTGGGGGAGCTGGCGATGCGGGTCCGCGGGGCGGCGGCCGTGGTGGGGCCCGCCGACTGGGACGCGGCGGCACCGTACGAACTCGACGCGCTGCAACGGCTGTTCCTGTTCACCCGGGCCGACACGATCTACGGCGGCTCGGACGAGATCCAGCGCAACATCATCGCCGAGCGGGTGCTCGGCCTGCCGAGAGCGGAGCGGTTCAGATGAAGGGCGTCATATTCGACGGTGAGCAGCCCCGGGTCGTGGACGACCTGGAGGTGCGGGATCCGGGGCCGGGCGAGGTGCTGGTGGGGATCCGGGCCGCGGGGCTGTGCCACAGCGATCTGTCGGTGATCGACGGGACCATTCCGTTCCCGGTGCCGGTGGTGCTGGGGCACGAGGGGGCCGGGGTGGTCGAGGCCGTGGGGGCGGGCGTGGACCACGTCGTGCCCGGTGACCATGTGGCGCTGTCGACGCTGGCGAACTGCGGGGCGTGCGCGGAGTGCGACCGGGGGCGGCCGACGATGTGCCGCAAGGCGATCGGGATGCCCGGGAAGCCGTTCCGGCGCGGGGAGGCGCGGCTGTTCAACTTCGCGTCGAACTCGGCGTTCGCGGAGCGCACCGTCGTCAAGGCGGTGCAGGCGGTGAAGATCGCCCGGGATATCCCGCTGACGTCCGCGGCGCTGATCGGGTGCGGGGTGCTGACCGGGGTCGGCGCCGTGCTCAACCGGGCGAAGGTGGACCGCGGGGACTCCGTGGTGGTCATCGGGACGGGCGGGATCGGCCTCAACGTGATCCAGGGCGCGCGGATCGCGGGCGCGTCGGTGATCGTGGCGGTGGACGCCAACCCGGCGAAGGAGGCGGCGGCCCGGCAGTTCGGGGCGACGCACTTCGTCGACGCGTCGGCCGTCCCGGACACCGTCAAGGCGGTGAAGGCGATCCTGCCGACCGGCGCCGACCACGCCTTCGAGTGCGTGGGCAGTACGCGGCTCATCCGGCAGGCGATCGACCTGCTGGACCGGCACGGGCAGGCGGTGCTGCTGGGCGTTCCGCCGGCCACCGCCGAGGCGTCCTTCCTCGTCTCGTCGATGTACCTGGACAAGTCCATCCTGGGCTGCCGCTACGGCTCCTCCCGCCCGCAGCGGGACATCGCCCTGTACGCCCGGCTGTACCGCGAAGGGCGGCTGCTGCTGGACGAGTTGGTGACCCGTACCTACGCGGTGGAGGACTTCGCCAAGGCCGCGGACGACGCGCACCACGGGCGGGTGGCGCGGGGGGTGCTGCTGTTCGGGCGGGACGAGGGGTGAGGCGCCGGCCGGAGGGCCGGCCCGAATGGTGGGGCGCCGGCCGGAGGGCTGGCCCGAACCTTGCGGACCCTGGCCCTCCGGCCACTCGTTCGGTACGGCGGCGTCCCCGAAGCTGTCGGGGTGACCCAGACACCGCTCGATCTGCCGACAGGTGCGCCCGGCAAGGAGGTTCCCGCAGTTCCTCCGGCCGCGCCCCGACGCCTCCGCCGCCCCCACCGGGCCTGGTCCGTCGCCGCCGTCACCTTCCTGACGATCACCGGCGCGGCCGGCTTCGCCTCCCTCCCCGGGCTGCTGATCGACCCGCTGCACGACGAGTTCCACTGGTCGCGCGGCACCATCGGCTTCGCGGTGTCGGTCAATCTCGCCCTCTACGGGCTGACCGCCCCCTTCGCCGCCGCCCTCATGGACCGCTTCGGTATCCGCCGGGTGGTCGCCGCCGCGCTGACCGTGATCGCGACCGGCGCCGGACTCACCGTCTTCATGACGGCCGGCTGGCAACTGGTCCTGCTCTGGGGCGTGCTGGTGGGCCTGGGCAGCGGCTCGATGGCGCTCGCCTTCGCCGCGACCGTCACCGGCCGCTGGTTCGTGGCCCGGCGCGGACTGGTCACCGGCGTCCTCACCGCCGCCGGCGCCTCCGGCCAGTTGGTGTTCCTGCCGCTGCTCTCCTGGATCGTCGAGCGCCACGGCTGGCGCCCGGCCGCCGTCACCGTCGCCCTCGCCGCGCTCGCCGTCGTCCCCCTCGTCTGGCTGCTGCTCCGCGACCACCCGGCCGACGTGGGGGTGGCCCCGTACGGGTCCGCGGACTTCGTCCCCAAGCCGCCCCCGCAGCGCGGTGCCGCCCGCCGCGCCCTGCGGGCCCTGGCCTCGGCCGCCCTCCCCCGCTCTCGGCTTCTCCTCCACTCTCAGCTTCGTTCGAGCGGGGGGACCCCCATGCGCGGGGGGACCCCCATCGGGCCCTTCTGGCTCCTCGCGGGCACCTTCGCGATCTGCGGTGCCACGACGAACGGCCTGGTCAAGACCCACTTCGTGCCCGCCGCCCACGACCACGGCATGCCGATGACCGCGGCCGCCTCGCTCCTCGCCGTCGTCGGCGTCTTCGACATCGCGGGCACCATCGCCTCCGGCTGGTTCACCGACCGCTTCGACACCCGCCGGCTGCTCGCCGTCTACTACGCCCTGCGGGGCGTCTCCCTGATGTTCCTGCCGGTGCTCTTCGCGGACACCGTCCACCCGCCGATGATCTTCTTCATCGTCTTCTACGGCCTCGACTGGGTCGCCACCGTCCCCCCGACCATCGCCCTGTGCCGCGAGTACTACGGGGCCGACAGCGCCATCGTCTTCGGCTGGGTCCTCGCCGCCCACCAGGTGGGCGCCGCCCTCATCGCCTACCTCGGCGGCCTGGCCCGCGACGCCTTCGGCACCTACGACCCGGTGTGGTACGCCTCCGGCGCGCTGTGCGCGGTGGCGGCGCTGATGGCGGTGGTGATCCGGGGGAGGAAGGGGCAGGGATAGTGGGGGCGACGGGCCTTCTTGTGCTCGGTGACGGGGTGTCCGCATGTGCGAATGCCTCAGCAGCGGCCATACTGTTGCCGATGTGCAACACCTGGGTAGTTCCCCAGGTGATTTCCAAGGGACGGCATCAAAACGGAGACGTCGCGGCGGCTCTGGAACGAGCGAAGCGGGCCGGGTGCGAGGTGATCCCGGACAAGAACGGCCACCGGTGGGGATGGGTGGTCTGCTGCTCTTGCGGAGCGCGGCACACCGTGTCCGGCACACCCAAGAATCCCGGGAACGAGGCCAAGCGCATCGACCGGTTCGTCAGCAACCACCAGCACTGAAAGGGGTTCCCGTGCCCGAGTGGAGTTTCACCCTCCGGCTCAATCAGGCCCTCACGCCGGAGCAGGCCGACGCCTTCGACCACTGCGACGTGTTCGCCGATGGTTCCGTCTCGTATGTCCTTGGCCCTGCCGCCCCTGAGCAGTACCCCCTCCACCACCCCGACGCTTCCGAACTGAAGGAACTCTCCTGCGACGTCGAGGCGCCGACCCTGCTTGACGCCGTTGCCCAGGTCGCCCGCGACATCCGGCTCATCCCCGGCTTGCGCGCGGTTGGCGTCCGGCACGACGACCTGGTGACCCTGGGCGAAGCCGCGCAGCGCTGTGCGCGTAGCCGTCAGTCCCTGGTGCAGCTCTCGCGCGGGCAGCGCGGGCCCGGCGGCTTCCCGGAGCCGGAGGCGGGGACCGAGGGCACGGCGTTCTACTCCTGGCGCAAGATCGCCGAGTTCCTGCGCGGTATCGGCGACGGCATTCCGCCCGTCTCCCACGACCTCATCGTCGCCGACCACGCTCTGCGCCTCGCTGATGACCTCGAAGGCACGGACATTCCCCCGGGCACCCTGCGATCGCTGGGGCTGCCTGCCGCGTAGTGAGCGTTCTCGCGGGGCTGCCGTGTGGTGTCGGTGCGCAGACGGTCGGCCGGCTGGACCGTCACGTGCTCAAGTGCCCGAACGCCCCCCGGTGGAAGAGGAGGGGCCCGCGTTCGGCCGCGGCCGGGTCGGTTCCGAGGGCGGCGACCCGGCCGACGACGATGAGGTGGTCGCCGCCGGTGTGCACGGCGTGGACGGTGCAGTCGATCCAGGCGGGGACGTCCGCCAGGCGGGGGGAGCCGGTGGCGGGGGCCGGGGTGTGGCTGACGCCGGCGAACTTGTCGGCGCCGCTGACCGCGAAGGCGCGGCAGAGCGCGCCCTGTCCGGCGCCGAGGATGTTGACGCAGAAGACGCCGGCGCGGGCGATGCGCGGCCAGGTCGTCGAGGTGCGGGCGACCATGAACGCCACCAGGGGCGGGTCCAGGGAGAGGGAGGCGAAGGACTGGCAGGCGAAGCCGGCCGGGCCGCTGTCGCCCGGGGCGGTGATGATCGTGACGCCGCTCGCGAAGTGGCCCAGGACGGCGCGGAATTCGGCCGGGTCCAGGGGGGCGCGTTCGTCCTCCCGCACGGCGCGGAGAGAGGGGCGGGGGAGTGCGGTGGGGTCCTGTGCGACCGGTGGGGCCGCCTTGGTCGGTGCGCCCGCGGCCCGTAGGTAGCGCACTGCGGTGGCCGCCATTCCGGCGTGTCCCATCATGCCTGCATTGAATCTGATGCTGCGTCAGATTGGAAGGGGCGGGCGCCACCCTGAAGGGTGGTTTGGGGGGAACCGCGGGGGCGGATCAGGGGTATTCGGGGGAGCGCGGGGAGCGGCCCTGATTGGCTGCGGAGCGCACGGGTACGTCCACCTCGGTCGCGCCGTAGCCAAGCACGGGGGAGTGTTCCGGTACATGGCCGATGTGACACCGCCGGCATCCATGTCCGCCGCGTCATCCGTATCGCCCACCTTCGACGAGGTCTTCTGCGGCCTGCTGCCCCGGCTCTACCGGCGCGCGGTGATGCTGGCCGGATCGCGGCAGTCCGCGGAGGACGTGGTGCACGAGGCGTATCTGAAGCTCGCCGCCCGTCCGCAGCGCTTCCTCGCGCACCCGGAGCCGTACGCCTACGCCTTCACCGCCGTGCTCAGCGTCGCCCGGGACGCGTACCGCAAGGACCGCCGGCAGGTGCTGGTGGACGAGGTGGCGGGAGTGGAAGGGGCCGAGGACGCGGGAGCGGGCGGTGGCGGGTACGGCGGATGGGACGGCGGGGTGGCGCGGCGGCATGCGGAGCTGGAGGCGGTGCGGCTGCTGGGGCGGCTCTCGCACCGGCAGGCGGGGATCGTGATCCTCGTCGATCTGGACGGGTACACGATCGACCAGGCCGCGAAGATCATGAAGGTGCACCGCGGCACCGCGGCCCGGCACCGGGCGCGGGCCCTGGACAGGCTGCGCGCGTACCTCGTTGAATCGGAGCACGGGCAGGCCGGGAGGTGAGCGGCACGGTGGGCGCGGGGCCACGGTACGGCGACGCGGACGAGGAGGCCGCGGCGCTGCTGCGGGCGCGACTGCGGCTGGCCGACGAGCAGATCGAGACGCCGGCCGGGCTGTGGGGCCGGGTCCGGGAGCAGCCGGGCGCGGGGCGGTCCACGACGGGGGTGTGGGCGCGACGTCGCCCCCTCGCCGTCGCGCTGGCGGTGGCCGCGGCGGTGGCGGCGGTGGCGCTGGGCGTGTGGTGGCTGGTGCGGCCGGGGCCGGTGGACATCCGGCCGGCCGGACCGCCCGGGACGGTGCCGGTCACGGTCTACAACAGCGAGGAGGCATGCCGTACGGGCCGCACCCTGGAGTGCGCGCTGCGACTTGCCAAGGACCCGCACACCGCGTACGCGGCGCGCGGGAACCTCGCCGGGCGGGTCTGGCACGGCGAGGTCGTGTGGGCGCGCTGCGTGGCCTCGGACGGGCAGCTGCTGCGGGACGAGGAGGGGGTCACCTCCACCCGCTGGTACCGGGTCACCGGCGCGGGCGGGGTGTCGGGATGGCTGCCGGGGGTGCGGACCCGTAACACGCGGGAGGTGCCCGAGTGCCCGGCGGGGGCGCGGTGAGCGGTCACCGCACCCGGCAGACGGAACGCGGTCACCGGCCACGGTGGGTCGAACGCGGCCACCGGCCACGGTAGATGGGACGCGGTCACCGGCCCGGTAGGTGGGACGCGGTCACCGGCCCCGGTAGGTGGGACGGCGGCGCTCCACGAAGGAGGCGACGCCCTCCTGCGCGTCCGCCGTCGTCATGGTGAGTTCCTGGGCGGTGGCCTCGGCGGCGAAAGCCGTGCCGCGGTCGGTGTCCAGGGAGGCGTTGACCAGCGCTTTGGTGAGGGCGAGGGCGCGGGTCGGGCCGGCGGCCAGCCGCTCCGCCCACTCCCGGGCCGTCTTCGCCAACTCGCCGTCCGGCACGACCCGGTTGACCAGACCCAGGCGGGCGGCCTCGGCGGCCGGTACGGCGTCGCCGAAGAACATCAGCTCCTTGGCGCGCTGCGGGCCGATGAGCCGCGGCAGCAGATAGGCGCCGCCGCCGTCCGGGACCAGCCCGCGGCGCGCGAACACCTCGATGAACCGGGCCGATTCGGCGGCCAGCACCAGATCGCAGGCGAACGCGAGATGCGCGCCGATCCCGGCGGCGGTCCCGTTGACGGCGGCGATGACCGGCTTCTCGCAGTCCAGTACGGCGGCGATGAACCGCTGTGCGCCGTTCCGGATCATCCGCGCGACGTCGCCGGCCACCCGTGCGCCGCCGTCCGCCCCGCCGGCCGGCGGCGGGCCGCGCAGATCGGCGCCGGCGCAGAACCCCTTGCCGGTCGCGGTGATCACCACCGCCCGTACGTCCGGGTCGGCGGAGGCGTCGGCGAGCCGGCCGATGAGGCGTTCGCGCTGGTCCCAGGTGAGGGCGTTCATGGCGTCGGGGCGGTTGAGGGTCAGCCACGAGACGCCGTTGTCAGTGCTGTGCAGTATCAAGGAATCGACGGGTTCGATGGGTTCGGCGGCGGGGGCCGGGCCCTCGTCGGCGGGGGAATCGGCGCGGGAGGACGGTGCGGAGGTCATGGGGGTGTGGCTCCAGAGGAGGCAACGGAGAAGGGGCGGTGGGGGAAGGGCACTTGGCGCGGGCGCGCCGCGCTCAATGGCAGACCGCCAGCGCGTCCAGCGCCACCGCGCCCTGGCCGCGCTCCAGCACGACCAGCGGATTGATGTCCAACTCGGCCAGCTCGCCGCCGAGTTCCAGGGCCATCCGCTCCACCCTGAGGACGACCTCGACCAGGGCGTCGACATCCGCGGGCGGCGCGCCGCGTACGCCCTCCAGGAGCGCGTGGCCGCGGAGTTCGCCGAGCATCGCGCGCGCCCGGTCCTCGCCGAACGGCGGTACGCCCACCGCGATGTCCCGCAGGACTTCGACGAGCACCCCGCCCAGCCCGACGGACACGGTCGGCCCGAACAGCGGGTCGTGGGTGACGCCGACGACCATCTCGACGCCCCGCTCGACCATCTGGCAGACGAGCACGCCGTCCAGCGGCACGCCTTCGTAGCGGGCGATGTCGGTCAGCTCGCGATAGGCGTCCCTGACCTGGCTGGCCGAGGTCAACCCGACCTTGACCAGCCCGAGTTCGGTCTTGTGGGCCAGTTGCGGGCCGGAGCCCTTCATGACCACGGGATAGCCGACCAGGCTCGCCGCCCGTACGGCCGCCGCCGCGCTGGTCACCAGTTGCTCGCGTGGCACGCGGATCCCGTAGGCGCGCAGCAGCTGCTTCGCCGCGTGCTCGCTCAGCTGCTGGCCCGGCCGCATCAGCCCCTGCGCCTTCCGGAAGGAGGGGGAGAGCACCCGCGGCGCCTCGTCGAAGGGCGAGCGGTACCCGGCGGCGAAGCGGTGGTGGTCGAGGTAGGCGCGGACGGCGGTGATGCAGTTGGCGAAGGTGCGGAAGGTCGCCACGCGCGAGGAGCCGAGGAGGGTGCGGCGGTAGGCGTCCTCGGTGCCGACCGGCGAGCCCCAGACCACGCACACCTGCTTGTCCGTCTGCTCCGCCGCGTCCACCAGGTCCTGTGCCAGCTTGTCGCTCATCGGTGGGAAGGGGCCGGTGATCGGGCAGATGAGCACGCCGACGGACGGGTCGGCGAGGATCGCGTCGAGGATCTTGCGCCCGCGCCAGTCGCCGACCGGGTGGCCGCCGTTGTCGATCGGGTTGGCGACGTTGAGGTAGTCCGGTATCCACTGGTGGAGTTCGGCCTGCTTGGCGTCGGACAGGGTCGGCAGCCGCAGGCCCGCCGCGGTGGCCAGATCGGAGAAGTGGGCGCCGGTGCCGCCGGAGATCGAGTAGACGGCGATGCCCTCGGCGGTGGGCTTCCGGGCGCGGGCCAGCAGTGCCGCGGTGTCCTGGAGCTCGTCGAGCCCGTCCACCCGGATCACGCCGAACTGCCGCATCGCGGCGTCCACCACCTCGTCCGCACCGGTGAGCTTGCCGGTGTGCGAGGCGGCCATACGGGCGCCGGTCTCGGTGCGGCCGACCTTGACGACGACCACCGGCACCTTGTTGCGGGCGGCGCGGTCGGCGGCGAGCAGAAAGCCGCGGCCGTCCTTGAGCCCTTCCACATACGCGGCGATCGCCCCGACCTCGGGACGCGCGGCGAAGTAGGAGAGGAAGTCGGCGGTCTCCAGATCGGCCTCGTTGCCCGTCGGGGCCCAGTGCGAGAGGCGGATGCCCAGCTCCTGGAGGGTGAAGACGGGCCGTCCCTGGTGGCCTGACTGCGTGATCAGCGCGATGGCCGGACCGTCCAGATCGTCGCGGAACTTCTCGAAGGCGTTGAGGTTGGTGTTCGGCCCGAGGAGCCGCAGGCCGGAGCGTTCGACGGCCTCGGCGAGCCGGTCCTGGGCGGCGGCCCCGTCCGCGCCGGTCTCGGCGAAGCCGGAGGCGAAGGCCACCGCGAACTTCACCTTGGCCTCGGCCAGTTGCTCGATGACCGGCAGCGGGTCGCCGACCAGCAGCACGGCGAGGTCGACGGCTTCGGGCAGGTCGGCGACGGTGGCGTGGCAGGCCCGGCCGAAGACCTGCTCGCGTCCGGGGTTGACCGGGTGGAGCCGGGCGCCGACCCGCTCCGCCCAGGCGATGAGCTGGCGCGTGATGCCGGTGTTGGGCCGGCCTTCGCTGTCCGAGGCGCCGATCACCGCCACGGACTCGGGCCGGAAGAAGCGGTCCAGGTCGGGGACGGGGGCGCGCAGCGGACGGCCGCTGACGTCGCGGTCGACGGCGCCGTCGCCGGGCCGCCCGGCGTCGCCCCGTGGGTCGGTCATGCTGTGGACGGTGTGGGGGGGTTGCTCCCCGCAGGCCACGACACGGGCCGGCCGGGAGTGCGTGGTGAGGGTGCCGTGAGTCGATCCAAGCATCGCAGACGCCCGCTCCTGTGTGACGGCTCTCGTTGACTGCACTGCGCGCCGCACCGCACACCGCACCGCGTGCGCGCACCGGTCAGCCCGCGCTGCACACCGCGCGCTGGCGCACCGCACCGCACTGCTCCCGCTCCGTGCGCGGCGGATAGCTGACGCATAGTCAGATTACTGAACTGACGGCATGTCAGGAATGGGGCTGCACGGTAAAGCTTCGCGCGCGGGTCCATCGGGGCCGGGCCGGTGCGCTTCGGGCGGCTCGCGACCCCGGCCCCTTGCGCGCCCGGCCGTCCATCCGCTGAACTGACGTACCGTCAGGGTTGACCCGGGACGTGAACAGCGGTGCGCGCTGGGGGTGTGCGGATGAGTGCGGGACGGACGAGTACGGGACGTGCGGGGAGCCCGGCCGGGGCGGCAGGCGCCGCCGGGAGTGCGGTGGTGCGGTCCGATCTGCCGGAGGCGGACGCCTTCACCCGGACCTACTGGGACGCCGCGGCCGCGGGGCGGCTGCTGCTGCGCCGGTGCCGGGCCGCGGGGTGCGGGGCGGTCCACCACTACCCGCGCGAGTTCTGCCCGCGCTGCTGGAGCGAGGACGTCGGCTGGGAGCCGGCGTGCGGCCGCGCCACCCTCTACACCTGGTCCGTCGTGCACCGCAACGACCTCCCGCCCTTCGGTGACCGGGTCCCGTACGTGGCGGCCGTGGTCGAACTCGCCGAAGGCCCGCGGATGATGACCGAGGTGACGGACTGCGCGGCGGCGGACCTCCGGATCGGGATGCCGCTCACGGTGCACTTCCGCACGGACCCCCCGGACTCGCGCGAGGAAGCGGCGGCGGGCGGCGGCGGGTACGCGGTCCCGGTCTTCCGGCCGGCGCACGTCGGGTGAGCGAGACGGCACGGGCGGCGGGCCGGCGGCCTGGAGGCCCGCGGTAATCCGGTGGCGGCCCCGCCCGGTCCGCGGCACGCTGTTCCGGTGCCGAACCCATCCGAGCCGAACCCGCCCGCACCGACCCCGTCCGTGCCGACCGCATCCCTGCCGACCGCACCCGTACTGATCCGCGAAGCGACCGCCGCCGACTGGCCCGCCGTCTGGCCGTTCTTCCGGGACATCGTGCGGGCCGGGGAGACCTACACCTATCCGCGCGACATCGACGAGCCGGCGGCCCGCGCGAGCTGGATGCTGGAGCCGCCCGGCCGTACGGTCGTCGCCGTCGACGACTCCGGGGCGGTGCTGGGCTCGGCGAAGATGAACCCCAACCACTTCGGCGGCGCCGGGCACATCGCCAGCGCCAGCTTCATGGTCGACCCGCGGTACCGCCGGCGCGGCACCGGACGGGCCCTGGGCGAGCACGTCCTGGCCTGGGCCCGCGCCGAGGGCTACCGGGCGATGCAGTTCAACGCCGTCGTGGAGACCAACACCGGCGCCGTCGCCCTCTGGCGGTCCCTCGGCTTCACGATCATGACGACGCTGCCCGAGGGCTTCCACCACCCCACCCAGGGGTATGTGGGGCTGCACATCATGTACCAGCAGCTGTAGGCCCTGACGGCGGCGCTCCCGTAGGCCGCCGCCCCGTTACGTCCCCACGCCACACCCTCACGGCCAGAGCAGCTCCCGCTCCCAACCACCCTCCGTACGACGGTAGTCGAGCCGTACGTGGCGCCGCCGGGCATCGCCCTGGAAGAACTCCACCTCATCGGCGCGCAGGACGTACAGCGTCCAGCTCGGGACCGGTGCGTCCGGTTCGCGGCGGGCGCGCTCCCAGGCGGCGTCCGAGGCGCGGGCCAGTTCCTCGGTCGAGCCGAGCACCTCGCTCTGGTGGCCGACCAGCGCCGCCGCCAGCGCGCCGGTCGAGCGGTGGTGCAGATCGGCCGCGCTCTCCTCCGGGCCGGCCGCGGTCACCGTGCCGCGGATCCGTACCTGGCGGCCGACCGCCGCCCAGTAGAAGCCGAGCGCGGCCCGCGGTCGGGCGGCCAGTTCGCGGCCCTTGCGGCTGCCGCGGTGGGTGCCGAAGTGCCAGCCCCGCTCGTCGGCGTCGTGCAGCATCAGGGTCCGTACGGAGGGGTCGCCGGCCTCGTCCGCCGTCGCCAGGGTCATGGTGTGCGGCTCGGGAACACCGGCCTCGGCGGCCTCCCGCAGCCACCGCCGGAAGAGCGGCAGCGGCTCGGCGGGCGCCTGCCCGGGGTCGAACGACGGCAGTTCGCACTCCCAGACCCGCAGCCCGCGCAGCAGCTCGCGGAAGGCGTCCGCGGCGGCGGCCCCCTCCGTCGCGGCCTCGGGGGAGGGCCGGCCGGCGGGGCGGGGCGAGCGGTCGGGGTGCGCGTGGTGATCGGCCATGTCAGGCAGCGTACGTGGGCCGCGCGGGAGGGGCCGCGGCCACCGGCGGCAGCGAGTAGTCCTTGAGCGTGATCGCGTGGGCGCCGCGCTGCACGTCCTCGGCGACCTTCCGTGCGACCCAGTCCTTCCAGGGCATGTGCGGCAGCATCCGCAGCATCAGATGCCGGAGCCGGATCCGCCACCAGGTCGGCGGCGTCATCTCGCGGGCGAACTTCTCCGCCAGCGCGTGATTGACCGCGACATAGCCGCGCATCTCCGCCTCGTAGCGCGCGAACGCCACCGTCGGCTCGCCGCCGGCCGCCGCCAGCTCCCCGGCGAGTACGTACGCGCCGACCAGCGCCATCCCCGTGCCCTGCCCCGAGGCGGGCGAGGCGCAGTGCGCGGCGTCGCCGAGCAGTACGACCGGCCCGCGGGACCAGCGGTCCATCTGGACGAGGTGGAGGCCGTCGAAGTACAAGTCGTCGGCCTCGCGGGCCGCTTCCAGCAGCCGGGGGATCTGCCAGCCGTCGCCCGCGAACGCGCCGTCCAGCAGGTCGAGCTGGCGCTCGGTGTCCCGGTGGTCGTACTCCAGCCGCGGGGAGCGGAAACCGAGCAGGCCCTTGGCACCCGGCTCTCCGGCCGAGTGGTAGACGCAGGTCAGCTTGCCGGGCAGGGCGTGGTACAACTCCTCGCGGTCCAGGGAGAGTTCGTTCTCCATCGAGAAGGCCGAGAGGTACCCGCCGAGGTGCCGCAGGAAGCGCTCCTCGGGGCCGAAGGCGAGCCGCCGGACGGTGGAGTGCAGCCCGTCGGCGCCCACGACCAGGTCGAAGCGGCGGGTCGCGCCCCGCTCGAAGGTGACCTCGACGCCGCGCTCCCCGCTGCCCGTGAGCGGTGTCAGGGACGTGATCGAGTCGCCGAAGAGGTACGCGACGTCCGCCCGGGTCCGTTCGTGGAGGATCTGCACCAGCCTGCCGCGCATGATCTCGTCGTCGCGGCCGACGCGGGCGCCGAAGATGTCGGCGGGGAGGGTGGCGATCCGTTTGCCGCTGCCGTTCACGTAGGCGCCGGTCCGCATGTCCGCACTGGAGCGCTGGATGTCCTCCAGGATCCCCATCCGCTCGGCGACGTCGATGGCCGCGCCCCGGATGTCGACCTTGTAGCCGCCGGTCCGTAGCGCGGGGGCGCGCTCCACGACGGTGACCGCGAAGCCGTAGCGGTGCAGCCAGTAGGCGAGCGCCGGGCCGGCGATACCGGCCCCGGAGATCAGCACGGTCCGCACGGAGGGGATGGGCTGAGCGGACGTGACCGGCTGAACTGGCCGGGAGGCGCGGGGCGTTGCGTCGGTGCCGGGCATGGCGGATTCCCTCCGGACGGTGGTGCTCCTGGGCGGTGGCGGCTTGCGAGCACGACTGTACAGGCGTCTTAGACGCTTGTCTATGACGCCTGTATAGATTCTGCCTACCCCCGCCCGAGCACCACCGTCCCCGACGAGCAGAACCAGCCGCCCGTACCGGAGGCCACCGCGAGCTGCGGCAGGCCGCCGCCGGGTTTCCGTACCTGCCGGCCCGGGCCGGACTCGCCGCGCAGCTGGCGTACCGCCTCGACCAGCAGGAACAGTCCGCGCATCCCCGGGTGGCAGGCGGCCAGCCCACCGCCGTCGGTGTTCACCGGCAGCTCGCCGTCCCGCAGCAGACGCCCCTTCCCGACGAACGCGCCGCCCTCCCCCTTGGCGCAGAAGCCCAGGTCCTCCAGGGTCACCAGGGTCATATAGGTGAAGGCGTCGTAGATCTCGGCGAGGTCGATCTCCGAGGGGCGGACGCCGGCGCGTTCGAAGGCCAGCCGGCCGGAGACGGCGGCCGGGGAGACGGTGAAGTCGTCCCACTCCGACATGGTGGTGTGCGAGACGGCGGTGCCCGAACCGAGCACCCAGACCGGGGGCTTGGCCAGGTCGGGCACACGGTCCTCGGCGACCAGCAGTACCGCGCAGCCGCCGTCGGAGCGGATGCAGCAGTGCAGCTTGGTGAACGGGTCGGCGATCATCGGGCCGGAGAGCGCCTCGTCGACGGTGATCGGTGTGCGGTACAGGGCGTCCGGGTTCGTCGCCGCGTTGGTGCGCGCCTGGACGGCTATCTGGGCCAGCTGTTCCAGGGTCGTCCCGTACTGGTGCATGTGGCGGCGGGCGGCCATCGCGTACTTGGCGATCAGGGTGTGCCCGTAGGGGACCTCGAACTGGAGCGGGCCGCGGGCGCCGAAGGAGAGGTTGGCGGTGCGGCGCCGCGCCTTGATGTCGGCGCGGGCGGTGGAGCCGTAGACCAGCAGCACGGCGTCGGCCCGGCCGGCGGCGATCGCGTCGGCGGCGTGCGCGGCCATCACTTCCCAGGTCGCACCGCCGACCGAGGTGGAGTCGACCCAGGTGGGGCGCAGGCCCAGGTATTCCGCGACCTCGATGGGCGCGAGGGTGCCGAGGCCCGCCGAGGCGAAGCCGTCGATCACCGAGCGGTCGAGGCCGGAGTCGGCGAGCGCCCGGCGGGCGGCCTGGGCGTGCAGGGCGTAGGGGGTGGCCGCGTCCACGCGTCCGCAGTCGGACAGGGCGACTCCGGCGACGGCGACCTTGCGGTTCCGGGAAAGGGTCCCTGACGTCATGAATCTGACGGTACATCAGATATGGCGGGGCGGGCAGAGCGCGTTCCGGAGGGTGCGTACCGGGGGCGCGGAGGGCGAGGACGGCCGGGAAAGTCCGTCCGGGACTGGGAAACTGCGGGCGGCCTCCTTACCATGACGCCCCGTCAGATCGCCTGCTGGCGCACCACGTCAGAGCCTGCGCCGCACGTCCCGCCCGACCGGGCGGGCGGTAGCGCACGGCCGGGAGGAGCCCGCCGATGGATGCCGCGTTCACCGAGGAGCAGGACGAGATCCGCCGCACCCTGCGCGAACTGCTGCGCAAACGCTGCGGTCCGGACGAGGTCAAGGCGGCGGTACGCACCCCGGAGGGCCATGACGCCGGGCTGTGGCGGCAACTCGCCCGGCAGCTCGGGCTGCCCGGACTGGCCCTGCCCACCGCGTATGGCGGGGTCGGCTGCGGGCCCACCGAACTCGCCCTGGCCTGCGAGGAAACCGGCCGCGTCGTGCTTCCCTCGCCGCTGATCGCCACCGCCGTACTGGCCGCCCCGCTGATCCTGGCGCTCGGCAGCGCACGCCAGCGCGCCGAGCTGCTGCCCGCCCTCGCCGCCGGGGAGCTGACCGCCACCCTCGCCGTACCGGGCGGGCGGCTGGCCACCGCGCTGGCGCTGACCGGGCCCAACGACGGCGACTGGGCGGGCGGCGGCCGGGCCGGTGGGATCCAGGCGCGGTCGCCGCAGCCGCCGCCGTCGCCGGGTGGCGGTGCGGGCTGGCGGCTCTACGGGGAGGCCGGGCAGGTCCTCGACGGGCACACCGCCGATGTGCTGGTGGTCGCCGCGCACACGGGCGGGTTCGCGTGCAGCCGCACCCGGCTCTTCGTCGTACGGGCGCAGGGGCCGGACGGGGCCGCGGCGCCCGGTCTGCTGCGGACCCGGCAGACCGCGATGGACGAGACCCGGCCGCAGGCGCGGATCGAACTCCGCGACGTGGCCGCCGAGTTGCTGGGCGAGGGGGCGGGCGAGGCGGGCCGGGAGCCGGGCGGGGAGGGTGCCGGGGTGGCCGGGGCGCTGGCCGCCACCGGGGCGTCGGCGGCCGCGGCGCTGGCCGCCGAGGCGGTCGGCGCGGCCGACGCGGCGCTGGCCCGTACGGTCGGCTACGTACAGGAACGCACCCAGTTCGGCCGGCCGATCGGCTCCTTCCAGGCCGTGCAGCACCGGCTCGCGGACCTGTACGTGGCGGTGCAGGCGGCCCGCTCGGCGGCGTACTACGCGGCCTGGGCGGCGGGCGGCGGACGGACCGGGGAGGCCGACGGGCCCGGTGTGGGTGCACTGGCGCTCGCCCAGGCGCTGGAGGCGCTGCGCGCGGTGGCGGCCGAGGCGGTGCAGCTGCACGGCGGGATCGGCTTCACCTGGGAGCACGACGCGCACCTCTACTTCAAGCGGGCGGCCTGCGACGAGCTGCTGCTGGGGCCGGTGCACCGGCTGCGGGCCCGGGCCGCCGAACAGGCCGGCCTGTTCGCGGACGCGGACGGGGCGCCGCGCGCGGTCCGAGCGGTGGCCGGCGCCTGATGCCCACGGGAGAGCGGCTGGTGCAGCGGGTCTCCGCGACCCGGACCTTCGCGCGGATCGCGCCGCACGTCGTCCCCGCGCTGGACCGCGCCGTCCACCGGCTGACCCGCGGGCGGGTGCTGCTCAGCGCCCGGATGCTGCCCGGTGCGGTCCTGACCGCGACCGGTGCCAGGAGCGGGCGGCCGCGGCGCACCCCGCTGGCCTGCCTGCCGCAGGACGACGGCGGCTGGCTGCTGATCGGCAGCAACTTCGGGCGGCCGGGGCATCCGGCCTGGACCGGAAACCTCCTCAAGAACCCGGAGGCGGAGGTGAGTTGGCGGGGCCGGGACATTCCGGTGCGGGCCCGGCTGCTCACGGGGGAGGAGCGGGCGCGGGCCTGGCGGGCGGCACGGGACCGCTGGCCGCCGTACGCCGCCTATCAGGCGCGGGTGGCGCGGGAGATCAGGCTGTTCCGGCTGGACCGGCGCTGACCTGCCGGCGCTCGACGGGCCGCCATACACGCGCAGCGGGCGCCGTACGGACCCCGGAGGGGCGGTCGGCACCCGCTGCGTGCGCGAAACGGCTATGGCAGGACGGACTCAGGACGGAGGGCGAACTGTCCCGGAAACACCGGGACATCGAGGCAGGCGGGCTCTCGACGCGACCGGTTCGATCCGGTATCCGGCAATCCCGGTTACTTGGTCGGCTTCTTACCGGTGACGCCGAAGTGCACCAGCAGGGCCAGATTCGGCCTGAGGTCGGCCTGCTTGACGCCCCAGCTCTGGAAGCCCTTCTGGTGTCCGGCGACCGCCGCCAGCATCGCGACGATCGAGCCGGCCATGGCCGCCGGGCTGACGTCCTTGTCGACCTTGCCCTTGCTCTGGAGTTCCTGGATGGAGTCCGTAAGGGAGTTGGTGACCGCGTTGAGGATCTTCATGCGGATCTTGTAGAACCGCTTGTCGCCCTCGGCCGCACCCAGGTCGATCACGCGCAGAATCGCGTCGTGCTTGCGCCAGAAGGAGAGGAAGCCGTCGACCAGCTCCTCCGCAGCCTGCCAGCCGGACTTGCCCACCCAGGAGCGTTCGGCGACCAGATCGGTCAGACTTGCGCCTTCTTTGGCCATCTCCTCGGCGATTTCGAGGACGGCGCCTTCCACATCGGGGAAGTACTGATAGAACGTTGCGGGCGAAGTGCCCGCTTTGCGGGCCACATCGATGACTTTGACGTCCCGATAGGGGGACGAACTGAGCATTTCGCTGAGGCAGTCGAGAAGCTTTTGCCGCGTCGCCTGTCCGCGGCGGCCGGCAACTCTGCCGTCGACGGTTCGAACTTGTCCTGTCATGCCGTCAGCTTACCGAGGGGTGATCGGAGCGCGATTTGGCTGCCTGCAAATGGGGACGGGGGAGTTCGGGGCTTCGAGTCCTCGTTGCCGCCCTGATAACGGGCCTGATCGCGGCCCGGATCGGCAGGGCGTCCATTGGTCCGATCCAGTGAATGGTGTTATCAACAGGCTGTGGACAACTTCGGTGGACAACGCCCGCCGCTCCGACGACAAGTGTGCGCCCGGGGTGGCTCGTTGGGGCTCCGCACCCTTTGTGGGGGCGGCGTCCACCGCGCGGCAGTCGAGCATGAATCGCCCCTGCGTTCGAATCCTGACCGCGCGGGACGCGTATCCCACGGCTAGCTTGGAGTGGAGGCGGGGCGGCGCTGCGGCAATTCGTGCGCCACGCGCAGTGTCCTGCCCCCGAAATCGCCCTGGACGACGCAGAATTGAGCGCACCGGCGGTGGCCCACCGGCGCGCAGGGGCGGTGTGCGGGGGATGGCATGCGGAGCGGTACGGGCGGGACGCCTCTCGTCAGGTGGAGGCGAAGGGCATGGTTTCGGCCACCGGCGGCCGGTCGCCGGGGCGGCCGCGCGGTGCGCGGCGGACGGGTGTGCGTGCGCTCTTCGTCCGGTTTTCCGCGCGGAATCCATCCGTCCGGATGGGGTGATGAGCGGAAGGAATTCCCCCGGTGTCGATTCGGGGCGGCGCGCAACTTGCCGGTAACCCCTCGGTAACCGCCCGTCCGCGGACGTATCGGAGCACGTCAGGCGGGGGTGGAATACGCCGGGTAATGGCCTTGTTGCGCATTGCAGGGGGTGATTCGTGACACGACCGACAGGCCCCGGGTTCGCAACCGTCGGCCCGGCCAGGAAGAATCAGGGTGCGTACGGCCGTTTCGGCCAGGCGGTGAGACGCTGCACGGGGCAGTGGCTCTCGGCGGCCCGTGGCTCTTGAGAGTCTCTTTTACGCCCCACGGGGAGGTGGCAGGCAAGTGGTGGAGCAGCTGACGCAGCTGACGCAGCACGATCCCCGGCGGATCGGCCCGTTCGAGGTCCTCGGCCGTCTCGGAGCCGGCGGCATGGGCCTGGTCTATCTGGCGCGGTCGGCGTCCGGCCGGCGGGTGGCGATCAAGACGGTCCGCACCGAACTCGCCGAGGACCAGCTGTTCCGGGTCCGGTTCACCCGCGAGGTCGAGGCGGCCCGCGCGGTCAGCGGCTTCTACACCGCGGCGGTGGTCGACGCCGACCCCAGGGCGGCCGTGCCCTGGCTGGCGACGGCGTACGTCCCCGCGCCCTCCCTGGAGGAAATAGTCAATGAATGCGGGCCGCTGCCGGCCCAGGCGGTGCGCTGGCTGGCCGCCGGGATCGCGGAGGCGCTCCAGTCGATCCACGGCGCCGGGCTGGTGCACCGCGATCTGAAGCCGTCCAACGTCCTGGTGGTCGAGGACGGTCCGCGGGTGATCGACTTCGGTATCGCCTCCGGGGTGTCCAACACCCGGCTGACGATGACCAACGTGGCCGTGGGCACCCCTGCCTACATGTCGCCCGAGCAGGCCCGTGACTCCCGCAGCGTCACGGGCGCCAGCGATGTCTTCTCGCTCGGCTCCACGCTGGTCTTCGCCGCCACCGGGCACGCCCCGTTCCACGGCGCCAACCCCGTCGAGACGGTCTTCATGCTGCTCCGGGAGGGCCCCGACCTGGCCGGGCTGCCGGACGAGCTCCGGCCGCTGATGGAGTCCTGTATGCAGATGGAGGCGGCCCACCGGCCGTCCCCGGCCGACCTCCAGTCGCAGCTGGCGCCGCATCTGTTCGGCTCCGGCAGCGACGACAGCGGCACCGCGTCGGCCTGGCTGCCGCCCGGTGCCGTGGCGCTCATCGAGCAGCGGCGCGGCGGCGGTCGCGGCGCCGTCCCGCAGAGCACCCCGCGCGCCGCCTCCGTCCCCCGCGGCGCCGGCCGCCCGCAGTCCGCGGTGCCGCCGCCCCCGCCGCAGGCCGCCGCGCCGCAGCAGCCGGTGGCGCCGCCCCGGCCTGAGAGCCCGCCGGCCGAGTACGGCGGCCAGCCCCGGATCGGCGCCGGTCCCGCCGCGCACCGCGGCGCCGACCCCCGTGGCGCGATGCCGGTGCCGCAGCCGGTGGGCCCGGAGGCCGCGGCGGCGGACCTCGCCCCCGCCGGCGGTCCCGTACGACTCGGCGGTTCGCACGCCCCGATAGGGCCCGGGCCACGCGCCGGGGAGCCCGCGCCGCAGCGCGCCCAGGCCGGTGCCGCGACGAACTGGGTCCGGCCGCCCGGCGGCGGCCCGGCGGCGGCCGGTGTGCCGCAGCAGGGTGCCGCCGCCCCCAACGGCGCGGCGGGAGACGGGATCCAGGCCGCCCCGCCGGCCCCGCCCGCGCCGGTGGCCGCGCCCGAGGCCCCGGCCGCCGAGCCGGGCCGCTGGCGCCCGTGGCGGTTCCGGATGTCGAACGACGTGTGGGGCACCCCCGTGGTCGCCGGCGACCTGCTCTACGTCACCTCCTTCGAGGTGCACGCACTCGATGTGGCCAGCGGGCGGCGGCAGTTCAAGACCCGTGACGTCGCGTGGGCGATGGCGGTCGCGGACGGCCGGATCCACGCCTCGGACGGCCCGACCCTCTACACCCTCGACGCCGACGACGGCACCGAGCGCTGGCGGCTGGGCACCGAGGGCTGGGTCTACGCCCTCGCGGCCGGCCGCGGCACCGTCGTCACCGGCACCCGGGGCGGCGGCGTCCAGGCGTGGGAGGCCGCCAACGGCGAGCTGCTGTGGGAGATCGGCGGCGTCCAGACGGACTTCGAGACCGCCGAGGCCGGGCCGGTCCTGCACGACGGCACGGTCTTCGTCTGGGCCGACGCGCGACTGAAGGCACTGGAGCTGCGCACCGGCGCCGAGCGCTGGTCGTATCCCGTGGGCGACGCGGCGTCCTGCGGCGGTGTGCCGATGCGGCTGCTGCCCGCGCCGGACGGGGCGGTCTATGTGGTCGCCGGGGCGCGGGTGCTGGCGATCGACATCGCCCGTGGCGAGATGCGCTGGCACTTCGAGGCGCCCGCGGTCTTCGTGAGCCCGCCCGCCTTCGCGCCCGGCCCGGCCGTCACCGGCGGCGGGATCTACCTCGCCGACTATCTGGGCACGGTCTACGCCCTCGACGCGGCGGACGGCCGGGACCGCTGGCGGATCGCCACCGAGGCCCGCCAGTCCACCGAGCCGGTGCTGGTCGCGCACGGCGCCGTCCACCTGGGCAGCGGCAAGGCGCTCTACACCCTCGACGCGGTGACCGGCACCCCGCGCTGGCGCTTCCAGGCGGGCGCCGAGGTGGTGGGCTCCCCCGTCGTCGCGGAGGGCCGGGTGCACTTCGGGTCGGCCGACCACTGCCTGTACACCCTCGACGCGATGGGCGGCCAGCTGCGCTGGAAGCTGGCGACCGGCGGCGAGATCACCGGCTCGCCGGTGGCGGTCGGCGGGGTCGTCTACGCGTGCAGCAAGGACCGCTGCGTCTACGCCCTGGACGCCGCCAAGGGGACGGGCCTGGCGCGGCGGCCGTAGTCCGGCCTCCGAGTGCCACGACCCGTCGCCGTGGTCTACGCCCCGTTGTCCGGGGGCTGTTGGGGCCCCGGACCCGGCGGGCCGGGCTGCCCCTGCGCGCCGGGATACCGCCGCTCCTTGCCCCACTCCACGGGGGGAGTGGGCCGCTGCCGGTGGTCCGGCCGGGTCGGTGGCTGCGGGTGCTGCCGGGTCGGTGGCGGCGGGGCCGCCCAGGGGGCGGGCGGAGTGTCGTCCTCCGCGCGGTAGATGCTGTGGGTGTCCCCGACGTACGGTTCCGGGCCCCAGTCCTCGGGGGCCGGCGGCGGACAGGGCTCGCGGTCGTCGTAGCGTTCGAGCACCCGGCGCGGGCGCCCGCGCATGACCAGGGCGCCCAGGATCAGCAGCGCGCCGCCTCCAAGGGCGTTGGCCGCGCCGACGCCCAGCCCGTGGGTGCCGGCGGACAGCTCGCCCGCGGTCTGCCCCTGGCGGACCATCCACAGGATCGTGAAGCCCAGCACGACCAGGCCCGCGACGGTGATGACCAGCCGCGAGCGCAGCACCACCCCGACCAGGGTCAGCAGCCCGGCGAAGACCATGGGGAGCACCAGCGACCCGAACAGCGTGGCGCTGTTGTCCGTGATGCCGTTGAAGAGGTCCTCGATCCGCACGTCACTGCCGTGACGGCCGTCGTACCAGGGACGGAAGGGGCTCCAGACGGCGGCCGTCGCTCCGATGAGGGCGATCAGGCATCCGAGAACGTTGCGCACCACCGGCGTCGCCTCGCTTCGGCTCGTCCTGCTCGTCCTCCGTGACCGACGCTACGCCTGCCCGTCTGGCCCCGCTAGACAAGCAGGGCCACCTGCGCCGGTTCGCACAAATGGGCCCCGCGCGGGCCGTCAGCGGCTCTTGCTAGGGTGCCGTGCACGCGTCAACCCTTGGGGTGGCGTCGTATCGGATGGTTCTACGGGGGATGGGCAGACGTCATGCAGCAGTGCGCACGCACGGGTACGGCCGCCACGGTCGGCGGAGGGGGCACCCGCAGGGGGATCAGGGCGGCGGTCGCGGCCGGGCTGGCGGTGACGGCGCTCGCCACGGTCAGCGGCTGCGCGTTCGCCCGGCCCAAGGTGGACCCCTTCCCGACGAACTTCCCGACGCCGTCGTCCTCCACCGGCTACAACCCGTACAGCCCGACGCCGTCGTCCTCGTCCTACACGCCGTCCTACACCTACTCGCCGACGCCGACCGAGGAGACCTTCGACCCGGACGGCCGCAGCGACGTGCGCGGCAGCGGCTGCGACTACTCGAACTCGCTGCACCAGTTCACCTACACGGTCTCGATCACCAACCCGTCCAGGACGAGCACGTTCTCCTACGACATGGCCGTGAACTGGATGAAGGCGAAGCCGGCGGACGGCACCGCCTACGGGCTGCACCAGCGCAGCGTCGTGGTGGCCCCGGGCGCGACCGAGACCTACACCGCCCAGTACTCCCTGCCCGCCAACAACTACCAGCAGTTCTGGTTCACCTGCCAGATCACCCGGGCGCACAAGACCAAGATGTAGCCCAGACACCAAGATGTAGCCCAGACCACGATGTGAGCGGCGGGGCAGCCGTCATCTGACGGGCGGCGGCTGCGCGTTGCGCGGGCGGCCGGCGAAGAGTTCCGCCTGGCGGTCCGGCGGCAGACTGCCCAGCGCGATCAGCTGCGGGGCGTGCGCCAGCGCCTGCGCGCGGGCCGCCTCCTTGGCCGCCCACAGGGCCCGTACGGTGCCCTGGACGGCGTCGGTGGGCTGCGCGGCGAGCACCGCGGCGCAGCGCAGCGCCGCCGCCACCGCGCCGCCGGGCGGGGTCAGTTCGCAGACCAGCCCGATCTCGTACGCGCGCCGGGCGCCCAGCCGTTCCGCCGTGCCCATCAGGGACAGCCGGGCGATCTCCCCGAAGGGCATCCGCTGGGCCATGTAGATGGCCTCGTAGGCGCTGACCATCCCGTAGGTGGTGTGCGGGTCGAAGAAGGTGGAGTTCTCGGAGGCGACGATGAACTCCGCCTCGCCCAGGAGGTAGAAGGCGCCGCCGCAGGCCATCCCGTCGACCGCGGCGACGACCGGTTTCCACAGGTCGTTGGCCTTGGGGCCGATGCGGATCATGGGGTCGTCGAGGGAGAACGGGGAGGCCGGCTGGGGTACGTCCGCGGTGCGGTCGATGCCGGTGCAGAAGGCCCGGCCGCCGGCGCCGGTGACCACCGCCGCCCGTACGGTGTCGTCGTGGCGGAACTCCCGCCAGAGGGCGGCGAGTCGGTCGGCGGTGGCGAGGTCGACGGCGTTGTGCCGCGCGGGCCGGTCCAGGGTGACCAGGGCGACCCCGCCGTCGGTCGCGGTGCGGACCCCGGGGGCCGTCACGGCCGTTCCAGGAGCCAGCGGGGCACGGTGACCCCGCCGGGCAGGGTGTGGAAGGCGACCTTCACCGGGGCGCCGATGCGCAGCCGGGCGGGGTCCACGGAGTTGAGCGCGCCGTCCGGCGTCGCGACGAGGTTGCCGACGAGGCGGATGCGCGGTGCCTCGGCCAGCTCCACGATGATCGCGTTGTACGGCGCCTGGGCGGCGTACGCGGGCAGCAGCGGCGGGTGCGGCACCACGAACGACCAGATCCGGCCGCGTCCGCTCATCCGCTGCCAGTGGGCGGTGAAGGACTGGCAGTGCGGGCAGCAGGGGCGGGGCGGGAAGCGCGGTTCGTCGCAGTCGGAGCAGGTCTGGACGCGGAGTTCGCCGCGCGCGGCGTAGTCCCAGAACGGTGCGCCGTCGTCGTCGGGGACGGGAAGCAGCAGGTCGGCGGCGGGGTCCGGGCGATTGTCAGTGGCGGATGGCACGCTTGTGGTCATGGGATCACGGACAGTGGCGGACGGAGTGGGGGATGAAGTGGTGGATGAAGTGACGGATGTGTGGGTGGGCGCCGGCTCGGGTGCGTTCATCGGGTGTCAACTCCTCAGCAGCAGGGCGGAGGTGGGGACGCCCTCGCCCGCGGTGACCAGGCAGGTGGCGGCGTCCGGGACCTGTGCGGTGCTGGTGCCGCGCAGCTGCCGGACGCCTTCGGTGATGAGGTTGAAGCCGTGGACGTACGCCTCGGAGAGGCCGCCGCCGCCGGTGTTGAGGGGGAGCCGGCCGCCGGTCTCCAGGGCGCCGCCCTCGGTGAAGGCCGCGCCCTCGCCGCGTCCGCAGAAGCCGTATCCCTCCAGCGAGAGGGGGATCAGGGGGGTGAACGCGTCATAGATCTGTGCCACGTCGACGTCCTGCGGGCCGAGGTCGGCGCCCTTCCAGAGGCGCCGGGCGGCGGTCCAGGCGGGGCCGGTGAGCGGGTCGTCGTTCCAGTAGTTGACCATGCCGTGGTGCTGGGCGGGCAGGCCCTGTGCGGCGGCGTGGACGTAGACGGGCGGGCGGCGGCAGTCGCGGGCCCGCCCGGCTGCGACCACGACGCAGGCCAGCGCCCCGTCCGTCTCCAGGCAGTTGTCGAAGAGGCAGAGCGGTTCGCTGATCCAGCGGGCGGTCATGTACATCTCCCGGGTCAGCGGGCGGTCGTACATGATCGCGGCCGGGTTCTGGTTGGCGCGGTTGCGGCAGGCGAGGGCGACGTTGAAGAAGTGGTCGCGGGTGGCGCCGTATTCGTGCATGTAGCGCCGGGCCAGCATGCCGATCTCGTCGGCGGGGCGGAGCAGTCCGAAGGGGCGGGTCCACTGCCCGGGGGTGGGCAGCTGGACGCGGGTGTTCTTCCAGGGGCGCGGTCCGGAGCCGCGCTTGCGGGACCGCCAGGCGACGCCGACGGACGCCTGCCCGGTGGCGATGGCGGCGGCCAGGTGCGCCACCGTCGCGCAGGAACCGCCGCCTCCGTAGCCGACCTTGGAGAAGTGGGTGACGTCGCCGGCGCCGATGGACTTGGCGATCTCGACCTCGTCGGTCTCCTCCATGGTGTAGGAGGCGAAGGCGTCGACCTCCGAGGGGGCGATGCCGGCGTCGTCCAGTGCCGCGATGATGGCCTGGCAGGCCAAGGTCTTCTCGGATGCGGGGAGTTGTCTGGCAAAGGGAGTCTGCCCGATACCGACTATCGCCGTAGCGTCCTTGAGGGTTGCCCCCATCGCCACCTCCGTGGTCGGTCGTCCGCGGTCGGTCGTCCGTGCTGACAGCGGAGGAGGCTACCGCTAATCTGACGGACAGTCAGCTAGTGCGTTACGGCTCTTTGCAGGGAGGGAGCGCGATGCGCGAGGACCTGGATGCACGAGCGGACCTGGAGTACGGCTCCCTCGCCCGGCTGGTGCGCACGGCCGCCGAGCGGTACGGCCCCCGGGAGGCCGTCGTCGAGGGCCGCGCCCGGGTGTCGTACGCCGAGTTGGGCGAGCGGGTGGAGCGGGCCGCGGCGGCCTGTATCGCGGCCGGTGTCGCGCCCGGCGACCGGGTCGCCGTCTGGGCGCCCAACACCCTCGACTGGATCGTCTCCGCCCTCGGGGCGGTGACCGCGGGAGCCGTCCTGGTCCCCGTCAACACCCGCTTCAAGGGCACCGAGGCCGCCTACGTCCTGCGCCGCACCCGCGCCAGGATCCTCTTCATCACGGGCACCTTCCTCGGTACCTCGTACGTCGCCGCGCTGCGCCGCGCCGCCCGGGAGGGCACCGGGTCCGGCCCGCTGCCCGGACTGCCGCGGCTCGAACGGGTCGTGGTCCTCGCGGACGACGCGCCCGCCGACTTCACCACCTGGCGCGACTTCCTGGCCGGCGGCCGGGCGGTGCCCGCCGGCACGGTCCGCGCCAGGGCCGACGCGATCCGCCCCGACGCCCCCTCGGACATCGTCTTCACGTCCGGGACCACCGGCCACCCCAAGGGAGCCGTGATCACCCACGCCCAGACCCTGCGCGCCTACGACGTCTGGAGCGAACTGGCCGGCCTCCAGGAGGGCGACCGCTACCTCATCGTCAACCCGTTCTTCCACACCTTCGGCTACAAGGCCGGCATCATCGCCTGCCTGCTGCGCGGCGCGACGATGGTCCCGCAGCCGGTCTTCAGCGCGGAGACCGCGCTCGCCAACATCGCCGCCGAGCGGATCTCCGTCCTCCCCGGACCGCCCACCCTCCACCAGCAGCTCCTGGACCACCCGGACCGGGCACTGCACGACCTGTCCGCGCTGCGCCTCGTCGTCACCGGCGCCGCCGTCGTCCCCCTGGAGCTGGTCGAACGGCTGCGCAGCGAGCTGAAGATCGCCACCGTGCTGACCGCCTACGGCCTGTCGGAGAGTTCGGGCGTGGTCACGATGTGCCGCCGCGGCGACCCGCCCGAGGTCATCGCCGCCACGTCCGGCCGCGCCCTGCCGGACACCGAGGTCCGGGTCGTCGACGCCGCGGGACGCGCGACGGCCCCCGGCCGCCCCGGCGAGGTCCTGGTCCGCGGCTACCACGTCATGTCCGGCTACTTCGAGGACCCGGTC
Source organism: Streptomyces sp. GS7 (assembly GCF_009834125.1). Classification (NCBI taxonomy): domain Bacteria; kingdom Bacillati; phylum Actinomycetota; class Actinomycetes; order Kitasatosporales; family Streptomycetaceae; genus Streptomyces; species Streptomyces sp. GS7. Next base: position 702,661 of record NZ_CP047146.1, read on the forward strand.
GCCACCGCCCGCGCGATCACCCCCGACGGCTGGCTGCGCACCGGCGACGTCGGCGTCCTCGACGCGGACGGCAACCTGCGGATCACCGACCGCATCAAGGACCTGTTCATCGTCGGCGGCTTCAACGCCTACCCGGCCGAGATAGAGCAACTCCTCGCCCGCCACCCGGACATCGCCGAGGTCGCCGTCGTCGGCATACCCGACTCCCGCCTCGGCGAGGTCGGCAAGGCGTACGCGGTCCGCCGCCCCGGCTCCTCGCTCACCGCCGACGACCTGATCGCCTGGTCGCGCCGCGAGATGGCCAACTACAAGGTGCCGAGGGAGGTGGACTTCGTCGCCGAACTGCCCCGCAACGCGAGCGGGAAGGTCCTCAAGACGCAGCTGCGGGAGGGGAGTTAGGGCCGCGCCCGCCGGTCCCGGGGGACGCGCCCGTGAGCCGCATCCGCATGCGGGTCTGTCGGCGGGCGGCTTCCCTGTGCGGGCTCTGCCGGGGGCCGCTCCGCATGCGGGCCGCGGCCGGTCACTGCCCGATCCGGCCGCCGGCCACCCCGGTCGCCTCCGCCAGGGCCCGCATCCGCCCCTCGAAGCCGCCGTCCACCGCGCCGAACCACACACCGAGGTCCTCGGCCCCGGCCGCCTCCCACTCCGCGACCTCGGAGGTGACCTCCGCGAGCGTACGGTCCGGTCCGTCCCAGGCGATACGGCTCCCGGCCGCGACGCGGGGCGCGCCCGCTGCGGACCGGCCGGTCGCCGGTCCCCGCGCGAACCACCGCCGCCGCTCGGCGAATTCGCCCGGGGTCAGCCCCACTCCCTGCCAGTAGCCGCCGAACTCCGCCGCGCGCCGCAGCGCCGCGTCCGAGTTCCCGCCGATCAGAAACGGCACCGGCTCCTCCGGTACGGGCTCGAACACCGCACGCCCGTCGAAGGACACCCGCCCGTCGTCGTACGGCCCGCCCGCCCCCGTGTGCAGGTGCCGCACCAGCCGCAGCGCGCGGTCCGTCCGCGCGCCCCGGGTGCCGAAGCCGACCCCGGCCGCCGCGAACTCGTACGGCTGCCAGCCGACGCCGACGCCCAGCACGAACCGGCCGCCGCTCAGCCGGGCCAGCGTCGCCGACTGCCGGGCGAGCAGCAGCGGTTCGCGCAGTGGGGCGATCAGCACCGACGTCCCGAGGGTGATCCGCTCGGTCACGGCCGCGAGGTACGCCAGCGCCGCCAGCGGCTCGTACACCCCGCCGTACGCCTGCGGGGGCGCCCCGTACGGCCCCGGCGGCAGCAGGTGATCGGGCAGCCAGACGCCCGCGTACCCCAGTTCCTCGGCCTGCCGCGCGAGCCCGGCCAGGTCCCGCACCGCCATCGCCGCGGACTCGGACGGCAGCACGACGTGCAGCCGCATCCGCATCCGGACCTGCATCCGCTCCCGTATCCGCTCCCGCGGTCCGGCGTACGGAGTGGAGTGGTGTTCGGCGGCGTCGCCCATGAGGGCCTCCCGTTCCCGGAGCTTCGGTTCGACGCCCCACTTCTAAGCCCTCACACCGATGTGAGAGTCAAGCGCCGGGAGAGGAGGGGGCCTTATGAGAGTCAAGCGCCGGGAGAGGAGGGGGCCTTGTGAGAGTCAAGCGCCGGGGGAGAAGGGACCCTCCCCTCTGGACGGCGCGGGGGCCGTCCAGTCAGGGCGCCGCCCGCTGAGCGCCACCACCCGGTCCAGCAGCGGCGCGTCCGGTGCGACCGGAACCGGGTGCCCGAAGACCGCCCAGCACTAGGCCGTTGCCCCGTACCGCTCCCGCAGCCGCGCCTTGAGCACCTTGCCCAGCGGTCCGCCGCGCGGCAGCTCCTCGGTGATCTCCAGCTGTTCCGGCAGCTTCTGCGTCATCAGCCCGGCCGCCCGCAGATGCGCTGTCAGCCCCGCGAGAGTGAGTCCCGGCGTGCTGTTCCCGTTCCCGTTCGCCGCCTCGGCGAGCGTGACCACCGCGCACACCCGCTCCCCGCGCTCCCGGTCCGGCAGCCCGATCACCGCCGCCTCCGCGACCGCCGGATGCGTGTGCACCAGGTCCTCGATCTCCTGCGCGGAGATGTTCTCGCCCTTCCTGATGATGATGTCCTTGAGCCGCCCGGTCAGCACCAGGTGCCCGTCCGCGCGCAGATACCCCAGGTCACCGGTGTGGAAGCGGCCCTGCGCGTCGAACGCCTCCGCGGTCGGGGCCGGGTCGGTGTACCGCCGGCACACCACCGTCCCGGCGACCGTCACCTCGCCCGCCTCGCCGGTCGCGGCCTCGCTCCCGTCCGCCCGTACGATCCGCACCCGCGCGCCCGCCACCGGCCTGCCCACCGTGTGCGCCAGCTGCTCGTCGCTGTCGTACGGCGTTCCCATCGCGATCATCGGGCACTCCGTCATCCCGTACCCGTGCACGATCGCGCACCCCAGCTCCCGCCCGGCCTCCCGGTACAGCTCCGGCGGCAGCGGCGCCCCGCCGCCGGAGAGTAGCCGCAGCGACGGAATCAGCGGCCCGGTGGCGCCCGGGTCCGCCGCCCGACGGCGCCGCGACGCGTCGTGGAACGCCTGGTAGAACGCGGTGCTCCCGCCCGCCATGGTCACCCCGTGCCGCCGGTAGACCTCGGCCGCCCGCCCCGCCTCGAACGTGTCGAGCACCACCGCGGGGAACCCGCTGACCAGCATCGCGATGACGTAGTCCGGCCCGGCGATGTGCGCGTACGGGAACGCGATCGAGCCGACGTCGTCCGACGACATCCCCAGCGCGGTCGCCAGCCCCACGCCGCCGGCGATCAGTGAGGCGTCGGTGTGCTCAACTCCCTTGGGCGCGGCGGTCGTCCCGGAGGTGTAGTAGACCCAGCGCGTGCCCCCGTCCTCTCCTCCCGTGGACTCCGGAAGCTCCTGAAGCTCCGGCAGCGTGCCCGGATCCCCGGCGGGCAGCCCGCCCGCCACCGACACGACCCGCACCCCGTCCCCGGCCAGCCCGCGCACCATCGCATCGTGGTCGAACCCCCGCCACACCCCCGGTACGAGCACGAACTCCGCCGCCGATCCGGCCAGCACGAACCCGACCTCGCGTTCCCGGTGCAGCGGGATCACCGGCGTCTGCACGGCCCCCAGCCGGGCCAGCGCGAGCGAGGTGACGACCGTGTCGATTCGCGTAGGCAACTGCCACATCACCCGCGTACCGGCCCCGATCCCCAACTCCCGGAACCCGGCCGCCGCGCGCAGTGCCTCGTCCCGCACTTCGCCGAACGTCGCGGTCCGCCCGTCCCCGTCGAAGAACATCGGCGCGCCCCCGGAGGCCCGCGCGCGATACTCGACCAGTTCCCAGAGCGTGTGGATACGAGCGGGGTCGAACACGGCGCGCCTCCTGGGGTGGGTGGGTGCCAGGCGGGGAGTGCGGCGTGACTGTAGCACCGTTCCTGACGATACGTCAGTTCTCTGCGCTGCGTTGCGGAAGAGGAATGGCGAGGTGCCGCGAAGGGCAACGGGGGCCGGGCGTATGCCCGGCCCCCGTTACGTGGATCCGTGACCCGGGGTCTGATGCGCCTCCGCTCAGGGGGCGTGGCTGTCCAGCGGTGCGAACGGTGCGTGGCTGTCCTGCGGCGCCATCGGAGCGTGGCTGTCGAGGGTGGTCGCGGAGTTCGCCGCGATGGGGAGGTGGTTGTCGGCCATGGCAGGCATCGAGGCGCCGCCGAGTGCGGCCAGTGCCAGTGCGGCGACGGCGAACGACTTCATTGTGCGGGTCATTCCAACTCCTTGGTGAACTACGGGCGTTGCTGTTTCCAAAAACAAACTAGCGGCAAGTGTGCGCAAATGTTCGATACTTGTGGCAGAAAGCTGTCGAATGTCGCAGGTTTTACCGGCGAGATGGAAAATCGCCGCAGGGGCCGGATTCAATGGCATCCCCTCCCTGCCATTGAACCGGCCCCTGCGATCCCCCGAATGCCCCCGTTGGTTCGGAACCCCCCTGGTTCGGACCCCCGGTTCGGAACCTCCGGGTTCAGACCCCCCCCCGGTCCGGAACTCCGTCGGTTCAGCGGTTGTTACCTGGGCTCGCCGAGAGGCTGGTGGTTGTCCTCGGCGGTGACGCCCGTGGCGGCGATGGGCTGGTGGTTGTCCATCGGCTTGACGATGTCCCGCTCTCCCGGCTTCTTGACCCGAGGCGTGACATTGGGCCCGATGATGGGCTGGTGGTTGTCCATCGGCCCGATGATGGGCTGGTGGTTGTCCATTGGCCTGATGGTGTCCCGGTCACCCGTGACCGGAGCCTTGTTGTCGGTGCTCACAGAGATCAACTCCTGAATGGGCGCTTGATGCTTGGTCAAGCCCGGCCGGCGACTCCCCCGTGGGCCGCCGGACGGGTATGACACGGCCGCCAAAGATAACTGCGCGGCCTGGGCACCGAGCCGCTTGCCCCCCGAGGCGGCGGTTCGATGCTGATAAGAGTGGCCCGGCGCGATGAACGATCGATAAACGTCCGCGTTGGCGGTGAACGCCTCAGGTCAGGCGACGGCGGCCGGCGACAGCAGCGCCTGGACCACGCTGCCCTCCGGGGACCCCGTGCGCTCGAAGGTCGCCAGGGCCTCCTGCCAGCACACGCGCGCACGGCCGGTGTGCCCGAGCGCGTGCAGGGCCCGGCCCAGGGTGGTCAGGACGGTGGCGCGCCAGGAGTCGCCGCCGATGCTCCGCAACGCGGTCAGCGCCTGTTCGGCGTGGTTGGCGGCGGAGGCCGGGCGGCGGGCGGCGAGGTCGACCTCGGCCATCCGGAAGTTGGTCATCCCCTCCCAGAAGCGCTGCCGGCTGTCCTTGAAGATGGCCAGCGCTCCGGTCAGTTGCTCGGCCGCCTCGTCCAGCCGCATGGCCTGGGTGTACGCGAGGGCCAGGGCGTACATGCCGTTGGCCAGCCGGCGCTTGGCTCCCAGCTTGCGGTAGATCGCGATGCCCTGCTCCGCCAGCTGGATGGCGCTGTCGACCCGCCCGGTGTCCAGGTGGACACGGGAGAGGTTGCACAGCGCGCTGGCTTCGGACTGCCGGTTGCGGTCGTCGCGGAAGGCGCTCAGGGCCTGCCGGAGATACGCCTCGGCGTCGTCGGGCCGGCCCTGGGCGTTGGCGATGATCCCCCGGTCGTTGGGGGCGTACGAGGACGCGAAGGGGTCCTCGGCGGCGAGCCCCAGGAGCATGGCCGACTTGGCGTTCTCGTCGGCCTCGTCCAGCCGGCCCGACAGCGTGCGGACATAGGTGAGGGCCAGGTGGGAGCGCGCCTCGGCGTGCTGGTCACCGGCTTTCCCGGCGGCCTTCAGCAGCGCGGTGCTGGTCTGCTCGTACTGGAGCGCATCGGCACCGGACTCGGCCAGGTCCTTGGTGAGCAGCAGCAGGTCGACGGCGCGCCGCAGGGTCGCGCGACCGCTGGACTGCCGTGCGCAGGAGAGCAGGCACGCGGCCTCGCTGAACAGCCACTCCAGCGCCGAAGCACGGTCCTCGAACTCCAGCCCCGGGTAGTCGGTGTGCTCCATGTGATCGATCAGCGTGTCGCCAGGGCGCTCCAGTGCGTACATGCGGGAGACCGTGACCAGGTAGAAGTCCAGCAGTCGCGACAGTGCCGCGTCCCGCTCCGACGGCGGGTGTTCGTCGCGCTCGGCGCAGGCGCGGGCGTACAGGCGCACCAGGTCGTGGTAGCGGTAGCGGCCCGGTGCCGCGGACTCCAGTAGGGAGGTGTCCACGAGGGATTCGAGCAGTTCCTCGGTGGTGTCGGTGTCCAGGTCCAGTACGGCCGCCGCGGCGGTCAGTGAGATGTCCGGGCCGTCCGCCAGCCCGAGCAGCCGGAAGGCGCGGGCCTGGGCGGGCTCCAGCTGCTTGTAGCCCAGTTCGAAGGTGGCCTTCACGGCCAGGTCGCCGGCGCGGAGTTCGTCCAGCCGGCGGCGCTCGTCGGCGAGCTTGCTGGCCAGGATGGAGACCGTCCACGTCCGGCGGGCGGCCAGGCGGGAGGCGGCGATGCGGATGGCCAGCGGGAGGAAGCCGCAGGCGCCGACGACGGCCATGGCGGCCTGCCGCTCGGAGGTCACCCGCTCCTCGCCGACGATGCGGGTGAAGAGGGTGAGGGCTTCCTCGGGGCTCATCACGTCGAGGTCGACCAGATGGGCGGAGGCCAGGTCGATCATCCGCGAGCGGCTGGTGATCAGCGCCGCACAGCCCTCTGTACCGGGCAGGAGGGGACGGACCTGGGCGGCGTCCCGGGCGTTGTCGAGGAGGGCGAGGACGCGGCGGCCCGCGAGGGCCGAGCGGTACAGGGCGGCACGCTCCGCGACACCGTCGGGGATGACCGAGTCGGGGGTGCCCAGGGCGCGCAGGAAGGAGCCCAGGACGGCCTCCGGCTCGGAAGGGGTGTGCCCGGCGCCCTGGAGGTCCACGTAGAGCTGGCCGTCGGGGAAGTGGTCGCGGGCGGCGTGTGCGACATGGACCGCCAGGGTCGTCTTGCCCACACCGCCGATACCGGCGACGGCGGAGACCGCCATGACGTTGCCCTCGGCCGTGGCCAGTTGGTCGCTGAGCTCGCGGACGGTGGCGGCCCGGCCCGTGAAGTCGGCGACCGTGGCCGGCAGTTGCTGCGGACGTACGAACGTGGCCTCCGCAGAACCCTGGTCCTCGGCCGCCGGCGCGTCCAGTTCCGTGTCCGCCCGCAGGATCCGCTGGTGGAGGTCGGACAGCGACGCGCAGGGGTCGACGCCCAGTTCGTCCGCGAGCAGCCGCCGGGTGTCGGCGTAGACCGCGAGCGCCTCCGCCTGGCGGCCGCTCCGGTAGAGGGCCAGCATCAGCAGCTCCCGCAGGCGCTCGCGCAGCGGGTGGGCGGAGGTCAGGGCGGTGAGTTCGGAGACCGCCTCGGCGTGGCAGCCGGCCTCCAGGTCGAGGTCGAGGCGGGTCTCGGTGAGCGAGAGCCGCCATTCCTGGAGGCGGGTGCGCTGGGTCTCGGCGTACGGGCCGGACAGCCCGGCCAGCGGTTCGCCGTCCCACAGGTCCAGGGCGGCGTCGAGGAGTTCACGGGCCCGCCCACGGTCGCCGGCGGCCTTGGCCTTCTCCGCGTCCGCGGCGTACTGCTCGGCGATGTCGTGGTCGAGGTCCAGGGGCAGTCCGTCGACGGGCCGCAGCGCATAGCCGCCGGACTCGCTGACCAGCGCGTCGGCGTCGTCGCCCAGGGCCTTGCGGATGCGGGACGCGTACGTGCGCAGCGCGGCGAGCGCGGCGTGCGGCGGTTCGTCGCCCCACAGGGCGTCGACGAGCTCGGGCGCGGTGGCGGTACGGCCGCCGCGCAGCAGCAGTGCGGCGAGCAGTGCGCGCTGCTGCGGGGAGCCCGCTGCCAGCGGCGTTCCGCCGCGCCAGGCCCGTACGGGACCGAGCACGGTGAAGCGGAGCCGCTCCCGTACCTGCCCCGGACCGTCGTCCATGGTGTCCCCCTGCCCTGTCCCGTCCATCCGCGCCGTGCGCACCCCTGCACGGTGTGCAACGGTCAGTCTGCCTTGTCGCGAGCATTTCCGTCAGTAGGGGTCCGGAGCGTGCACAAGACCTTCTCGGCCTCCGGTGGCGGGGGTTGCACCGCCCCGCGCGGGCGCGCGGAACGCCGGCTTCCAAGGCCCTGCATCGGTCCTTCCCCTGCCCTTTCCGTGGTCACTCCATTGGTGTGCCCATTGGTGTGCACACGGACGTCCCCTTGATTCCGTCCTGATTCCGTTGATCTCCCCCTCGGCCGTACGTACTCGGCCGCCTCTACCCGGGTTGTCGGACGGCATCCCTGACTGGCTGGTTTGTTTTCCGGGCGGTACCGCTGCGACGGGTGGGGCGTCCGGGATGCATCTACGTACACGCGCCCCGTACTTGGCCGGTTCGTTTCCGCGCGGTCGAATTCCGCTGCCCGGCTCCACCGGCGGGCTTCGCCGCCCGGGTCCACCGGAAGGCTCCGGCGGGAGACCCGGTCGGCACGCCCCGCCCGCGCACGCTGCCGCCTCCCCACTTGCTGACGGTTCGTCAGATCGGCGCTACCGTACCGCCCATGGAGAGCATGGAGCCCAAGGAAGCCAAGGAAGTCAAGGAAGCCAAGGAACCCAAGGAAGCCAAGGGGGCCTTCCCCCGGATCATCTCGGTGGACGACCACACCGTGGAGCCCCAGAACGTCTGGCGGGACCGGCTCCCGTCGAAGTACCACGACGTCGGGCCGCGCATCGTCCGCGCGCCTGTGAAGGAAATGACCTTCGTCGGCGGCAGATTCGCCCCGAAGATGGGCGCCCCAGGAGACGACGGCCCGATAGCCGACTGGTGGGTCTACGAGGATCTGCACCGGCCGCTGACCCGCCTCGACACCGCCGTCGGCCACCCCCGCGACGAGATCAGGCTGGAGGGCATCACCTACGAGCAGATGCGCCCCGGCTCCTTCAGCGTCCCCGAGCGGCTCGCCGACATGGACGCCAACCACGTCCAGTCCGCGCTCTGCTTCCCCACCTTCCCCCGCTTCTGCGGTCAGACCTTCACCGAGGCCAAGGACCGCGAACTGGGCCTGCTGGGGGTGCGCGCGTACAACGACTGGATGGTGGAGGAGTGGTGCGGCCCGCAGGCCCGCGGCCGGCTGATCCCGCTGACCCTCGTCCCCCTCTGGGACGCGGAGCTGGCCGCCGAGGAGGTCCGCCGCAACGCGGCCCGGGGCGTCCGTGCCGTCTGCTTCAGCGAGATCCCGCCCCACCTGGGCCTGCCCAGCATCCACACCGACTACTGGGACCCGTTCCTGCGCGCCTGCGACGAGACCGGCACGGTCGTCGCCATGCACATCGGCTCCTCCTCGAAGATGCCGTCCACGTCCCCCGACGCCCCGCCCGCCGTCGGCTCCACGATCACCTTCGCCAACTGCTGCTTCTCGATGACCGACTGGCTGATGAGCGGCGCTTTCGACCGCTTCCCGCACCTGAGGATCATGTACGCCGAGGGCCAGATCGGCTGGATCCCGTACATCCTGGAGCGCGCCGACGTCGTCTGGGAGGAGAACCGCGCCTGGGGCGGCGTCGCCGACAAGGTCCTCCGCCCCCCGTCCGAACTCTTCGCCGACCATGTCCACGGCTGCTTCTTCGACGACGCCTTCGGCCTGCGGAACCTCGACGCCATCGGCGCCGGCAACGTCCTCTACGAGACCGACTACCCGCACTCCGACTCCACCTGGCCCAAGTCCCGCGAGGTCGCCGAATCCCAGATGGGCCACCTGCCGGCGGACGTGGTCGAACGGATCGTGCGCGGCAACGCGATCGAACTGCTGGGCCTCACGGGGGAGGGTCTCTGGGGGCCTTCGGCGCCCACGCGCTGACACCGGGCGTCGGCGTGGTGCCCCGCGCCCCGCCCCTTGTCTGATGGACCGTCAGGCACCACCATGACCGCACTCCGGTCGGTGATGACGAACCGTCAGATGAGGGGTCCGGGCATGGTGCAGGTTCTGCCGCAGGGGCGGCTCGCGTACGGGATGCAGCTCCCGGTGCAGTCGCAGAGCACGCTCTACGCGGAGGCGTGGGAGGCGGGGGCCGGGCCCGAGGACCTCGTGGCGGTGGCGCGGGCGGCGGACCGGGCCGGGTTCGCGTATGTGGCGTGCTGCGAGCATGTGGCGATTCCCCGGCGGCTGGCCGGGGCGATGGGGACCACGTGGTACGACCCGGTGGCCACGCTGGCGTATCTGGCGGCCGCCACCGAGCGGGTGCGGCTGCTGAGCCATGTCGCGGTGGTCGGGTTCCGGCATCCGCTGATCAGCGCGAAGCAGTACGCGACGCTGGACCGGCTGTCGGGCGGGCGGCTGATCCTGGGTGTCGGCGCCGGGCATGTGCGCGAGGAGTTCGAGGCGCTGGGCGTGCCGTTCGCGCGGCGCGGGGCGGTGCTCGACGAGACGATCGACGCGTTGAAGGCGGCGCTGGGGGAGGGCGAGTTCCCCGAGTTCGCGGGGGAGCGGTTCGCGTTCGAGGGGCTGGGGCAGGCACCGCGGCCGGTGCAGACCCCGCGACCGCCGGTCTGGGTGGGCGGCTCGTCGCCCGCGGCCCTACGGCGGGCGGCGGTGCGGGGGGACGGGTGGCTGCCGCAGGGTGACCGGCGCGCGCAACTGCCGGGCCAGATAGGGAGGTTGCGGCGGCTGCGGGAAGAGGCGGGGATCGGGGAGCCGGTGGAGATCGGGGCGATCGCGGAGCCGGTGTATGTGGGGGAGCCGGGGTGGGACGTCGGGCGGTGGACGCTGACCGGGGCACCGGAGCGGATCGCGGGGTCGCTGCGGGAGTACGCCGCGATGGGGGTGCGGCAGGTCCAGGTGCGGTTCCGGAGCCGCGGCCGGGCGGAACTCGTCGCGCAGATGGCGGCGTTCGGGGCGGAGGTGGCCCCGTTGCTGAACGACTGAGTGCGCAGGCGGGGGCCGTTGTCCGTACGCACACCACGAGGAGTACCGGCATGGGCAGGCTCGACGACCGGGTCATCGTCATCACGGGTGGCGCGCGCGGACAGGGTGAGCAGGAGGCGCGGCTCTTCGTGGCGGAGGGGGCGCGGGTGGTGATCGGCGATGTGCTGGACGGGCCGGGCCGGGCGCTGGCGGAGGAACTGGGGGAGGGGCGGGCCCGGTTCGTGCACCTGGATGTGGCGCGGGAGGACGACTGGGCAGGCGCGGTGGAGGCCGCGAAGGGGGCGTTCGGGAAGATCGACGGGCTGGTCAACAACGCCGGGATCCTGCGGTTCAACACCCTGGTGGATACGCCGCCGGCGGAGTTCCGGCAGGTGGTGCAGGTCAACCAAGTCGGGTGCTTCCTGGGGATACGGACGGTGGCGCCGGAGATCGCGGCGGCCGGCGGCGGGACGATCGTCAACACCTCCTCGTGCACGGGGCTCACGGGGATGGCGTGCGTCGGTGCGTACGCCGCCACCAAGCATGCCGTGGTGGGGCTGACCCGGGTTGCCGCGCTGGAGTTGGCTGCCCAGGGGATCCGGGTCAACGCGGTGTGCCCGGGGGCGGTGGACACGCCGATGGCGAATCCGGCGGCGCTGGATCCGGCGGCGCTGGGTCCGGACGTGGATCCGGACGTGGATCCGGACGTGGATCCGGACGTGGATCCGGCCGGGTCCGCGCGCGCCGTGGACGAGCTGTACCGGAAGCTGGTGCCGCTGGGGCGGATCGGTCGGCCGGAGGAGGTGGCCCGGCTGGCGCTCTTCCTGTCGGCGGAGGACTCCTCGTACATCACGGGGCAGCCGTTCGTGATCGACGGCGGATGGCTGGCGGGGGTCGGCCTGTTCTGAGGACCGGCCGCCCGAGGGTCGGGAGGTTCCCGGGCGGAGCCGGGGGATGCTCCGCCCCACGCCTGCTCGATGCGCCACGCTGTCCTGATGGACCGTCAGGTATGCCGGCTGCGGGTATTGACGGGTTCCGGCCCCGATGGAACAGTCGACCGCATCGAATCTGACGGTACGTCAGAAAGTGCTAAGGGACGGTGAACCCCCTTGGAATTCGGGCTCTTTGTGCAGGGCTACGTGCCCGCCGCGCGAGCGAAGGCGGATCCGGAGGCCGAGCACCACGCGCTGATGGAGGAGACCGAGTACGTCATCCAGGCGGACGCGTCGGGCTTCAAGTACGCCTGGGCCTCCGAGCACCACTTCCTGGAGGAGTACTCGCACCTCTCCGCCAACGACGTCTACCTCGGCTACCTCGCCCACGCCACCGAACGCATCCACCTCGGCTCCGGCATCTTCAACCCGCTCGCGCCGGTCAACCACCCGGTGAAGGTCGCGGAGAAGGTCGCGATGCTCGACCACCTCTCCAGCGGGCGCTTCGAGTTCGGCTCGGGGCGCGGCGCCGGCAGCCACGAGATCCTCGGGTTCCTGCCGGGGGTGACCGACATGAACCACACCAAGGAGATCTGGGAGGAGACCATCGCGGAGTTCCCCAAGATGTGGCTCCAGGACGAGTACGTGGGGTTCAGGGGCAAGCACTGGGAGCTGCCGCCGCGCAAGATCCTCCCCAAGCCGTACGGGAAGTCCCACCCGGCGATGTGGTACGCGGCCGGGTCGCCGTCCTCGTACGCGATGGCCGGCAGGAAGGGGCTCGGCGTGCTGGGCTTCAGCGTGCAGAAGGTCGCCGACATGGAGTGGGTCGTCGAGTCGTACAAGAACGCGGTCAAGGACGCCGAGCCGGTCGGGGACTTCGTCAACGACAACGTGATGGTGACCTCGACGGTCATCTGCGCCGAGACGCACCGAAAGGCGGTGGAGATCGCCGTCGGCGGCGGGCTCAACTACCTCCAGTCGCTGCTCTTCCGCTACCACGACACCTTCCCGCGGCCGGAGGGCGTACCCGAGTGGCCCGAGCTGCTGCCCGACTACACCGAGGAGATCATCGAGCTGCTGATCGCGGAGGAGCTGATGATCTGCGGCGACCCGGACGAGGTGCTGCGGCAGTGCAAGCGCTGGGAGCAGGCGGGCGCCGACCAGCTCTCCTTCGGGCTGCCGATCGGGGTGAGCCGCGAGGACACGCTCACCACGATCAAGCTGATCGGGGAGCACGTCATTCCGAAGATCGACACGGATCCGGTGCACCGCACGACGCGGTTCCGGCAGACGGCCGGCGGCTGACCGGCCGCCCGCGCGCCACCAGCACCCGTCCCTCCCAACCTTCCCGCACCGGACCCGCCTGTTCCTTCCACCTCCCGCACCGGACCCGCCTGTTCCTTCCACCCTTCCCGCACCGGAGCCACCCGTTCCTCCGATCTGTCCCGGCGATCTGTCCCGGCGGCCCGTCCCTCCGATCTGTGGCTCCCGCCTGTCCCTCCGACCTGTCCGTCGGGCCCGTCCTTCCGACCTGTCCGTCGGGCCCGTCCTTCCGATCTGTCCGTCGGACCCGTCCCTCCGATCTGTCCGTTCGATCTGTCTCTCCCATCCGTCCCTCCCGCCCGTCCCTTCGACCTGTCCCTCCCGCCCGTCACCGCACCGGAAAGGACGCAACCCCCATGCTCGACCACCTCATCAAGGCCGCGACCGTCGTGGACGGCACGGGCGCGCCGGCCTCCACGGCCGACGTCGGCATACGGGACGGGCGCATCGCGGTGATCGCCCGGCCGGGGACCGTCACCGAGGAGGCCCGGACGAGCGAGGACGCCCGCGGACTCGTCCTCGCCCCCGGGTTCGTCGACCCGCACACCCACTACGACGCCCAGCTGTTCTGGGACCCGTACGCCACCCCGTCCCTCAACCACGGCGTGACCACCGTCGCCGGCGGCAACTGCGGCTTCACCCTCGCCCCGCTCCACCCCGACCGGCCCGAGGACGCCGACTACACCCGGCGGATGATGAGCAAGGTCGAGGGGATGTCGCTGGTCGCCCTGGAGGAGGGCGCACCGTGGAACTGGCACACGTTCGGGGAGTACCTGGACGCGCTGGAGGGGCGGATCGCGGTCAACGCGGGCTTCATGGCCGGGCACTGCGCGCTGCGGCGTCACGTGATGGGTGCGGACGCGATCGGCGGGCAGCCGACGCCCGCCCAACTGGACGAGATGCTGCGGCTGCTCCACGACGCGATGGACGCCGGGGCGTGGGGGCTGTCCACCACCCAGTCGTCCACCCACTCCGACGGCGACGGGAAACCGGTCGCCTCCCGGCACGCCCGCCCCGGCGAACTGCTCGCGCTCTCCCGGGCGGTGGCCGAGCACGAGGGGACCCAACTGGAGGCCATCGTCGCCGGCTGCCTCGACCAGTTCGACGACACCGAGATCGATCTGCTGGTGGAGATGTCCGCGGCGGCCGGCCGGCCGCTCAACTGGAACGTGCTCACCATCGACGCCGCCGTACCGGAGCGGGTGCCGCGCCAGCTGGTCCCCAGCGAGCGGGCCCGCCGGGCCGGGGGCCGGATCGTGGCGCTGACCATGCCGATCCTCACCCCGATGAACATGTCGCTGGGCACCTTCTGCGCGCTGAACCTCATACCGGGCTGGGGCGACGTCCTCAGCCTGCCGGTGCCCGAGCGGATCGCCCGGCTGCGCGAGTCCGGCGTACGGGCGGAGCTGCTGCGGCGCGCGGGCAGCAAGGAGGCCGGGGTCTTCCGGCGGCTGACGAACTTCGAGCGCTATGTCGTCGGCGACACCTACTCGCCGGCCAACAAGGGGCTGACCGGCCGGGTGGTGCGGGACATCGCCGCGGAACGCGGCGAGGAACCCTTCCACTGCCTGGTGGAGATCTGCGCCAACGACGACCTGCGTACGGTGCTCTGGCCGATGCCGACCGACAACGACCCGGACAGCTGGGCGCTGCGCCGGGAGACCTGGGAGCACGACGACGTGCTGCTGGGCGGCTCGGACGCCGGCGCGCACCTGGACCGGATGTGCGGTGCGCCCTACACCACCCGCTTCCTCGGGGACTGCCTGCGCGGGCGGAAGCTCGTCGCGCTGGAGCGGGCCGTGCAGATGCTCACGGACGATCCGGCCCGGCTGTTCGGGCTCCGCGAGCGCGGGCGGATCGCCGAGGGCTACCACGCCGACCTGGTGCTCTTCGACCCGGAACGGATCGACGCGGGCGCCGCGACGCTGGTGCACGACCTGCCCGGCGACAGCCCGCGGCTGGACTCGAAGGCGATCGGGATCGTGAGCGTACGGGTCAACGGGGTCGAGACGATCCGGGACGACGTGGTGACCGGCGCGGTGCCGGGGACCGTACTGCGGTCGGGGCGGGACACGAGGACGGTGAGCACCCGGTGAGCAGGGGAGTACCTGCGGGCGGCGGCTCGGGCGGCTCGGGCGGCTCGGGTGGCTCGGGTGGCTCGGGTGGCTCCAGTGGGGCGGCCGGCGACGAGGGGGCGCGGCTGCCCCTGGGAGAGCAGCGGTTGTTCATCGGAGAACAGCGGTTGTTCATCGGTGGGGAGTGGGTCGCACCCGAGGCAGGGCACTACGAGGTGGTCAACCCCGCGACGGAGGAGGTCGTCGGGCACGCCCCCGAGGCGAGCCGGGCGCAGGTCGAGGCGGCGGTGGGCGCGGCCCGGGACGCCTTCGACGGCTGGTCGCGGACCGCGCCCGCGGAGCGCGCGGCCGTACTGGAGCGGGCCGCGCGGGTGATGCGCCGCGAGTTCGCCCGGTACGCGGAGCTGGCGCAGGCGGAGAGCGGGGCGACGACCGGAACCGCGCGCGCCCTTCAGGTCGGGGTGTCCGTGGCCCGCTTCGAGCGCTATGCGCGCGGCGCCCTGGAACCGGTGGAGACCGCGCTGCCACCGCAGGTCAACGAGGCCGGGCCGATGGGCGCGGCAGGCGTCTTCGGGGCGGTCGCGGTGCGCCGGCCGGTGGGTGTGGTCACCTGCGTCACCTCGTACAACAACCCCTGGGCGAACCCGGCGGGCAAGGTCGCGCCGGCCCTGGCGATGGGCAACACGGTCGTGGTCAAGCCGGCCCCGCAGGACCCGCTGTCGGTGTACCGGATGGCGGAGGCGCTGGCCGAGGCCGGGGTGCCGCCGGGGGTGGTCAACGTCGTCAGCGGTGCTCGGCCGGAGGTCGGCGAGGCGGCGGTGGCCGCGGACGGGGTGGACATGGTCAGCTTCACCGGCTCCACCGCCGTCGGGCAGAAGATCGCCGAGGAGTGCGGTCGCGGGATGAAGCGGCAGCTGATGGAACTGGGCGGCAAGGGCGCGGCGCTGGTCTTCGACGACGCCGACCTGGCCTCGGCGGTGTCCGGCATCGGCACCACCTTCTCCTTCTACAGCGGGCAGATCTGCACCGCGCCGACCCGGGTGCTGGCCCAGCGCGGGATCTACGAGCGCCTGGTGGCGGGTCTGGCACGGTACGCGGAGCGGCTGACGGTCGGCGACCCGCGGGACCCGGCCACGGTCGTCGGCCCGGTGATCTCCGCCGCGCACCGCGACCGCATCGAGGCGTATGCCGAACTGGCGGTGAGGGAGGGCGCCCGGCTGGTCACCGGGGGCGAACGGCCGGCCCGGGAACGCGGCTTCTACGTGGTCCCGACGCTCTTCGCCGACTGCACGAACGAGATGCGGGCGGTCAGAGAGGAGATCTTCGGGCCGGTGGTGGTGGTCGTCCCCTTCGACGACGAGGAGGAGGGCATCGCACTGGCCAACGACAGCGACTACGGGCTGCTGGACTACGTCTGGTCCGGCGACGTGGCGCGCGCCTTCCGCGTGGCCGGGGGGCTGCGGGCCGGCGGGGTCGGCATCAACACGGTCGGCCGGAACATGGAAGCGCCGTTCGGCGGCTTCAAGCGCAGCGGAGTCGGGCGAGATGTCGGCTCGTACGCGCTGCATGCGTACAGCGAACTCCAGTCGATCGTGTGGGCGGGGTGAGGGGCGACTGCTGGTGGTGGTGGGCCACGGGGGCCTCCCTCCCCCCCGCCCCCCTCGCCCTCCCTCCCCTCTCCGCCTCAGTCGACCGTCAGTACGGCCTTACCGCGGATCTCGCGGTTGACCAGGGCGAGCGCGGTCTCCCCGGCCTTCTCCCAGCTCTCCACTCGGTCCACGCTCGCCTGGAGGCGGCCCTCCGCGAGCAGCCGGACGAGGTACGCCAGATCGGCTCGGGTGTCGCCGCCCACCTGCACGCCGACCAAGGTCAGCCGGTTGACGACCAGTTGATACGGCTGGATCGGGGTCGGCTCGCCCGAGGCGGCGCCGATGGAGATCACCGTGCCCTCCGGTGCGACGTGCCCCAGCAACTCGGCCAGCAGCGAGCCGCCGACGTTGTCCAATACGACATCGACCGGGGTGCCGAGCTTGGCCGGGCTGGTCAGCACATGGTCGGCGCCCAGCGCCGCCAGGCCCGCACCGCGCGCGGGGCTGCCGACGAACGCGTAGACCTCGGCTCCCGCCAGATGGGCCAGCTGCACGGCGAAGCGCCCCACACCGCCGGACGCCCCGGTGATGGCGACCCGCTGTCCGGGCCGTATGCCTGCCGTACGCAGCGCGCGCAGTGCCGTCAGGCCCGCGACGGGCAGCGCGGCGGCCGTGGGGAAGTCCAGCGTGTCGGGTAGCACGGCGAGTTCGTCGACGGGCACGGCGCGCAGCTCGGCCCAGCCGGCGTCCCGGCCCCGGGTGACGACGCGGTCGCCGGGCTGGGGGCCGCGGCCGTCGGCGGTGGCCCGGACGACCACACCGGCGGCGTCCCAGCCGCGGACCGCTCCCTCGGTGGCCTCGTCGGACCGGGGCAGCTCGCCGTAATTGAGCGATATCGCGGCGACCTTGACCAGCACCTCATCGGGCGCGGGGACGGGATCGGCGACGGCGGCCAGCGAGAGTCGGCCGGGCACGGAGTGATCGACAACGAGTGCACGCATCAGGAGTCCTCCTCAATCAGCAACGTCGACGTGATAACCGGTGGGGACCTCCGCTTATGCCGGGAGGCCGGGCTGGGCCGGGTCGGGCTATGCCGAGGCGGGGCGGGCGGTGCCGGGCTGTGCCGGTCCGGGTCGGGCCGAGCCTGGGTTCGGGTTCGGGTTCGGCTACAGGTCTGACACCAGGTCCGGGCCGAGACCAAGTCCGGGTCCGGGACCGGCGGAAAGACCGCGACCGGGTGCAGGTCGAGACCGGGTCCCAGGTCGCGCCGTCGAGCCCTGTGTCTCCGCCGAATCCCGTTCGTCGAGCCCGGTCTCGCCGTCGAATCCCGTTCGTCGAGCCCCTTCCGTGTCAACCCGTCCCGTGTCACCCCGTCCCTCGTCCGCCCTGCCCCGTCCGTCAACTCCGCCCAAGAAACACGGGGTTCGACAGGGCGGCCATCGGCCCCGGCAGTTCCGCCGCCGTGGACGGGTGGCGAACCTCGGCACGTATGTAGGCGGCGTAGTCGGGCGTGCTCTGCCAGCTGACGGTGCCGTTGCCGGAGGGCGGCAGCGGGGTGGAATACAGCCTCCCCTGGTCGGTGACGAAGGAGACCGTGCAGCCCGGCGCGCCGGAGACCTTCAGCTGGGCGGTGACCTTCGTCGTACGGGGCACCGCCAGGCGTTCGCCTATCCCGGCGTGTTCGCCGCGTTCACCGGTGACGCCGAACGACAGGTCGATCCGGGCGGATTCGGCGATCCAGACGCGGCCCGCCCGGATGCCGTCCTGGAGGGCGCGGCGTGAGAGGTCGTCGGCCAGGACGACGGTCTGCGGGAGGCCGACGACGTCCGGATCGCGGTGGGCGTCGCTGTGCCCCACGGCCGGCAGCCAGTCGGCGCGGCCACGGGCGTGCGCGACCAGGGTGTTGTCCCATTCGGCGAGGGTGATCTCGTCATCGGGACCGTAGGGGCCGTTCCACACCTCGACCGCGTCGGCCTCGTTCAGGCCGAACTTCCAGTTGCAGCCGATGCAGGTGGCGTGCGGATGCGCCGGGATCACCAGGCCGCCGGCCCGGTGGATGGCGCGGGCGTACTTGCCGAACGCGTTGTCCCGGGCCCGGTAGCGCCAGTCGATGAAGGCGCCGGGATCGGTGCCCATCGCCACCACGTGCCCATTGCGGGTGGTGACCTCCTCACCGGTCAGGATCAGCAGGTCATCGCCCCACAGCCCTTCCCAGGCGCGGTGGCTGGCCGTGGTGTTGTGCTCGGAGGTGGTGATGAAGTCCAGCCCGGCGGCGCGAGCCAGCTCCGCGATCCGGGCGGGCGTGCGCTTGCCGTCGGAGTAGACCGAGTGCAGATGGTTGTCTCCCCGATACCATGCGCGACCGCGGCCCCGGGCGCGCTCGGGCGGATAGACCGGGGTCGGGGTCTTCCCCTGGGGGCCGTGGCGCAGGGTGATGGTGACCTCGTAGGCGAGACCCTGCGGTGCGACCGTGTACGGGCTGAGGGCGATATGCCAGGTGCCGGGGTTGACCGGGCCGGGGAGGTAGCCGGGGGTGGCGTCGTCGGCGCGCAGGAAGAACTCCGTACGCGCCCCGCCCGACCAGCCGCGGAAGCCGGCGCCGCCCAGTCCTGTGCCGCGCTCGTCGAAGATGCCGATGTCGCAGGCGTTGCCGGCGGTGCCGTCGGGGACGGTGGGTTTGTCGTAGTGGTAGGAGACGGTGATCTCCCTGACGCCGTGCGGCACTTCGACCGGTAGGTAGACGAAATCGGGTGCGCCGGTCGGCAGATGCCCGGAGACCGTACGGGTCTGCATGGCCGGCCCGTCTCCGGATCGCCCGGCGCCTCCGGATCGCCCGGCGGCCGGTGCGGCCTCGGCGAAGCTCACCCGGCCGAGCGTCATCGCGCCCGCCGCGCCGGCGGCTGCCGAAAGTCTCAGTACCTCGCGTCGTTCCATCTCCGCCCCCCGTGCGGTCGTTGGTGTGCCGTCTCGTCGCGGCCCTTTCATTTCGCCCTGTGAAAACTGTTGTACGCGCGTGTGACACGCGCGGAAAGCCCTGTGGATAACTCGCGGACGGTGAGGCAACATGCGGTCACCCACACGCCTGACGCGGAGGTGCGCCCAGCATGCGGATCGCGACCACGATCTTCCTGACCGACGAGACGATCCGGCCGGACCGGCTGGCCCGCGAGCTGGAACAGCGCGGTTTCGGGGGGCTGTATCTCCCCGAGCACACCCACATCCCGGCGGCCCGGGAGACCCCCGCGCCCATGGGGGAGCCGCTGCCGCGCGAGTACGGCCGCACCCTCGACCCGTTCATCGCCCTCGGCCAGGCCGCCGCCGTCACCGAGCGGCTCGGTCTGGGTACCGGCATCACCCTCGTCGCCCAGCACGATCCGGTCGCGCTCGCCAAGCAGATCGCGACCCTGGACCACCTCTCCGGAGGCCGCTTCACCTTCGGTATCGGCTACGGCTGGAACGTCGAGGAGGCCGCCGACCACGGGGTGGAGTGGTCGACCCGGCGCGAGCTGACCCGTGACCGGGTGGCCCTGATGCGCGCCCTGTGGGCCGACGAACCAACCTCCTACAAGGGAGAGTTCGGCTCCGTACGGGCGTCCCTCGCCTACCCCAAGCCGGCGAACGGCGCGCCGCGCACCCTTCTTGGCGGCGCGGCCGGCCCCAAGCTGTTCGGGCACATCGCGGCATACGGGGACGGCTGGCTGCCCATCGGGGGGCGGGGGCTGGGTGAGGCCATTCCGGCGCTGCGGCGTGTCTGGGAGCACGCCGGGCGCCCGGGCGAGCCGGTGGTGGTCCCGTACGCGGTCCGCCCCACCCCCGGGAAGCTGGCGCACTATCAGGAACTCGGTCTGAGGGAAGTCGTGCTCCAGCTCCCGCCGGCCGGCGAGGCCGAGGTTCTGCGGACGCTGGACGACTTCGCGCAGTACCTGTGAGGCCCCGCCCCGCGGTCTCGAAGCGGGGCTGCCTGCCGTACCGGCGAGAGGGGCGGCAGGGTACCGGCGAGGGGGCCGCGGCGGACGGGGCGGCCCGCCCGGAGGCGCGGCGGAGCCCTAGGACCATCGGTGTACGGCACTGCCCTGCGGGCCGGTACCGCAGACCGATCCGGACCGCTCCCGCCGGGCGTAGCGTCGTAGGTGAAGGCACTCGAAGATCGCAGAAGTTCGCACTCGAAGATCGAAGTCCATACGGATCAACGAAGTCCACGCAGATCAAGGAGTCCCCATGCCTCGCCTCGACCACACGATCGTGCACAGCACCGACCGCTTCGCCTCCGCTCGCTTCCTCGCCGGACTTCTGGACGCTCCCGAACCCAAGGCGTTCGGCCCGTTCGCCGCCCTCAAGCTGGACAACGGGGTGGCCCTCGATTACGCCGAGCATGTCGCCGGTGGCAGGGAGTTCGTCCCCACCCACTATGCGTTCCTGGTGACGGAGGACGAGTTCGACGGAATCATGGCGCGCATACAGGAGCGCGAGCTGGCGTACTGGGCCGACCCTCTCCACACCAAGCCGCAGGAGATCAACCACCATGACGGCGGCCGAGGCGTTTACATCAACGACCCTGACGGTCACAACATGGAGTTCCTGACCCGGACCTACTCCGACGAGCTCCTGAACAGCCTCTGATCCTCTCTGGCCGACCTCTGGCCGATCTCTGGCCAGCCTTTGGCCGAGTTCTGGCCGACCACTGATCGACTTCTGATCGATCTCTGATCCCGCCAGGTACGTCCCGGGTGCCCCGGCTCGCGCCGGGCCACCGGGCCCCAACCCGCGTTCCCCTGGGACGTCGGCTGCCCCGTTTCGTCCGGAGACAACCTCCGTTTGGAGTGATCAGTGGCACACCGATCCCCTCATATCCGGCGGCCGCGATGTCGGTGGTCGCTCGTATGCTCAGGGGCATGACTTCCAGCGCCCAGGGACCTGACCAGGCATCCGACCGAGGCACCGAAGCCGAACCGGCCGCGCGGCCCGGCCAACAGGCGCGGCCGACGGCCAACGCCATGCGCCGTGCGCTCAAGCGCGCCCGGGACGGTGTGGCACTGGACGTCACCGAAGCGGCCGTGCTCCTCCAGGCGCGCGGGGACGACCTGGCGGACCTGTGCGCCTCGGCGGCCCGGGTGCGCGACGCCGGCCTGGAGGCCGCCGGTCGCCCCGGTGTCATCACGTACTCCAAGAGCGTCTTCATCCCGCTGACCCGGCTGTGTCGCGACAAGTGCCACTACTGCACCTTTGCCACCGTCCCCGGCAAGCTCCGCCGGGCCGGTCACGGCATGTTCATGTCGCCCGACGAGGTGCTGGCCATCGCCCGCCGCGGCGCCGAACTGGGCTGCAAGGAAGCGCTGATCACGCTTGGGGACAAGCCCGAGGAGCGCTGGCCCGAGGCGCGCGAATGGCTGGAGGCCGAGGGGTACGACGACACCATCGCCTACGTACGGGCGATAGCGATCCGCATCCTGGAGGAGACCGGGCTGCTGCCGCACCTCAACCCCGGCGTGATGTCCTGGACGGACTTCCAGCGCCTCAAGCCCGTCGCCCCCTCGATGGGCATGATGCTGGAGACCACCGCCGAGCGCCTGTGGAGCGAGCCCGGCGGTCCGCACCACGGTTCCCCCGACAAGGAGCCCGCCGTGCGGCTGCGCGTCCTGGAGGACGCCGGGCGCAGCTCCGTGCCGTTCACCAGCGGCCTGCTGATCGGTATCGGGGAGACCTACGAGGAGCGCGCCGAGTCGCTGTTCGCGCTGCGCCGCATCTCCCGGGCGTACCACGGCATCCAGGAACTGATCATGCAGAACTTCCGCGCCAAGCCGGACACGGCGATGCGCGGAATGCCCGACGCCGAACTGGACGAACTGGTCGCCACCGTGGCCGTCGCCCGCCACATCATGGGCCCCTCGGCCTGCCTCCAGGCGCCGCCCAACCTGGTCGACGACGAATACGTGCGGCTCATCGGGGCCGGCATCGACGACTGGGGCGGCGTCTCCCCGCTCACCCCCGACCACGTCAACCCCGAGCGCCCCTGGCCCCAGATCGACACCTTGGCCGAGCAGTCCGCCACCGCCGGCTTCCGGCTGCGCGAACGTCTCGCCGTCTACCCGGAGTTCGTCCAGCGCGGCGAGCCCTGGCTCGACCCCCGCCTGCAGCCGCACGTCCGCGCCCTGGCCGACCCGGAGACGGGCCTGGCCCGCGAGGACGCCGTGGTGGAGGGCCATCCCTGGCAGGAGCCCGACGAGGGGTTCGTGTCCTCGGGGCGCACGGACCTGCACCGCACCATCGACACCGAGGGGCGGACGGCCGACCGCCGGGACGACTTCGACGAGGTGTACGGCGACTGGGAGGCGCTGCGCGAGGCCGCCGCCCCCGGAATGGTGCCCTCCCGCCTCGACGCGGACGTCCGCCAGGCCCTGTCCCAGGCCGCCGACGACCCGACGAAGCTCACCGACGCCGAGGCGCTCGCCCTCCTGCACGCCGACGGCCCCGCCCTGGACGCGCTGTGCCGTATCGCCGACGACCTGCGCCGTGCCACCGTGGGCGATGCCGTCACCTACATCGTCACCAGGAACATCAACTTCACCAACGTCTGCTACACCGGCTGCCGGTTCTGCGCCTTCGCCCAGCGCCGCACGGACGCCGACGCCTACACCCTCTCCCTCTCCCAGGTCGCCGACCGCGCCCAACAGGCGTGGGACGTGGGCGCGGTGGAGGTCTGCATGCAGGGTGGGATCCACCCCGACCTGCCCGGCACGGCATACTTCGATATCGCCCGCGCCGTCAAGGAACGCGTCCCCGGCATGCATGTGCACGCCTTCTCCCCGATGGAGGTCGTCAACGGCGCCACACGCACCGGCCTGTCCATCCGGGAGTGGCTGAGCGAGGCCAAGGCCGCCGGCCTGGACACCATCCCCGGCACCGCCGCCGAAATCCTGGACGACGAGGTCCGCTGGGTCCTCACCAAGGGCAAACTCCCCACCGCCACCTGGGTCGAGGTCATCAAGACCGCCCACGAGCTGGGCATCCGCTCGTCCTCGACGATGATGTACGGCCACGTGGACCAGCCCCGCCACTGGCTCGGCCACCTCCGTCTGCTGGCCCGGATGCAGCAGGAGACCGGCGGCTTCACGGAGTTCGTCACCCTCCCCTTCATCCACACCAACGCCCCCGTCTACCTCGCCGGTATCGCCCGCCCCGGCCCCACCACCCGCGACAACCGCGCGGTGACGGCCATGGCCCGGATCCTGCTCCACCCCCACATCACCAACATCCAGACCAGCTGGGTCAAGCTGGGCACCGAGGGCGCCGCCGAAATGCTCCGCTCCGGAGCCAACGACCTCGGCGGCACCCTGATGGAGGAAACCATCTCCCGTATGGCCGGATCGAGTTACGGCTCGTACCGCTCCATCCAGGACCTGGTGGCCATCGCCGAACTGGCCGGCCGCCCGGCCCGCCCCCGCACCACGACCTACGCCCAGGTCCCCGCCGAACGCCAGGCCGCTGCCCTCGCCTCGGACGGCCACCTGCCGGAACTGCTCCCGGTGGTGGACTAGGCAGGAGCCGGAGGAGCCGGAGGAGCCGGAGGAGCCGCAGGGGGCTCAGGGGCGCAGGAACGGGGCGAGGCGGACGAACTGGAGGCGGGCGGCCCGGGACGTGTGGGCGGCCCGCCGGCACAGGCGGCGGTTGACGGCAGCTGTCGGGCCCGGGCCTGGGCCGTCCCCACGGCTGTCCACAGGCCAGTGCGCCGTGCGCCGTGCTGCGTAATCCACCGGCCTGGGCGACGAGTTGCCGGAGGTTATCCACAGGCCCGGATGCGCGGCCTCGTCGGCGGTTAGTCTGCGGAAACAAGGCCGGAGGAGCCGGCCGGCAGAACGCCGACGCACGGGGGTGGAAACGGTGGACCGCAGCAGAATGTCGCGGCAGGAGCTGATCAGGCTCCGGCGCAGGGAGGGCTTCGTCGGGCGGCACGGTGAACTCGCCGCCTTCCGCGACAACTTCCAACGCGTCGTGGAGGACCCGGCGCACCAGTTCCTGTTCCATGTGCACGGCCAGGCGGGCGTCGGAAAGACGTCCCTGGTCCGGCAGCTGGAGGAGATCGCGCGCGAACACGGCGCGCTGACCGCGTACGTCGACGAGGCGGTGCACGGCGCCCCCGAGGCGATGGCGGCGGTCAGCGACCAACTCGCCGCTCAGGGACGACCGTTGAAGGTCTTCGACAAGCTCATCGCCACCTACCGGGAGCGGCGCCACGAAGCCGAGTCGGCGGCTGCCGCGGACGGAACGGCCGACCCGGGGGACCCGCAAGGCGCAGCCCCGTCGCCCGGCAGCATGATCGCCGCGCAGGCCGGACTGGCAGGTCTCGGCCTGCTGCCCGGCGTCGGCGCCGTCACGGGGGCGCTGGACCCCGGCCAGGTGGCCCGCGGCGCGGAGCGGTTGCGCGGACTGATCGGCGCCCGGCTGCGCAACCACGACGACGTACGGCTGGTGCTGTCGCCGCTCCAGGTCCTGACACCGGTGTTCGTCCGCGAGATGAGCGCCGTCGCCGACGAAGTGCCCTGGCTGGCCCTCTTCTTCGACACCTACGAACGGACCGGCCCGCTGCTCGACACCTGGCTGCGCGACGTCCTGGTCAGCGACCGGTACGGCCCGCTGGCGCCCAATGTCGTGGTGACCCTCGCCGGGCAGACCACGCTGGACCGTCGCTGCTGGGCCGACTGTCTGGACTGCGTGGCGGACCTCCCGCTGGACGCGTTCACCATCGACGAGGCGCGGCAGTTCCTGGCGACCCGGGGCATCGTGGACGAGCGTGTGATCGAGATGATCCTGCGGCTGTCCGGGGGGCTGCCCGTGCTGGTCTCCACCCTCGCCGAGCACCGCCCGCAGGCCGCCGAGGCCGTCGACGACCCCAGTGACACGGCCGTCGAACGCTTCCTGAAGTGGGAGTCGGACCCGGTCCGCCGGGAAGCGGCACTGGCCGCAGCCCTGCCGCGCCACCTGGACGAGGACATCTTCCGGACCGCGGTGGACGCACCCGCCGCCGAACAGTTCGGCTGGCTGTGCGGGCTGCCCTTCGTGGCCGACCGCGCCGGGCACTGGCAGTACCACGAGGTGGTGCGCACGGCGATGCTGCGTCTCCAGCGCCGCAGATCGCCACGGACCTGGACGGCGCGCCACCGCAATCTCGCCGGGGCGGCCCGACGTCGGCGTACGGAACGGGCGGCCCGGGACGACACGGGCCCGCGTGCTTCCGCCGACACACCCCCGATCACCCACGCCGCCGCTGCCACCACCCCCGTCGATCTCTGGGGCGACGAGCGGCAACGGGAATGGCGACTAAGGGAGATGTACCACTCCCTGTGCGCGGATCCGCAGTCCGCCCTGCCCGAGGCGCTGGGCGATGTGCTGGACGCTGCCGAGTACGCGCCGGCCGTGGTTCGCCGCGTGGCGGAGAACATCCGGCAGGCGGGCGAGGACGCCGGCGCAACGGAGGCGGAGGAGTGGGGCGCCCGGCTGTTCACCGCGATCGGTGCCTCAGACGGTGACGGCGACCGTGGCGGGGGACTGGCCGACCTTCTGACCGCGCTGCTCGCACGCCCTGGGGCAGAAGCGGCCGAGCAGGCCCGTATCCGTCGGATCAGGGGGCGCGAGCACCGGCAGGCCGAATCCTGGGAGCAGGCGTTCACCGACTTCGACCGCTGCCTGCAGCTGACGCCCGACAGCGTCCCCGCGCTGATCGGGCGTGGCCTGACCCACCGCTATCTGCGCTCCTTCGAGCGGGCCGCCGAGGACTACACCCGCGCACTGGAAATCGCCCCGGATTCCCTGGAGGCGCTCTCCCAACTCGGCGAGGCATACCGCCTCATGGGCCGCTTCGAAGCGGCCATGCCCCACTTCGACCGAGCCCTGGAGATCGATCCACGGCACGCCTTCACCATCGCCAGCCGCGCCGTCTGCCTCCGCCGCCTCGGCCGCCATGAGGAAGCGCTCGCCGGTCTGGCACACGCCATCGAGATCAACGCGCAGTACTCCTGGGCGATGGCCGAACGAGGAGCCGTCTACCGCGCCATGGGGCAGCACGAGCAGGCCCTGGCCGAGTTCGACCGCGCCCTCGCAGTCAATCCGGGCTACGTCTGGGCGTACGCCCGGCGCGGCATCACCCTGCGCGCCATGGGCCGCTACGACGACGCACTCTCCGCCCTCGGCCGCGCCGCCGAACTCCAGCCGAACGACCCGTGGATCTGGGCCGAACGCTGCAACACCCTCCTCGGCGTGGGCCGCTGTGCGCAAGCACTGGCGGACGTCGACCGGGCCCTCGCCATCGACCCGGCGTATGCCGGGGCCCACATGGCACGAGGCGGCATCCTGCGCCTCCTGGGACGCCATGAGGAGGCACTGGCCGCCCTGGACCGTTCGCTGGAGATCCGCTCGGACGATGCCCGGGTATGGGCAGTACGCGGTGAAGTGCGCCGCCGGCTGGGCCAGTACGCCCAGGCACTCGCGGACTTCGGCCGGGCCCTGGCACTTGGCGCCGACCCCGCCCCCACGGTCGCCCAGCGAGCCAAGGCCCACGTCCTGTGGGGCGATGAGCGCCGAGCCCTGGCCGACATCGACCAGGTCCTCCACGGGACGGGTCAAGTAGCCACGGAGGAGCCGGTGACGCTTGATGCGGGTACGGGTCGCCGTACACCGGGCGCGGAGCGGACTACAGGTGCGGGTGCGGGTCCCCCCGCACCGGAAGCGGAGCAGACAGCGGGCACGAGTGCGAGGACGAACCCGGCCACCTTCGGCCCTTCCTCTTCCAGCCCTTTCCCTGCTCCCTCCTCGACCGGCGTCCCCGAGCCTGTCGCTGCTGCGCTGTTGGTGCTCAGAGCGGGGTGCTTGCGTCGGGCGGGGCGCCTCGATGAGGCACGGGAGGCGGTCGAGGCTGCCCGCGGGTTGGTCGACGAGGAGCGACGTACAGCGGCAGGTCCGCGCTCAACACCCGCGATATCCAAGGCATCCGGAGCGCCAGGAGACCCCGCGCCGCCCCCCGCGCCGCCCCCCGCGCCGACCCCTGCGCTGACCCCGGCGACGGCAGCGGGGGACGCCGCGGACCTCGCGGTCGTCGGACTGCTCGTCCGCTACGAGGATGCACTGATCGTCGGACGGAAGGGCGGGGTGGAGGCAGCCGCGTCCGTCTGGGAGCAACTGCGGGCGGAGGTGCCGCGGGCTGAGGTAGGTGGGAACGGGCTGATGGGGACAGCGGTGGTGGCCGTCGTCAGCCGGTGTGCGTTGGGCGACTGGGCAGGCGCACAGGCCGTTTCGGCAGAGTTGCTGGCGGGTGAGGGGCCCTGGGAGGCCCTAGCGGAGACCGAAATGGGGGTGCGCGATCTCATGGAGCTGGAAGGCGTGGACACCGACCGGTTGGAGGCGATACGGGGCGGGCTGATACGCCGGATGCGGGCGACCACCGCCGCACCGGGCCCTGTTCCCGTTCCCGTTCCTGCTTCCGATCCCGATCCGGATCCCGGCCGGAGTGAGTGATGTGGCTGCGACCGGTCGAGAGGGAGAGGGTGAGGCGGCCCTCGGGGGAGGGCGTCGCGGGCCTGACAGGCAGGGCATCGCGCACCTGTTGGGCCAGCCCCTGACGGGACAGCCTCTGTTGGGTCGGCGCTTGTCGGGTCGGCACTGGATGGGGCGATCGCGTACCTGAAGGGGGGACGGGGGCAGGGGCAGAACAGGGCCGGTGCCGGGGCTGTCGCGAGCGGTTGGTTGACGTACCCCGACTCGTCGAGTTGGCGTGGCCATGATTGGCCGAGACCGTGCCGTTCCGGCGGACCAGGTTGGCGCATTCCTGATGGGTGGGACTGATCGGATCGCGGCTGATCAGGTCGGTGCGGGGTGTGGGCGACCGGGGTGCCCCGGCTCTGGTCGACCGGAGCGAGTGTGGTGCGGATCGTCCGTCGGTCAGGTCGGACCGGCTCGGTCCGCCGTCCCGGAGTGCGCCTGCGGGTCGGTCACTCTCCTTCGTACTCCGCCTCGTGCTGCAGGATGCACTGCTGCCACTGCGACAGTGCTTCCTCGCGGTCGCCACCTGCATCCTGGGCAGCGACGATCAGGGCGTCGGCTGCCATGGCGGCCAGCCGCACCGCGACATGGCAGACGTCGCGTTGCGGGAGTGGCCGGAGGAGTTCCACCGCACCGTCGCTGTCGCCGGAGAGCGCAGAGGCGACGACGGCCATGGTGGTGCGATCCCACTCGTACTCGGACATGGGGAGAGCATGCCCAACGGAGGGCGCCGCCATCATCGAACGGAGGGGCGAGGGACGAGGGGTTGGTGTGGGGTGGACGAGGGGTGAGGGATGGGTGGGGTGGGGTGGGGTGGGGCCGGGGGGGGGAGCCCCCAGCGGATTCAGCCCAGTTGGCGGATCGGCGCCCCTTCAGGATCCGCGGAGGGTGCAGCAGGCGTCCTCTCCCGGAACCGGCGGTTTCGCGGAATCTGAACGCCAGAGTGTGTCGAACCTGCGGGTGGCGGCGGCTTCGTGAGGGGAATGGCGCTCGGGTTCAGTCCGATGAGGGAGGTCTGAGTGCCTGTTGTTCGAAGCCCTGGCAGGTTTGGGGTCGGCAGATGGCCTTGGAATGGGAACAGGTAGTTGTTCACTCGAAAGATCCGGTAGCTCTGGGGCAGTGGTGGGCTACGGCCCTTGGTTGGGTTGTGGTCCACTCCTCTGATGAGGAGTTCGAGATCCGCCCGGAGCCGGATCGCCTGCCGGGGTTGGACTTCGTCCGGCTTGATGAGAGCAAGAAGGCCAAGAGCCCGCTGCATCTCGACTTCAGGCCTGACGACCAGGACGCCGAGGTGGCTCGTCTGGTGGCTCATGGCGCACAGCGTGTTGATATCGGCCAGGGTGAGCAATCGTGGGTTGTACTGGCGGACCCCGAAGGCAACGAGTTCTGCGTCCTTGGCCAGCGGCGTCAGTAGGGCTCACGCCTGGGTCGGGTCGATGGCGAAGCGCTCGGGGTGGGCGGCGCGGGCGTAGTGGATCGCGGCTCCGGCGACCAGGGATGCCAACGGGGAACGGGCAGCTCGGAGGGGGCGAAGCGGAATACCAGCCGGCGCCAATGCATCTCGTCTGACGCTCAGTTGGGCGGCGGCCGGCGCAGTCCACGGACGTTTCCCGTACTGGCCGGACAGCGCGGCCGTGATCGTGCCGAGCACCGGCCACCCGGCGTTCGCTCTGCTCGCGGGAGACGAGATACGACTCCGGCTCGGTCTGCATAGGCCGGTGAGCCGGTGAGCCCGTGAGCCGGTGACAGTGCAGTCCAACGCCGCGCAGATCTTGTCCAGGTCTTCCAGGGGACCGCCCGGCGTGCGGACTGCAGGCGGGCCGGCTCCGGGTCCGCCTGGGCGGTCGAGATCCGGGTCCGCCCGGACGGTCGAGTTCCGGTTCTGCCTGTACGGTCGAGAGGAGCCGACCGTGGCGCTGGCCCAGATATGGCCACAGGCGTTCCGGACGTCCCACAGCGCTGTGCCGCTCTCACTGGAGATGCGTCGCCCGAGCGTGCGTGACCAGGTGGGGAATCAAGCAGGTCACCGGCCCGGGAAGGTGGAGCTCGCCAGCGGTCTGGTGTGCCCTGCGGAACGCGTCGGGCTGCACTGGCGTGGCCACGGCGGTGTTCAAGGCCGCCGCTGGGCGCGGCCTCCGTTCGGAGGGGAACGGCGGTGCGGCCGGATCCGAGGAATCGTCACTGAAAGCTCCGCGTGGCCGGGTCTGTACTCGGTGTCGCGGTCGGGCGCAGAGGTGGGGTCGCGGGCGGAGTCATACGGATCCTCCTGACGAATTGCGAAGGCTGGGAAGACCGCGAAGCCTGCGAAGACCGCGAAGGCTGGGAAGACCGCGAAGCCTGCGAAGACCGCGAAGCCTGCGAAGACTGTGAGGGCTGCCAAGACCGTGAGGGTGGTGAGGCCTGTGAAGGTCGCGTAAGTGTGAACGGTGTGAAGACTGTGGAGGAGGTGAAGGAGGCGAAAGGAACGACGTGCCAAATGCGAAAAGAGCAGGTCGAAAGCCGCTCGGGGAGTGACTGCTCACAATGCGAACCTGGCTCGCATTCGATCATTCCCGGTCGATTACAGTGCTGCGCCAGGGGCGCCGGCAAGGCCCCGGGACCTTGTGAGCGTCGGGAGGGCGCAGTGAGCGAGCGCAGTGAGCGAGCCCTGGAAAGGTGCGCGCCGCGCGTGTGCGAGGCCGAGCGCAGCGAGGTTTCGGCATGAGCGCAGCGGCAGGCAACACCGCTATCTGGGGCCGCGCCGAACAGCAGGACTTCCGTAGCCGGGTGCGCGGCTGTCTGCTGGGCGGTGCCATCGGCGATGCGCTCGGCGCGGGCATCGAATTCGACGCGCTCGACGCGATCCGCGAGGCGCACGGCCAGGAGGGTGTGACCGACTTCGTGCCCGCCTTCGGGCGGCGCGGTGCGGTCACCGACGACACCCAGATGACCCTGTTCACCGTGGACGGCCTGATACGCGCGCAGGTCCGCCGCGACACCGGGGCCTGGCACCCGCCCACCGACGTCCACCGCGCCTACCTCCGCTGGGCGGCCACCCAGCACGACTGGGGCCCCGACGAGCGCAAGGAGGAAGACGGCTGGCTGGCCCGCGAGGAGTGGCTCTACTCCCGCCGGGCCCCCGGCCGGGCCTGCCTCAGCGGCCTTGGCGACGATGTCATGGGCACCCTCGACAAGCCGAAGAACCCGGACTCCAAGGGGTGCGGCGCGGTGATGCGCTCCGCGCCGTTCGGCCTGCTGGTCGGCTGGGAGCCGCAGTTGGTCTTCCAACTCGCGGTCGAGTGCGCGGCGCAGACCCACGGCCACCCCACCGGCTATCTGGCGGCCGGCGCGTTCGCGGTGATCAGCCATTCCCTGGCCCGCGGTGAGGACCTGGACGGCGCCGTCCAGAAGGCACTGGCGCATCTGGCCACCCGGCCCGACCACGAGGAGACCACCGACGCCCTCAAGCGTGCGCTCGGCGCCGTACGGCAGGGCATGCCGACGGCCGCCCGGGTGGAGTCGCTGGGCGAGGGCTGGACCGCCGAGGAGGCGCTGGCCATCGGGGTGTACTGCGCGCTGGTCGCCGAGGACGTCCGGCACGGGCTGCTGCTCGCCGTCAACCACGGTGGCGACAGCGATTCGACCGGCGCCATCTGCGGCAACCTGCTGGGCACCCTGCACGGCGAGACCGCCCTGCCGCCCGTGTGGCTGGTCGAACTGGAGGGACGGGACACGATCTTGCAGCTCGCCGACGACTTCGCCCTGGAGATGACCCAGGGCCCCGCGTTGCACGGCCCCGCGGGCTCGTCACCGGGCTGGCTCGCCCGCTACCCGCGCGCCTGACCCTCAACGCCGGCGCCCAGGGCTGCCCGAGCCTGCGCAGGGCTGCCCTAAAAGCCCCCCGCTCCCCCCTCATTGATCCGCGCCAGTACCGCATCCCGCTCCGGGGTGGCCTCCGGCCTGACCAGGCCGATCGCCGCGAACAGCAGCAGCGATGTCGCCACCGGTGCCACGATCTGCACCTGCAACTGGACGCCGTCGATGCCGTAGTTGGTCAGCCAGAACGCGAACAGCCCGGCCGCCCAGGACACCAGCGCGGCCGTCGGCCCCGACCGGCGGAAGGCCGGCAGCGTGCCCAGCAGGAACGGGATCGAGATCGGCCCGACCAGCCCGGCGACCCACTTGATGACGACGGTGATGATGTCCTTGAACGTGGGCGAGTCGACCTGGGTCGCGATCGCCATCGACAGCGCGAGGAAGCCCACCGTCGACAGCCGGGCGGCCACCAGCCCCGTCCGGTGGGACCAGTCCCGGGCCCGTGCCGACAGCGCCGGCGCGATGTCCCGGGTGAAAACGGCGGAGACGGCGTTGGCGTCCGAGGAGCACATCGCCATCGTGTGGGAGAAGAAGCCGACGACGACCAGCCCCAACAGGCCGTGCGGCAGCAGCCGTTCGGTCAGCAGCGCGTACGAGTCCGAGGCGTCCGGCCTCCGCGCGGTGACGAGCAGCGGCGCGGCCCACATCGGGAAGAAGAGGACCACCGGCCAGACCAGCCACAGCGCCGCCGACAGCAGCGCCGAGCGGCGGGCTTCCCGGGCGTCGCGGGTGGCCATGTAGCGCTGTGCCTGGTTCCACATCCCGCCGCTGTACTCGAAGGTCTTGATGAAGAGATAGGCGAGCAGGAAGGCCAGGGTGTACGGGCCGGCGGTCGGCCGGGTGTGCCCGTCCGGCAACCGGTCCCAGACCGTCCACAGCCCGCCGAAGCCGCCCAGTTCGCCGAGCACCGTCACCAGCATCGCGATCCCGGCCACCAGTTGGATGACGAACTGCCCCAGTTCGGTCAGGGCGTCCGCCCACAGCCCGCCGACCGTGCAGTAGATACCGGTGATCACGCCCGTGAGGAGGATGCCCTGGTCGAGGGAGAGGCCGGTGAACACGGACAACAGGGTGGCGATAGCCGCCCACTTGGCGCCCACGTCCACGACCTTCAGCAGTACGCCCGACCAGGCGAGCGCCTGCTGCGTCGGCAGGTTGTAGCGGTTCTTGAGGTACTCCAGCGGCGAGGCGACCCCGAGGCGGGACCGCAGCCGGTTGAGCCGCCCCGCGAACAGCCGGGCCCCGATGGCGATTCCGACGGCGATGGGGAAGGCCCAGGTCACGTAGGAGGCGATGCCGTACTGGTAGGCGATGCCCGCGTAGCCGGTGAACATCACCGCGCTGTAGCCGGACATGTGGTGCGAGATGCCGGAGAGCCACCACGGCATCCTGCCGCCGGCGGTGAAGAAGTCGCCGACGTCGTCCACCCGCCGGTGCGACCATGCGCCGATCGCGATCATCACGCCGAAGTAGCCGATGAGCACGGCCCGGTCGAGACTGTTCATGCCCCCTCCAGGGGTCCGCCCTGTGAACGCTCCGGATGCGGAATCACTACGCCGTGACGCGGTCCTGCGGTGCCGAGTACCCGCTCGGAAGCAGGGAACTCCGGGGATTGAACCGTTCTACGAGCGTGCGGGTCAAGGGTGTTGGCGGTCATGGGTATGAACAGTGGTCAGCAAAGTGAACGTATGGAGTGGATGCGGCGCCGCTCCTCCCCTCCCCCTTCCCCTCCCCCTCCCCCTCCCCCTTCCCCTCCCTCTTCCTCGTCCGGCACGCGGAACGGCCGTACGGGCGGGTGCCCGTACGGCCGCGCGGCGCTCGTGGCGGGATGGGGTCGCTCCGGCCGCTGCCGATGGCGCGGCGCTCGCGGTGCTACCGCATCAGCTCCCCGGCGTTCACCAGCAGCGACTGCCCCGTGATGGCCCGCGCCCGGTCCGAGGCCAGGAAGACCGCCGCGTCCGCCACGTCCGTGTCCGTGGCCAGATCCGGCAACGCCATGCGCCCGGCGAGCCGCTCCAGCACCTCGGACTCCGGTACGCCTTCGGCCTGCGCCGTGAACCGTACGTACGCCTCCACCGGCGGGCCCCACATCCAGCCGGGCTGCACGGTGTTGACCCGTATCCGGTCCGGTCCCAGCTCGCGCGCCAGCGAGTACATCGCCGAGACCAGCCCGCCCTTGGACGCCGCATAGGCCGCCTGCCGCACCTGTGAGGGTGCGGCGACCGACGACTGGGTCCCGATCATCACCACCGAGCCCCCGCCGCGCGCCGTCATCGAGGGCAGGCAGGCGCGCGTCATCCGCAGTGTGCCGAAGAGGTTGACGTCCACGACCTGCTGCCAGGTGTCGAAGTCGGCGTCCCGAAGTCCGCCGAAGTGCGCGTCCAGCGCGGCGACATGGATCACCGCGTCGATCCCGCCGAACCGCTCCACGGCCAGCTCGGCCAGTGCCGTGCACTGTATCTCGTCGGTGATGTCCGTGGCCCGCCAGGCCGTCCGCTCGCCCGAAGGGTCGATCCGCGCCGCCGAGGAGGCGAGATTCTCCTCCGTGCGCGCGCCCAGGACGACGCGCGCCCCGTCGCGTGCGCAGGCCGCCGCGACCTGGTGGCCGAGTCCGGTGCCGACGCCGGAGATGATGACCGTCCTGTCGCGCAGCAGCATGCGGCCTCCCGCCGGTCCCGGTCGCCATGACCCGACATGACCCGTAGGGGGGCATGACCTGCATGGGGCATGACGCGCATGGGGCATGACGCGCAGGGGTCGGATCTGACGTACCGTCAGTAATGCTCGTGGGGCGCCAGGGTAGAGCCGTAGGGCGAGGAAGGCCAGGGTTCTTCACCGGCCCGTGCGGTCCGTGTGGTCCGCTCACCCCTCGGCGTGCGCCTCCGTCAGTGCCTTCCGCAGCCGGACCAGGCCCTCCGCGATCTCCTCCGGCGGGTGCGTCACGAACGACAACCGCATCGCCGCGGGGTCCGGCCGGCCCGCGAAGAACGGCGCCCCCGGAACGTACGCCACGTCGTGCCGCACCACCTTCGGCAGCAGCGCGGTCGCGTCGTACCCCGCCGGCAGCGTCGCCCACACGAACATCCCGCCCGCCGGACGGTTCCACCGCGAGCCCTCGGGGAGCGCCCCGGCCAGGCCGTCCACCAGCGCGTTGCGCCGCTCGCGGTAGGCGCCGCGGACCCGCACCAGGTGGGCGTCCAGGTCGGCGACGGCCAAGTACCGTGCCGCGGCGGCCTGGTCGACGGTCGAGGTGTGCAGGTCGGCGGCCTGCTTGGCGATCACGCAGGCGCGGCGCAGCACGGCCGGCGCCCGCAACGTGCCCAGCCGCAGTCCGGGCGCCATCACCTTGGAGAACGAGCCCAGCAGCGCGGTGCGGTCCTCGGCCCCAGGGAAGGACGCGATCCACGGCTGCGGCTCGCCCTCGAAGCGCAGCTCCCCGTACGGGTCGTCCTCGGCGATCCACAGTCCGCGCCGGGCGGCGACCTCCGCGACCGCGGCCCGGCGCTCGGCGGACAGGGTACGGCCGGTCGGGTTCTGGAACGTCGGGACGATATAGAGCAGTCGGGGCTTCTCGCGGGCGGCGATCTCGTCCAGCGCGGCCGGGTCGATGCCCTCGTCGTCGGTCGGCACCGGCACCACCCGGGCGCCCGCGAGCGAGAAGATCTGGAGTGCCGCCAGATAGCAGGGGTCCTCGACGAGCACCACGTCGCCCGGCTCCAGCAGCGCCGTGGCCAGCAGCGTCAGCCCCTGCTGGGAGCCGGTGGTGATCAGCAGGTCGTCCGGGGCGGTGGGCAGTCCGCGGGTGGTGCTGCGCGCCGCGACGGCCGCCCGCAGATCGGGGTCGCCTTCGCTGGGTGAGTACTGGAGGGCGCGCCGCGGCGCCTCGGTCAGCACCTGCCGGAACGCGGTGGCTATCCCCTCGGCGTCGAAGAGTTCGGGTGCGGGTAGTCCGCCGGCGAACGAGATGACCTCGGGGCGGGAGGTGAGTGCCAGGATGTCGCGTACGGGCGAGCTGCCGGTCCGCGCCGCGCGCGCGGCCAGCTCGGGAACGGGGGCGGTGCGGTCCAGGGGCGAGTCCGGCATGGCAGCTCCAATCGCTCGTGATCTGCGTTAACCGTCGTTAGCTGCAGAGGGCATGAAGACTATGCCGATTTCCGGCCGCTGTGCAGTGCTGCCCGCATGCTGGGCCCTCGCCCGCGCGCCTGTCCCCACCCACTGTCCACCCTCACTCGCACGTCTGCCGTCGACCGCGCTCCTGCCCCCTCCCGCCACCGGAACCTTCCCGCCACCGGACTCCCCACCCCGTCGCCCCTCTCCCTTTCTGACGCTACGTCAACTACACCTGTGCCCGAGCGGGCGCCGAAGTCCTGGAGTGGCTGCGCTCCCGCCGCCTTCCGCGCCGCCTGGCGGGCTCGCCGTCGGCGCTGGTCACCGTCTTCCGGTCGACCCCGCTGCCCGCGGACCGGATGGCGTACGTTCGGCAGGTCGAGGGCGTCGGCACCCGGCTGCCCCTGTGGCCGAACTCCGTTGGCCGGAAGCGGAGATCGCGTTTCGTGTGCGGACATGGCCGAACCCCCTCGGCCGGGACGGCGATCCAGTCGAGAGGGCTCGTGTCTGCGGTGAGGTCACACGGACTGTGGTCGGTGACGGCTCAGATCAGGACAGGTCGAACGCGTGACCGGCGACGTCCGACACGAAGCTGCCCCAGGAGGCGTTGCCGAACGTGAGACGCGGACCCTCGGGGTCCTTGGAGTCACGCACCGCGATCGCCGCGGTGGTCGGTACGGCGATCTCCACGCAGGCGCCGTTGCCGCCGGAGTACGAGGACTTGGTCCAGGAGAACGCGGAATTGGGCTGAACGGCCATTTTCACTCCAACTTACTCTGAGTTACCGCGGATTCGGTGAGACCGACGCTACGCGCCAACATCACGAGCCGCAGAGGCCGTTCACCCGTCCGAATGGCATATTCCGTGATCGCTTTTCACGGATGGCAGCCCGGGTGTACCGTGCGGTCCCTTTCGGCGGAATTCAACATTCCGCGTTCCCGGGACTGTCCGGACCTGCTCCCTCGTCCTCAACTCATCGCATCCGCATGCCTTTTCGCCGCCTCCGCGATGAACTCCCGGCTGGCGTCCGCACTCAACGCCTGTGCCCGCAGATGCTCGTACATGATGGTGTATTTGTGCACATCGTTGGTTTTCTCCAGATAGAGATCGCTGGTGACACCCTCGATGTAGACCACACTCGAATCGGCGGCGTCGTCGAATTCCAGGATCGAGAACGTCCCCGACATCCCGGCGTGCGCACCGGTTTCGTACGGCAGCACCTGCACCGTCACATGCGGAAGCCTGCTCACCTCGACGAGCTGCTCCAGTTGCTCGCGCATGACCAGGTGGCTGCCGACCACCCGCCGCAGCGCGCTCTCGTCCAGCACCACCCACAGCCGCAGCGGGCGGTCCGTGTCGTTGACCCGCTCCTGACGCCGCATCCGCACCTGGATGCGCTTCTCCAGGTCGTCCGGCGCCAGCTCCGGGACCGCGCCGGGAATGACCGCCTCGGCATAACCGGGGGTCTGGAGCAGTCCGGGCACCAGCAACGACTCGTACGTCCGCAGCGACGCCGCCTCGGTCTCCAGGCCGATGTAGACGCTGTACGGGATGTCGCCGAACGCGTGCCACCAGCCCTGCTGCCGGGAGTCCTTCGCCATCTGCATCAGCGAATCCACTATCCGGTGGTCCTCGACCTCGTAGACCCCGCACAGGTCGCGGACATCGCGCTGGCTGATGCTGCGGCGGCCGTTCTCCAGCCGACTGATCTTCGACTGGGAGACCAGCAGCCGCTCGGCCACCTCCTCCGCCGTCAGGCCCTTGGCCTCCCGGAGCCTGCGCAGCTCCTGGCCCAAGCGGCGTCGCCTGACGGTGGGATTGACGTTGGACGCCACGGGACGTGCACCTCCGGGTCCGTACTGCTGTCATTTCCTCTTGAGCAGACTGCCACTTCATGTGGACGCCGCGCAGTCAATTGACCACAGTAGGCGAGCGGACATGCGCACGGGGTGGCGGACCGGCCGTCGTCCGAACGGCTCGGCCCGCCACCCCGCTCTCTTGCCGCGGCTCCCGAACAGGCCGGGGACGGTGGTGCCGGTGCTGCCCGATGGTGCGGGTGCTGCGCCGGGGCGCGATGGTGCGATGACGCGGCCGCGAGGGTGCGACCACGGTGATGCGATGACGCGACGGTGCGCGGTGGTACCCGGCGGTCCACGCCGTGGCCCGGCGTGGCGCGTACGGCCGTGGTGTACGGCCTCGTACGCGATCACCGGGCGCCTGCCGTACGGCGCGCACCCACCGGGCGGGCGCTCGGGGGCGTCCTGCGCGCCCTACGGCGCCGACCGCATCAGCGGGCGCCTACCCGGGCCATGCTGCCGTGGCCGTGGCGCCGTGACTGCACCGGCACACCGGCCGTCTCGGTCGCGGCCCGAGCCGCCGGCTGCCGGGCACCCGGGCCGCTGCCCGGTCCCGCGCCCGCGGCCCGCCGGGGCTGCGCCGCCGCGCCGTTCTGCACATCCATGACGGCGTGCGCGACCAGTCCGCCCATCGGGTCGTGGCGGATCAGATCCCGGAGACGGGAGCGCGATGACCGCCCCTCGTTCCCTGGATAGAGGTGCTTGCCGAGACCGACCGCGTGGGCCAGCGCGGCGAGCGCCGCGGTCCGCGGGTCCGGTGGTACGCCGGTGCGGATCGCGTTGTCCAGCCGGGCCCTGATCTCCCGGCTGATGGCCGTCTCGGTCGCTTGGTAGCGCGTCGTCGGCAGCACCCCGCACATCTGACCCGCCACGGCATGCACCATGCCGCACCGTTCCAGATGCGTGAGATACGTCTGGCGCAGCCCCAGCCGGGGCCCGCCGATCCAGTGGACTGCGCGCACCGGACTGCCGCGTCGGCGCAGCAGTTCGAGCGCGGAGTCCAGAGTCGGATCTCCTGTCGGCCGTGCCATCACCACGGCGATACGATCCCCGTCTGGGGCTATCCGTCCTGCCAGAGCCAGCTCTACTAGCTGGGCCCCGGCCAGGCCGAGGTCGAGCGACTGCGGCTGCGCTGTGGTGCCCGTGGCCGGGTCCAAAGCCAGCAGCAGAAGCTCCTCCGGAATTGTTCTGCGGCTCCTGCCCATCCATGCCTCCCCGCGTGGATGAATGACAGGGTGACCCCTCTCACATTCATCTGTCGAGGGTGCGTGGGGGGTTCGGTAGGGAACCGGTAGGTATGTCGTTCTCGTCTAGCACGTCGGCAACATCTTCCGCGGGGTGCGGCGTGTACCGGTTCGCGTGGCGGTGGGATGACGCCGTTGGGACACAGGACACTTGGGAACACTGGTGCCGGTTGGTACCAGTTGGCGCCAGGTAGGGCAGTGCGACGTAGTGAAGGAGACATCGGTGGCGGGCGAGTCCCCCGACAAGTCGGACAAGAAGTCGGACAAGGAGCAGTCGTCGGGGGAGACGGCGCGCACCGAACGCGATCCGCGGCTGTCCGTTCGCCGCAAGGGCCGGGACGGGACGGCGGAGCCGGCCGGGGCGGACGGGGATGCGGACGCGGAGCCGGCGGCGGACGCGGATGCGGATGCGGTGGACGCTTCGGACGCGGAGCCGGCGGCGCCGTCGAAGCCGGGGTCGAAGTCGGGCTCGGGGTCCGAGTCGAAGTCGGGGGCCGGGAAGGGCTCGGCGGGCTCGAAGGGTTCCAAGGACTCCAAGGACTCCAAGGGGGCGGCGGGCGCGAAGGGCTCGGGTGCGGGCGCGGGGCGTACGCCGGAGTCCGCGAAGGAGCCTGAGGCGCCTCAGGAGGCCGCGGAGGGCGACGCCGGGGCCTCGGGCGGCGACGACCGTCTGCGGGCCGCTGTGGCCGCCTGGGTCGCGCGTACGGACGATGTAGAGGCCACGGACACGTCCACGGACACCGCCGCGGACGACGCCGATGCCGCGGACACCGCCGCGGACGTGGACGGTGCCGCGGGTGCCGGGCCGGCGAAGGTCACCGAGTCGGCCGCGAAGTCCGGTGTGAAGTCCGGTGCGGGTGTGAAGGGGGAGGCGTCCGGGGGCGGGAAGGAGGCCGCGTCCGAAAGTGGGTCGGCGGCCGGTGCCGGTGCCGGGGCTGCCGCCGCGTCGGATTCCCCCGCCGTCGACCAGGCGACCGCCGTCTTCAAGACGGCGGGCTTGAAGAGGGGCGAGGCCGGGAACGCCGACGAGGCGCCGGCCGACGACGCCACGCGAGTGTTTGCCATCGCGAAGTTGAAGGAGGGGGAGGTGAAGGGCGAGAGCGCGGCGGAGGAACGTCCCGTCGACAGCCCGACCACCACCTTCAAGATCGACAAGGGTGCCGCGAGGAAGGCCGAAGAGGCCGACGCGAAGGCGAACGGCGAGGAGAAGGCGCGCGCCGACGCCAAGGCGAAGGGCGACGCGAAGGCCGGGGACGGTGCCAAGGCCGGGGACGAGGACGAGCGGGACGCCGAGCGGACCAGCCAGTTCGTGGCGCTGAAGTCGACGGACGGCGGCGCGGCGGAGCGGTCGATCGGGAAGACCGCGCCCAAGACCCCGGCGCGTACGGCCGGCAAGGCGGCCGAGGCCGTCGACAAGAGCGAGAAGACCAACAAGACCGACAAGACGGAGAAGACCGACAAGAGCGAGAGCGAGAAGAGCGACAAGGGCGCGTCGGCTGCCGCGGCTGACGCGGCCGACGCGGGCAAGGGCAAGGCCGACGGCGGCACGTCGACGGCCGGCGCGCCGGCGAAGGCTCCCGAGAAGG
Source organism: Streptomyces sp. GS7 (assembly GCF_009834125.1). Classification (NCBI taxonomy): domain Bacteria; kingdom Bacillati; phylum Actinomycetota; class Actinomycetes; order Kitasatosporales; family Streptomycetaceae; genus Streptomyces; species Streptomyces sp. GS7. Next base: position 743,133 of record NZ_CP047146.1, read on the forward strand.
CTCCCGAGAAGGCTCCCGAGAAGGCACCGGGCGCGGCGCCCGGGGCGCTGCCGGCCGCTGTGCCGGCCAAGCCCGCGGGGAAGCCGGCCGTCGTGCCGCCGGCCGCGGATTCCGCCACCGCGTCCGGCTCCAAGGCCGGTTCCGCGACGGAGTCTGCTGCCGAGTCCGCTGGCGAGTCCGCCGCCGAGTCGGAGTCCGAGCGGACCCGGCAGGAGCCGCTGCCGCCGCTGGACCTGCTGGCGAAGCTCACCAACACCCCGCCGCCGCCCGAGACTCCGCTGCGCACCATCGTCCGGCGGTTCAAGATCTGGACCCCGCTGGTCGTGCTGCTGGGGATCATCTTCGTGATCGTCCAGTCGGTGCGGCCGCTGCCCGGCCCGACGCTGGCGGTCGGTTCGTCGACCGCTTTCACGTTCCAGGGCGGCAAGCTCTCGATGCCGTGGCCCGACCAGGGCCAGGCCGCGGCCGAGGTCGTCGGCGTGGGCAGCCTGGGTACGTCCGGCCAGGCCAAGCCGGTGCCGACGGCGAGCGTCGCCAAGGTGATGACCGCGTACGTGATCCTGCGCGACCACCCGCTGAAGAAGGGGGAGAAGGGGGAGACGATCACCATCGACCCGCAGGGGGAGGCCGACTCGCACAAGCAGGACGAGTCGCGGGTGCCGCTCAAGGCGGGGCAGACGTTCAACGAGTACCAGATGCTCCAGATGCTGATGATCCCGTCGGGCAACAACGTGGCGCGCCAGCTGGCCCGTTGGGACTCCGGGTCCGAGGACGCGTTCACGAAGAAGATGAACGCCGCCGCCAAGGACCTGGGCATGACCCAGACCACGTACACCGACCCCAGCGGTCTCGACAAGACGACCGTCAGCACCGCCGTCGACCAGCTCAAGCTCGCCGAGGCGGTGATGAAGAACGACGCCTTCCGCGCGGTCGTCACCACCGAGAACGTCAAGATCGACGGTCTGCCGGACAAGATCTACAACAACAACAGCCTGCTGACGACGATGGCGGGCGTGGTCCGCGGCATCAAGACCGGCTCCAGCTCGCCGGCCGGCGGCACCTTCATGTGGGCCGCGTACCGCACCGTCGGCGGCAAGGACCAGCTGCTGCTCGGTGTGACGATGGACCAGCACGCCCGCGGCACCGACCCCAACGCCCACCTCCAACTGGCCCTGGACAACAGCCAGAAGGTGATCGGCGCGGCCAAGGACGCGCTGTCCTCCGCCACCGTGGTGAAGAAGGGGCAGGTCGTCGGCTACGTGGACGACGGGCTCGACGGCCAGACGCCGGTGGTCGCCACCAAGGACCTGACGGCGGTCGGCTGGCCCGGGATGAAGGCGACGTTCTCGATCGCCAACGGCGGCAAGGCCGTACCGCACACGGCGAAGGCCGGCACGGTCGTCGGCGAGCTGACCGTCGGCAACGGCGCGAGCCAGCAGAAGGTCCCGGTGGCACTGCAATCGGACCTGGCCGAGCCGACGTTCGGGGCGAAGCTGACCCGGCTGGGGTGAGGCACGGGAGCCGGGCGGCCGTCGCGGCGGTCGCCCGGCTCCCGGCCGCCGGACCACCTCCGCACCCGCCCGTACCGCTCCGCCCGTACCGCCCCTCCGTCCCCTCGTGACCGGAGCCCGTCATCGACGCAGCGCAAGCGCACAAGACGTACCAGGCGTCCGCTTCCGCATCCGCCGCGTCCACCACCGCGGCCTGGGCGGTGCGCAGCGCGGTGGTGCTGGCGCCCGCGGGGCTGATGCTGTTCCTGGGGGCGTGGGGGATCCGCCGGCAGGACGCCATCTGGCGCGACGAGGCGGTCACTTACGACATGGCGCACCGCAGCCTGTCCGATCTGTGGCTGACGCTGCTCCACGTCGATGTCGTGCACGGCCTGTACTACGCGCTGATGCACGTCTGGTTCGTCGTCTACGACGCCACCCTCGGCAGCACCCTCGGCGCGGTGATCGGCCTGCGGCTGCCGTCGGTCGTGGCGATGACGGCCGCCGCGGCGGGGATCGCGCTGCTGGGGGAGCGCCTGGTCGGGCGGCGGGCGGGACTGTTCGCGGGGCTCGCCTTCGCGCTGATCCCGGTCGTGCAGCAGTACGCGCAGGAGGGGCGCTCCTACGCGACGATCTGTGCGGCGGTCGTCTGGGCCACGTATCTGCTGGTGCTCGCCGCCGCCCACCCGCGCCGCCAGTTGTGGTGGGGCTATACCGCGCTGATGCTGTTCGCCTGCCTGCTGCACGAGTTCGCGGCGCTGGCGCTGCCCGCACACGGTGCCGCCGTCATACTGGCCCGGCTGCCCCGCCGCGTGCTGCGTGCCTGGGCGCTGTCGGCGGTCGCCGTCCTCGCCGGACTCGCCCCGCTCGCGGTGTTCAGCACCCGGCAGTCGGCCCAGATCAGCTGGCTCATGTGGCCGGACCCGCTGCAACTCCTGACGTTCGCGGTCCTCGCGGTCCTCGGCTCCGGCTGCGCCCGCGTCCCCATACGCTCCCGCGGTCCGGTCGGGCTGCGCGCCGTCGGCATCCCGCTGCTGATCCTGCCCACCCTCCTCCTGCTCCTCCTCTCCCACGTCGAACCCGCCTACGTGGACCGCTACGTCCTCTACTACGTGGCGGGCTTCGCGCTGGTCGCGGGCGCCGCGCTGGCCCGGCTGCTGCGGCCGGCGGGCGAACGGGGCCAGACCCGCGGCCGGTTGCTGCGGCGGGTGCTGGCCCTGTCGCTGGCGCTGGCCGCGCTGCTGCCCGTGGACGTCCATCTGCGCAGCCCGGACAGCCGGGTCGACGACGCCACCGCCGTCGCCCAGGCGGTGCGCGAGGTGTCCGAGCCGGGCGACGGGCTCCTCTTCATGCCGTCCCGCCGCCGCGTCTGGATGGCGACCCGGCCGCACGACTTCCGCGGTCTGGACGATCTCGCGCTGGCCAAGAGCCCGGTGGCGTCCCACACCCTCTACGGGACGGAGCTCTCCGGCGACCAGATCCGCGACCGGATGCTGGCCAGCCGCCGGATCGTCGTGGCGGGCGACCCGTCCGGGCAGCCGGTCGACGACAACGACCAGGAGATCGCCAAACGGGCCACGCTGCGTGGGGAGTTCATGGTGTGCGGCAGCACGGAGGTGCGCGGCGCCCGGATAACGGTCTATGCGCGGGCCGGCGACGGGGGCGGCTGCCGCGACGGGGCGGGCGCGGTCCGGCAGCCCCCCGGCGGCCCGCGGATAGACCGTTATCCGGGCGCCGCCTCGACCCGGCCCTGTCCCGATGCGGCCCTGTCCTGACGCGGCCCTGTCCCGATCTGGCCCCGGGCCCCGCAGCGCGCGGTACCGCGTCGGTCGGCCCCCCGGACCGCCGCCGCCCGGCGCACCGGGCGCACCGGGCGCACCACGTTCGTACCGTCCCCCCGCGTCCTGGCGGTGGCCACGCGGCTTCGGCCCGACGACGCGGCGCATGGCCCCCGTTACACCAGCCCCGCCGCCGCCCCGTCGATCCCCAGCAACTCCTTGAGCGCCCGCGCGCCGGCCGGGGTGAGGCGTACCGCGCGCCCGCTGCCGATCCGGCGGATCCAGCGGCGCTCCAGCAGCCGCTCGCAGAGCCGGGCGCCGGCGGTGCCCGCGAGGTGCTGCCGGCGTTCGGTCCAGTCCAGGCAGCCGCGGGCCTGCGGGCGTCGTTCGCCGCGCAGCACCGCGGGCGGAATCCCCAGCGCCTCGGCGAACCACGCCCGGCCGTCGTCGGTGAGCGCGAAGCCACCGTCCTGGTCGAGCAGCCCGCGGCCGGTCATCGCATCGGTGATCGTGACGCCGAGGCGGCCGGCGAGGTGGTCGTAGCAGGTGCGGCCGCGGGCGAGCGCGGTGGTCGTGCTGGCCGCCCGCAGGCCGCGCGGTGCGGCGGCGGGCGGGCCGAGCCGGGCGGTGAGCGATTCCAGCAGCTCGGCGACGCCGGGGCCGGCGAGCTGCACGTAGCGGTGCCGGCCCTGTCGCCGCTCGACGAGCAGCCCGCCGTCGGTCAGCCGGGTCAGATGCTCGCTCGCGGTCGACGGCGCGACCTGCGCGTACGCGGCGAGTTCACCGGCGGTCCAGGCCCGTCCGTCGAGCAGCGCCAGGCAGAACGCGGCGCGGGTGCGGTCCGCCAGCAGCGCCGCCAGCCGAGCCAGCTCGGAACTGTAGTCGGGAGACGGCGAAGGTGTCGGGGACGTCATGCGTCCATTCTCCGCCGCGACATTTCGGCCGCTACCGATACGTCGTCGCAGCCGGATGCCGGATGCCGGATGGGCGGGGTGGCTGGGGCCGGGCGGCCCCGGTGCACCGGGCGCGCCGTCTGACGGGAGCCCTTGCCGTCCTGACGGGAGCCCTTGCCGTCCTGGCCGGAAGCGCGCCGTCCTAGCGGGAGGTGCGCCGTCCTAGCGGGAGGTGCGCTGCGCGCCGCCGGTGGCGTGCGCCGGCTGCGGGGTGTCGTGGCTGCTGCGTCGGCGCACCGCGAAGGCGACGCCCGCCGCGCCCAGCACGCCCGCGCCGCCGATGAGGCCGGCCTTCGGCAGCTGCCCGGCCTTCTCCGCGATGCCGGCCAGCCCCTCGTCGGGGAGCAGGATCGCCGTCCGGCTGCCCGCGGGCACGCTGGACTCGGCGAAGGCGGCGCCCGCGGGAAGCAGCAGGGCGGCCAGCGCGCCGGTCGCGACGGTGGCGGTACGGATCACGGAGCGGCGCTGAGCCCGCATGGCTACTCCTCGTCGTGGACGGCCGGTGCCGTCCTGGGGTGAGGTACGGGCAGCACGCTACGGAGCGTCCATAACGACGATCCATACGTTGTGTAACAGTCACCCCCACCATCTCCGGTCAGTCGTGAAACGGAGCGGCCGGCGGCGTCCGCCGGGAGGACGGGCGGAACGGCTGTCCGGCAGCCGCCGGAACGGCCGTCCTGAAGATTCCTCACCGCGCCACCTTGGGTAGCTTGGTCAAGCTATGCCCGCAATAGCGACCTTTGTGGGTATTGGTGCGGATGCGGCGGGCGCGCTTCGTCCGCCGGCGAACGGCACACGGCGGGCGAAGGCGGTGACAACGGCATGCGGCACCGACGACGCCCGGCGGGCCCGACGCCGACCACCCGCACCACCGTGGCCGCCCTGGCCCTGGCCCTCGTCCCCCTCGCCGGCTGCGCGAGCCCCGAGGGCCTGAAGAACGACGGGCCGGCGCGCAGCGTGCACGCCCCCCAGGAACTCTGGCCGCGGTACACCCCCGCACCCCTCCGCGAGAGCGACAACCCCGCCGCCCTCAAACCCCTCCCCGGCGTCCCGCACGTCCCAGGCGGCGACATGACCCACGTCGACCCGCTCGCCGTCCTCGACGCCGACTACACCTCCGACGGCGACCGCGCGCCCGCGCCCCGCTCCGTACGCCGCCCCGAGCTGCACGACCTCACCGACGACGGCAAGCCCGACCTGATCGCCGTCGTCGATGTCGACCGCCGCACCAGCGACCTGCGCGTCTACACCGTCCGGAACGCGGTCGTCACCCGGATCCTCGCGCTGCGCGGCGTCCTCGCCGGCGTCGAACTCGCGGCCGGCCATCTCGCGGTCCGCGAACCGACCAAGGACCCGCGCTACGTCAGCGTCACCGACTACGTCTGGGACGGCCACTCCATGGGCCTGTGGGACCTCACCCTCGACCTCGCCCACAAGCCGAAGCCGTCGCCCGGCGCGCCCTCGCCCGGCGTCCCCTCGCCCGCCCCCACCAGCACGCCCCCGTCCCCGACGAGCATCAGCCGGCGCGCCCCGTGGGCCGTCCCCGGTCCGCCCGGGACCCCGCCATGAGGCGGCCCCGCCCCGCCGTCTCCCTCCGCTGGAAGATCGCGCTGACCGTGACGGCGGTGTGCTGCGCGGTCGCCGCGGTCCTCGGCGTGCTCGTGCACAACGCGGTGGCCCGGCAGACCGTCGGCGAGGTCCGCAAGGAGACCCGCGCGGACCTCGACACCGCGCTGGACCTCTTCGAGTACGGCACCTCCCGCGAGGGCATCAACTCCGTTCTGGACTCGCCGGAACTCCCCGAAGAACTGAAGAAGTTGGTGCGCCGCGGCCGACGCGGCAGCATGGTCGGCAGCTATCGCGGACAGCCGGTGATGTGGGCCGCGGCGCCCGCCGGCAACCAGATCATGGCCGTCTGGTCGCCCTACGGGAACACCCGCCGCACCCTGGAGAAGTTCGACACCGCCATCCTCGGCTCGGCCGTGCTCGCCGCCACCGCCGTCGCCCTCGCCGGCCTCTTCCTCGCCCGGCGCATCAGCCGCCGGCTGACCACCACCGCGGCCGTCGCGCGCCGCATCACCGCCGGTGACCTGGACGCGCGGGTCGGCGACGTCGCGGGTCGGTGGCCGCGCGGCGGCCCGTCGGCGTATGACGAGGTGGCGGCGGTGGCGGCGGCCCTGGACTCCGTGGCCGGCTCCCTGCAGGGCCGCCTCCAGGCCGAGCAGCGCTTCACCGCCGACGTCGCCCACGAACTGCGCACCCCGCTCACCGGCATCCTCGCCTCCGCCGCGCTCCTCCCGGAGGGCCGCCCCAAGGAGATGATCAACGACCGGCTGCACGCCCTGCACCGGCTCACCGAGGACCTGCTGGAGATCTCCCGGCTCGACTCCGGCGCCGAACACGCCGACCTCGCCGCCTGCGCACTCGGCCCGCTCGTCACCCGCTCCGTACGCGCCACCGGCCTCGACATCGAGGTACGCATCCTCGCCGACACCGTCGTCGAAACGGACCGGCGCCGCCTGGACCGCATCCTCGCCAACCTCGTCATCAACGCGCACCGGCACGGCCGGCCCCCGGTCGCGGTGACCGTGGACGCCCTGCCCGGCGGCATCCCCACCATCGAGGTGCGCGACCACGGCCCCGGCTATCCCGCGGACCTGCTGCACCACGGCCCGCAGCGCTTCCGCACCGACGCCCCGGGCCGCGGCCGAGGCCACGGTCTGGGCCTGACCATCGCCGTGGGACAGGCCGCCGTCCTCGGCATCGGCCTCTACTTCACCAACGCCCCCGACGGCGGCGCCCGCGCCCTCCTCAGCTTCCCGCCTCACCCCCCGGACCGCACCACCGCCACCCCCTGAGCCCACCGAACCCCCCTGCCCTTCCTCACCAGTCGATGTCGTCCGGCGGCTCGGGCACCACGTCCTCGTCCGCGGCCGGCGGCGCCGCCGGCGCCCCCGCGGGGACTTCCTCGGCGGCTGCCTCTCCCGCGTCCCGCCCCGCCAGCACGTCCAGGATCTGCTGCCCGTACTTCGCGAGCTTGCTCTCGCCGACGCCGCTCACCGTGCCCAGCTCGGCCGTCGTGGCCGGCTGCACCGTCGCGATCTCCCGCAGCGTGGCGTCATGGAAGATCACATACGCCGGTACGCCCTGCTCCTTGGCCGTACGGCCCCGCCAGCCGCGCAGCGCCTCGAAGACCGGCAGCGCCGCCTCCGGCAGATCCACCGGCGCCCGCTTGGCCTTGGCCTTCGCCGTCCGCGCAGCCTTTCCCGGCTTCTCCGGCTCCCGCCGCATCGGGACCTCGCGCTGCCCGCGCAGCACCTCGCCGCTCGCCTCGGTGAGCACCAGCGTGCCGTAGTCCCCCTCGACCGCCAGCAGGCCCTGCGCCAGCAACTGCCGCACCACGCCCCGCCATTCGGCCTCCCGCAGATCCTCGCCGATCCCGAAGACGCTCAGCCCGTCATGGTCGAACTGGATCACCTTGGCGGTCTTGCGCCCCATCAGGATGTCGATGATCTGCCCCGCGCCGAACTTCTGCCCCCGCTCGCGCTGCAACCGCACCACCGTCGACAGCAGCTTCTGCGCCGGCACCGTCCCGTCCCAGGTCTGCGGCGGAGCCAGGCAGGTGTCGCAGTTGCCGCACGGGCCGCTCTCCTGGCCGAAATACGCCAGCAGCCGCACCCGCCGGCACGCCACCGTCTCGCACATCGCCAGCATCGCGTCCAGATGGGCGGACAGCCGGCGCCGGTGCGCGTCGTCCCCCTCCGATCCGTCGATCATCTTCCGCTGCTGGACCACGTCCTGGAGCCCGTACGCCAGCCAGGCCGTCGACGGCTGACCGTCCCGCCCCGCGCGCCCGGTCTCCTGGTAGTACCCCTCCACCGACTTCGGCAGGTCCAGATGCGCCACGAACCGCACATCGGGCTTGTCGATCCCCATGCCGAACGCGATGGTGGCGACCACGACCAGCCCGTCCTCCCGCAGGAACCGTGCCTGGTTCTCCGCACGCGTACGGGCGTCGAGCCCGGCGTGATACGGCACCGCGGCGACCCCGTTGTCCACCAGGAACTGCGCGGTCTTCTCCACCGAGGCCCGCGAGAGGCAGTAGACGATGCCGGCGTCCCCGGGGTGCTCCCCGCGCACCAGCTCCAGCAGCTGCTTCTTCGGCTCGCTCTTGGCCGCGATCCGGTACTGGATGTTCGGCCGGTCGAAGCTGGCCACGAAGTGCCGCGCATCCGCCATCCGCAGCCGCGAGGTGATCTCGCCGTGGGTGGCCTCGGTCGCCGTCGCGGTCAGCGCGATCCGCGGCACGTCCGGCCAGCGGTCGTGCAGCATCGACAGCGCCAGATAGTCCGGCCGGAAGTCATGGCCCCACTGCGCGACGCAGTGCGCCTCGTCGATCGCGAAGAGCGAGATCTTCCCGCGGTCCAGCAGCTGCACCGTCTGCTCGACCCGCAGCCGCTCCGGCGCCAGATACAGCAGATCCAGCTCACCGGCCAGGAACTCGGCCTCCACCAGCCGCCGCTCCTCCAGATCCTGCGTCGAGTTGAGGAACCCGGCCCGCACCCCGAGCGCCCGCAGCGCATCGACCTGGTCCTGCATCAACGCGATCAATGGCGAGATCACGACCCCGACGCCCGGCCGCACCAGCGACGGGATCTGGTAGCACAGCGACTTCCCGCCTCCGGTGGGCATCAGCACCACCGCGTCGCCGCCCCCTACGACGTGCTCGATGATCTCCTGCTGACTCCCGCGGAAGGCGTCGTACCCGAACACCCGGCGCAGTACCTGCACCGCCTCGCCCGCCGCCCCGCCCGTCCCCGGGGCACCGTCCACATCCACGTCCACGCTCACGACCACTCCCGCATCCGCCGAACCCACCCCGAAAGCCTACGAGCCCCGCCGCCCCCGCCGCCCACCCTGTGGATAACTCCACCCCGTCCCGCCGGACCGACCGGCGGCCACCCGCACACCACCAGGCATCACCGGTCGGCAGCAGGCAACAACAGACAACAACAGGCAACGGCAGACGACACCAGGCAACAGCAGACAACGGCAGACAGCAGGGGCCGCCCGGGATCACTCCCGGGCGGCCCTGACGGTGGCGCGCCTCCCGCGTCTCGCGCCGCGTCTCACGGGGTCACGCCGATGCCGACCGCGTGTGCACGGCTTCCGCCCACGCGGCCAGCAGCTGCTCGTACTCGGCCTGCTCCTCGGGCGACAGCGCGCCGCCGGGGCGGGCGGCCATGAATGCGCGTATCCGCTCGTTCGCCTCGTCGGGAGCGATAGAGGGGTTCATGGGGTGAATGGTATAGATCGCCTCGCGCGGGTGTGGCCGGATTTCGCCAGTTGGGTCATCTGCCGTGTGCCGCCCGCCCGGCCACACCGCTCCGACCGGCCGTCCCGCGGTACGGACCCGCCCGCCGCTGTCCGCGGCCCGGCCCGGCTCCCCGCCCGGGGCCCGACCTCACCCGGCGACGAGACGACCGGCCCGCCAGGGCAGTCCGCCGTCCGCGGCTCCGTACGCCCGCGGCATCCCGGACGACACCGTGGTCGACGCCGTCGACCCGCCCCTGCGCTTCCCGGACCGCGCTCGCCCCGCATCCGCCCCAAGAGCCCCCGGACGTGCCGCCCTCGTTCTCCCAGCCGTCCGCTCGCCCGCCGGGTGTGCCACATCCGCAGCGACTGTGCGGCGGCTGTGCGGCGTCCGCGGAGCCTCGGCGTTCCGCCTCGGATTCGGCCATAGGGGTTCGCTCAGGGTTTCCTCAGGGACGTTCCCTGATGGGCCGGGCCGCCGGCGCGGAAGAGACTCGTGCTCGGGCCGGTCGATCACCGGTCCCGTCGCCACCACCATGGAGAGCCCTATCGTGAACAGCCCTGCCCACCGCGTCCGTTGGACCACCCTGGCCGCCTCCGGCACCCTGCTGACGGCCCTGGTCACGGGTACGGCCGCGCCCGCCCTCGCCGCCGGCCCGCGCCCGGCGCCCGCCGCCACCGCAACGCTGCCCAAGCTGGACCCGGCCGCGCTGAAGGCGGCCATCGGCGGCCTGCCGAACGCGGACGTCACCGGCGCGCTGGTACGCATCACCGGTAGCGCGGGCCACTGGTCGGGCACCTCGGGCGTGGGCGACCTGGAGACCGGTCAGGGCGTCCCGGCCCAGGCGCACATCCGGATCGGCAGCATCTCCAAGGTCTTCACCGCCACCATCGTCCTCCAACTCGCCGCCGAGCACCGGATAAAGCTGGACGAGCCCGTCCAGCACTACCTCCCGGGCGTCCTGCCCGCGAGCCTCCCGCCCGTCACGGTCGGCCAGTTGCTCAACCACACCAGCGGCCTGCCGCGCGGCGCCGCCGGCCCGGAATTCGGCGACGGCAGCCCGGAGTGGTTCGCCGCCAACCGCCTGAAGAGCTTCACCCCGCAGCAGGTGATCGATCTGATGGCAGGTCAGCCGATGGAGTTCGCGCCGGGCACCGCGCAGCAGTACAACGGCATGAACTACTACGTCGCCGGCGTGCTGATCGAGAAGATCACCGGCCACACCTTCGCCCATGAGGTGCGGTCCCGGATCACCGGGCCCCTCGGCCTGCACGACACCTATGTTCCCGACGCCGACGACCCGCGCCTGCCGGGCCCGCACGCGCACGGCTACCTGACGGTCAAGTCCGCCGACGGCACCACGCACCCGGTGGACGTCACCGAGCAGAGCCCCTGGCCCTGGGCCGAGGGCGGCATGATCTCCACCCCCGCCGACCTGGACCGCTTCCTGACCGCCCTCCTCCGCGGCCGATTCCTCACGCGGGCCCAGCAGGCCGAGCTGTTCGCGGTCCCCGACGTCCCCAGCTTCCACAGCAGCCAGTGCCGCACCGAGGCGGACGCCGGCCGGGCCTGCATGACCATGGGCCTGATGCGGGTCAAGGCGACCAACGGCGTCGTGGTCTGGGGCAAGACCGGCTCCCGCCCGGGCTACACCAGCGGTGTGTTCGCCACCCGCGACCTCTCCCGCAAGATCGTCTACTCGGTCAACCCCACCAACCTCAACGGCGGCGAGGCGCGCTTCATCCAGCGGATAGCCGCCGCCTCCTTCGGCGCCATCGTCCCGACCAAGAACTGACCCCCGAAGAGCCGGCCCGACACGAAGCGGCCTTACCGGTACCGCTACAGGTAAGGCCGGTTGCCGGCCGCCTGCTCTTGTCCGCGAACGCCGCGCGCCGGGGTCAGCCGACCGCCCGCACCGCGTTACGGGGCGAGCAGCAGGGTGTCGGCGCGTTCCTTGGTGGCCGCACCCGTCGATGTCGGAAGTGGACGTCAAAGGCCACCTAGGAACGTTCCTAGGTGGCCTCTTTGCTGGTGCCCCCGGGCAGATTCGAACTGCCGACACCCGCTTTAGGAGTTCGATCTGACCGCCTGTCCACCGTGCTGCGCGGGGCGGCCGTGGCCGTGTCAGACCGCACCGTGCCGCCAATGTCCGCTGTCGTTGATGTCAGCCATGGATGTCACCTCACACCGGCTGGGGTCACTTGCGACGCTTGCGTGTCTTCGCCTTGCGTTCGGCTTCCTTGCGCTTCTCGATGGTGTACGACGACCACTCGCCACGGTGCAGGTTGCATCGCGACGCACCGACCATCGCCAGCCGCCGGCACCGAGTGCCCTTCTCCGTGAGCGCTCCACACCTGGACTGCGTACGAGCCACGTCTCCCACCCCCGGTCTCGACCCTCGTGCGGACCAGTGCAGGATTGCCGGGTACATGTCCTCTGCGGAAGGCGGACTGCTTCGCGCAGTGGTGCACGGCGGCCCAAGGAGGTTGCTCGGGGGCGCACGCTTTCCAACTGTGGTGGTCCGGGGGGCCTCGGGCGGGGCCGTTCAGCTGCGTTCATGGGCGGCCGGTCGCCTGAGCGGCTACCGCCTCCGGTCCCGTCTGAACGATCGTTAACGGCGCTGAATGAGACGGAAACTGAGACGGACGGCGGGGCCCGGGCTCGCTAACATCTTCGCTGCTGAAGGGGGAGTCATGGCACTGGTCCGCAAGGGATCACGACGGATCGTTGTCGACGGCACGGCCTACCGCTGGCGGCTGCGAGGCAGGCCGACGTACCTCCAGGGCCTGGCCTGGTCACCGTGCACGTTCGCGGTCGAGCATGCAGACACGCCGGGCATGACGCTCGTGGTCACCACCGACCGGCCGCATTCGAGCAACTGGTTCGGTCGTGAGGCTGAGCCTGTACTGCCGTCCGATGTTGCCGCGGCTGTTCGGCTTGCCCTGCGTAAGGGTTGGACTCCGACGGCTCCAGGCTCCGCGTTCCACCTCGATGAGTCCGCCGGCTTCACGCCTTCCAACTAACCGGCTGGGGAGAATCGTTGGTGCTGGTACCTCAGCCGACGACAGTCAGCCACGATGGCGGGTGCGTCAACGGATCAGGCGCGCGTGTGCCTCGCTGCACCCCTACGAGCCTTAGCCACGCTGTCCGGTGACGCCCGCCAGAGCACGGGCGCCGCCTTGGGCTCGTGTGGCTCACACCTGCGCTGATGGTTCGCCGACGTTCGCGCTCGTCCGCCGTTGTTCGTCGGCGTTGTCAGGCAGTTACTAACCTCAAGGTTGGCAGTAAGGGCAGCGAGTCGTACCGCAGTTGAGGCAGGATTGGCTGACTGCACAAGCAGCGTGACTGACCATGGAGACCACAGTGGCGAGCGAAGCGGAAATTGTTGAAAAGTTCAAGGTCGCCCAGAATGCTCTCGTAATTCAGGCGTCCGATCTGTCACTGGAGACGGTTTCTCAGATGGCTCAGACCGGAGCTATCGATGTATCTCCTCAATTTCAAAGGCGTGAGCGTTGGGATGTTCGTCGTCAATCTGCGCTTATCGAATCCTTTTTGCTCAATGTGCCAGTTCCTCCCGTCTACCTATCGGAGGACGATTATGGAAGCTACTCGGTGATCGACGGCAAGCAGCGCATCACCGCCATCCGTGATTTCATGACGGACGGGTTCCCTCTGAGTCCTCTTGATAGGTTCCATGAAATTAGTGGGTTGAGGTTCTCGGAGCTTCCCAGTCAGCTTCAGAACTCCCTCACCGTTCGCCCATATATTCGCGCCATTACGATCCTTAGGCAATCCGACCGGTCGACTAAATACGAGGTATTCCATCGCCTTAACTCGGGTGGCGAGCCGCTCAACGCTCAAGAGATTAGGAACGTCATCTACCGGGGCGCGTTGAATGATCTCATTATGGAGCTGTCGGAAGCTTCCTTCCTTCGAAGGCAGCTTAAGATCCGGGACAATAAGTCGTCGGCCTATAATCTGATGGCGGATGCCGAGTTTGTTCTTCGGTACTTTGTTCTTGCCGAGGAGTGGCAGAGCTTCTCTGGTGACTATCGACATTCCATGGACGCCTTCATGGAGCGCAATGCTGGGATCAAGAAGAGTCAGATCAGCGCTTTGAGGGCCCAGTTCAATAGGGCTCTCGAGTCATGTGAGGCGGTCTGGGGAGAGTACGCTTTCAAGCGGCCGGACGGTCAGGGTTGGCGTGACCAGGTGCTGGCAGGCATGTTTGACGCACAAATGGTTGCTGTGACGCTGGCCGACGACCAGCGCATTACCTCGATGATTTCAAGAAAGGATGAGGTTCTGCAGGGTACGCGTGATCTGTTTACGGACCCGCAGTTCGACAACTCTGTCAGGGTGTCTACTAACACCGCTTCGCGTGTGCATTATAGGATCGACAAGGTCTGGGACCTGGTCTCGTCTTTCTAGGGAGAGGTCGGGGCTCCAGCAATGTTTTGCCATGATGCTTTGCTTCGCAGGATTGAGACAATTCAGAAGGCGGCCAGTGATCCAATCTTGATCGACCGTTTACTGACGGATGCTGAGCACAACGACCGGGCCAAGCTGTTGAGGAACGGTTTGATGGTTGTTGCGTTCACGTCTTTGGAGGACTTCATTCGCGCCCGAACCGGCGAACTCCTCGATCTTGTCAGCAGAACAGTGGTCCCCTTCTCTGAACTTCCTGCACTTCTGCGGGATGCCGCCACAATGGGTGCAATGAAAGCTGCTCGGGCCCGAGCAGAGATGGCTAAAAACTCTGGCGAAGACGCCCTGGCTTTGCTGCAGACTGCTGCTAGCCATGTGGCTAGTACTGCCGGAGGTTCACTGCAGCTGAGCCGCTACAGCCTAGGATACCTAGGGTCGAATGTGGGCAGTTCCGAGATCGCGAGTATCCTTACTGCGTTTAACGCTCAGGATGCATGGAATGAAATATCACGCGTAGCAAGCCGCTGCGGCGCGGGTAGCCTGCCATTGAAGTCGGCATATGATCAAGCTATGCGTCTTCGTCACTCGGCTGCGCATAACCCAGAAGCTAACGTGCAGCCGCAGAATTTGCTGGACTTCTGCACTCAAGCGGTCTCTATCGCTCTTGGGTTCGATGTTATTGCGAGTAGAGCCGCGAGGATGCTTCGAGACGGAGATTCCGAACTCTTGGCTGGCAAGGTGAAGATTTCGGACGCTATAGAAATTAGATTTCTCGACGACGAGTCGAGAGGGCATGTTGAGCGGCGAGAGACAGTACAGCGAGCGCTTAGCGTGACAAAGGACCCGCAGGCGGCCTTGCAAAAGACTGTCCAGGGGGCTGGTAGGTTGCGCTCCCCAGTGGTATTGCGCGACAGGAGTGGCTTGCCTCGGAACTGGGTTATCACTGACTCCTGAGCTTGTGAGAGATCGTGAAGCGAGCCACGTTGAGTAATTCGCTGATGCCGCGCGGGTCGGGCGGCCGGCGGGACGGAGGCAGGAGCGCAGGCCCGGCGGACGGCCGGGCCGCGCGCGGTGAGCGGAGCGAGCCGCCTTGAACCAGTAGAGAAAGTTGTTACTCAGTGAGGCGTGGCAGCTTTCGGTCGTGGTGTGAACTTATCGGCGCAGGCAGGGAGTTCGGCTGCCTCTCGGTGGGCCAGGCCGAGGAAGAGTACGGGGCGGGCGGTCCACTCGATGCGGGTGTCGCGATGGCTGACGGTGATCTCGTAGGGCGTGGTGTACGCGAGGGTCTCGATGGCGGCCACGTACCCGCCGGACAGCCAACTCCGGGCGCATGCGGCCGCCTTGGGTTCGAGGGCTGAGGTGATCGTGCGGAGTGCGATGCGAATCCATCGGACGGCTTGGGCGGCGTTGTCGGCCTCGAAGGAGGCGAGTAGGACGGGGCCTCGGCGGTTGCTGGGCTCTGGGTCCAGCATTCGCACCAGTAGCCGGGGCGAAGCGCGGGCATGGTTGCGGGGGTCATTTCGTGTTCCATGCGGGGCTCACTGACAGCGTGTAGCGGGTGGCTTCGTCGTAGATCGTGAAGAGGTAGGAGTCGCCTCGGGCGAGGGTGAGCAGTGCGTACTCGTGGGCGGCGTGATCGCTGAGCCAGTGGCGGACCGGTCGGGCCGCCGGGGCGTCGAGTTGGTCGGTGATGTCGGCGGCTCGACTGCGGAGCCAACGCAGTGCCAGGCGTGGAGTAGCCGTGGTGCGTAAGGCGAGGGGAGTGGAACGGCCCTCGTGGAGGGTGTGGGCGACGGCTTCGCACCGGTAGCCGACGCCGGCAGCAGCGCCAACAGCTGCTCGATCGCGGCCGATGCCGCACGGTGCTTGTCCGCCGCGGGCAACTTCCTCCGACGAACTTAGGCATTCGCCTGCACCAGCTAGGCGACTGCCCATATACTCGTGCATACAAGTTCCTTTCTGCTGGTAGGCCGCTATGGGTAGTGGGTTCGAGCTAGACGAGTTTCACGCCGTCGTGCGCTCGCACGGCGGGTGGCGAAGTCGCGTCAGGGGCGTCCAGGACGCGGATCGCGTACGCCTCGTCGGCGAATTCGGTGACTTCCTCGCGGGTGGCCCAGCGCAGGGCGCGGGTTTCCTCGCCGGTCGTGAGGGTGCCGTCGGTCGCTTCGCAGCGGAAGACCATCGAGACGATCAAGCCGGTCATGTTCTTGTAGATGCCGGTCAGGGCAGCCGGGAGGGCGATCTTGATGCCGGTCTCTTCGAGCACCTCGCGCTGGAGCGCTTCGGGGATGGTCTCGCCTGGTTCGAGTACGCCGCCAGGCGGTTCCCACTGGCCGTTGTCGCGGCGCTGGATGAGCAGAGCTCGGCCCCGGTCGTCAACGATGACTCCGGCGACGCTCACGGAGTGCGGACGCTCGGCGCTCACGGAACTTCCATCCCCTTTGGCTGGCTAGGCTTCCCACCGTAGCAATTAGTGTCAGCCGCTCGTCTAGATACCTAAAGGAGTCAAAATGCCCGCTCAGGGAACTGCCCTGCTCGGCGCGCTGGACCCCACCAGTGACCGCGCGGTGTTCCGGCAGATCGCCGACCAGCTCCGCGAGGCGATCGACAAGGGCCGGTTCACGGAGGGCGACAAGCTCCCGTCCGAGACTGAGCTGGTGGAGCACTACGGCGTATCGCGGATGACCGTCCGCAACGCCCTGTCCGTCCTCCAGGGTGAGGGGCTGGTGGTCTCCGAGCACGGCAAGGGTGTCTTCGTTCGGCCGCGTCCGCCGGTGCGGCGGCTGGCCTCGGACCGGTTTGCCCGGCGGCACCGGGAACAGGGCAAGTCTGTGTTCACCGTGGAGGCGGAAGCCGCGGGGAGCCGGCCGGAGGTGGATGGCCTGGAGGTGAAGGAGGAACGCCCCTCCCAGGACATCGCCACGCGTCTGGGCGGGCCGCGCCGCGTGCTGGCTCGTCGTCGTCGTTACCTGCTCGACGGCCGGCCGGTCGAGTTCGCTACGTCGTACATCCCGCTGGACCTGGCGACCGGCACGCCGATCGCCGAGCCGAACCCCGGCCCCGGCGGCATCTACGCCAGGCTGGAAGAGCTGGGGCACCGCCTCGACCACTTCGACGAGGAGATCCGCGCCCGGATGCCCTCGCCCCAGGAGATCAAGACGCTCCGGCTGGCTTCCGGCGTCCCGGTGATTCACCTGATCCGCACCGCGTACGACAGCGAAGGGCGTGCGGTCGAGGTTTGCGACACGGTGATGGCTGCCGATGCGTATGTCCTGAACTACCAGCTCCCGGCTACCTGACGGCTAGGCGGATGGAACGCCGACGCGCTTCCACCTCCCTTCTCTGACGACTCGTACACACGAGACAGGGAACTCATATAGACGAGTAGCCGTCTCCATGTCATAGTGGTCGTCAGATTCCCGGGCCACCGGGAACGCAAGGCGGAGCTTGTCTAGATGACTAGCTGTCGGCGGAGAGAAGGAGAAGACGTTGCGTTCCATCCGCGTGGAGACCTCGGCGGCCACGATCCTGCTGACTGAGGCTCCGGAGAAGAAGCTGAAGGACCGGCGGACCGGCGAGGTCGCCACCGACGCCAACACCGGCGACGTGCTGTGGACGGTCGGGGTCGTCTACATCGAGGGCGGCGAGTCGTCGCTGGTCAAGGTGACCGTGCCGGAGACGGGGCTGACCGAAGGGCTGGCGGTCGGGGCGCCGGTCTCGCTGGCGGGGCTCGTGGCTCGGCCGTGGGAGTCCACGTTCAACGGGCAGGCGCGGCACGGCATCGCCTTCCGGGCCACGGCCGTGATGCCCGCCGAGTTCCCTGTCCCGGCTGCGGCGGCGGCCTGATCACTATGTCCGATCTGCTGACGTTGATGGAGGTGGGTGCTCCGGTCGCCGCACTCGGTGGCGGGGGCGTCTACCTCCGGGCGAAGCATCCGGCCGCCTACTGGTGCACGGCCGGCCTGCCGATCTCCGCGGCCCGGTTACTCGGTACGTACGGCTCGACCATGGAGTCCTGCGGCCTGACCGTCCAGCCGTCCCGGCTCCGCGCTCTGCTCGTCCAGGCGACGACTCGGCGCGAGGTGTGGCCGGTTCCGCCTCGCCGGGGTCTGATCCGGCCGACCTCGACCGGCATGCGGGTCCGGCTACGGCTGGCTCCGGGCCAGGAACCGGCGGACGTGGCGGCTTCGGCGGAACGGTTGCGGCATGCCTGGGGCGTTCACGCCGTGTACGTTTCCGAAGTCAAGCCGGGCGTGGTCGAGCTGCGGCTCGTCGGGTTCGACGTGCTTCGGCAGGTCCGGATGCCGCGCAAGGTCGAGGGCGGGTTGCTGAAGGTCCCGGTGGCGTTGCGGGAGGACGCGACCGCGTACGTCCGCGACTACCGCACGGTCCCGCATCAACTCTCCTTGGGCGCCACGCTTTCGGGGAAGTCGATGTTCCTGCGCCATCTGGTTGCCGGGCTCGCTCCGCAGCCCGTTGCCCTGGTCGGGATCGACTGTAAGCGGGGTGTGGAGCTGGCGCCGTTCGCCCCGCGCCTGTCGGCGCTGGCCACCGATCCGGGGCAGGCGGCTGAACTGCTGCCGGTACTGGTGCAGTTGATGGGAGACCGGTACGACCTGATCAAGGCCCGGCAAGGTATCGCCCCGGAGACTCCGGACGAGGAGATCACCTCCGACATCTGGGGCCTGCCGGAGTCCGAACGGCCGGTGCCGGTGGTGGTGTTCGTGGACGAGGTGGCCGAGCTGTTCATGGTCGCCACGCGCAAGGACGAGGACCGTCGGGACGAGATGGTCACCCAGCTCATCCGCCTCGCCCAACTCGGCCGTGCCGCCGGTATCTACTTGGAGGTGTGCGGCCAACGGTTCGGCGCCGAGCTGGGGAAGGGCGCCACCATGCTCCGGGCCCAACTCACCGGACGGGTCTGCCATCGAGTCAACGATGAAGCCTCGGCCAAGATGGCTCTTGGCGACATCGCTCCCGAGGCCGTTGGTGCCGCGTGTGCCATCGCGCCCGAACGGCCCGGTCTGGCCGTCGCCGGGGACACCTCCGGCGGCTGGTCCCGCATTCGCACCCCGTACCTGTCGCTCGCCGATGCTGCCGCTACGTGCGCTGCCTCGGCCCACCTGGTGCCTGATGTCCCGGCGCTCGATCGCTTCCGGCCCGTCGTACCGGTTGGGCCCGCTAACCCGCCGGTTTCGCTGGTCAAGCCGCGTCCGGTGACCGGCTAACCCACCCCTCCCCAACGGTCGGCGCGACCGCTTCGCGCCAAGTCCCTACCCGATCCATGCCTGAAACCGAAAGGAGGTCCTGTGCGCGCGTACCTGGCCCGTGTAGACGCGGTACTCGTCCAAGCCGTCATCGCCGCCGCCCTGTCCTTCGTCCACCTGCACGACATCGCCGCAGCGGCCGGACAGGACGGTTGGAAAGGCTGGGCCTATCCGGTCTCGGTGGACCTGTTGCTTGTGGCGGCTTGGCGGCGGCTTCGATCAGGGTCGTCCAAGCGGGCTGGGTGGCGCTGGTTCGTCATCGCGTTGACCGCCTCACTCGGCGCCAACGTGGCCACCGCCGGCCTGCTCGACGTACACGCCATCCCGGCATGGCTCCGCATCCTCGTCGCCGGATGGCCGGCGGTCGCCTTCCTCGGCGGAACCTTGCTCGCACACTCCAGCCCCGGCCCGGTTGAGGCCGAGACGACACCCGAGCCTGAACCGGACCGCGACAACGCTCCGGCGCCCGGCCCGATGCCCGTCGAGCCCGAACCCGTGTCCAAACCAGGTGAGTTCGAACCCAGCGAGGAGGTGCCAGAGATCGAACCCGCCCCGGCTGCGCCGGCCGGCACCACGCCCTCGGCCCCTTCCGTCCCGGCCGCCCTGGTCGACCTCGCCCGAAAAGTCGCCGCCGACCACCGCACCCGTACCGGCACCCCCATCGACACCACGACCCTGCGCGCCCGCCTCGGCGTCCCCGCACAGCTCGCCGAAGCCCTCGCCGCCCAACTCTGAAAGGAGACCACCCCATGCGTCCGTCCGCCCCCCGCGCCTTACAGCGCGCGGCCGAACTCACCCGCAACAACCGCTTCGTTGAGGCCATGGCCGTCGCCGAGCCCGTCATTCTCGCCGCCGATCCGGACGAGAGCCAAGAGATCGCGCAGTGGCTCACCGAGCACGCCGACGACTTCGTACGCGAACCGGAGGCACGCTGATGTCTGCCAACCGCCGCTTCCGCAACATCGTCCGCATCGGCCCCGTCCAGGTCGCCACCGCCTACGACGCCAGGGGCCGGGAGAAGCACACCGCCGCCTGTACGGCCCCGCGTTGCGGTTTCTCCGCCGACTACGACAGCCGCGCCGCCGCCGAGCTGGCCGCCCGCACCCACCGTTGCCCCGTCCGCTGAAAGGTCTCCGGCCGTGACTGTCACCCTGCCCCTGGTCCTGGTCCTGGTCCTCGGCGTCATCGCCTGGGCCGCGATCAAGTTCCTCGGTATCCGCATGTGGGCCGCCATCGTGATCGCCCTCTTCGGCTTCTGGCTCGCCCACACCTTCCTCGCCCCCGCCGTGGAGTCCGGCACCCGCACCGGGGTCCACATCGTCAACGGCAAACACATCTAGACGACTAGCCAACAGGAGATTCGTCGTGTTCCTGAACCCGAAGCCCCCGGAAGCTCCGCCCGTCCCGACCGCCGCCGTGGTGCTCCCGTCTCAACCCGCCCAACCGGTCACCCAGGCCCCGTGCGCATGCCACCACGCGGCCACCCCGGCACCGGCCGTGGCCCAGCCCCCGGCGCCCCGCCAGCCGATCGCCCCCTTCCTCGCCACCGGCGCCGGAGCCGTCCTCGCCGTCGTCGCAGTGGGCGTCGTGCTCACCGCGCTCGTGACCGCCGTCGCAGTCGGGGCGGTCTCCGTCGCCGTCTGCGCCGTCGTCCTCCGCTCCCTGCTCACCAACGCCAACCACCGCCGCTGAACGGAGAGATACACCCGATGCCCGCCCGCACCACACCGCCGATCAAGCACCTGGTTGGTCTGGCCTCGCTGGGCACCATGCCCGCCCCGCTCCGGCAACTCCGGGGCCTGGGCGGGTGCGGCCAGCCCATCCGCCTCGACGGCCACCGCGCCGAGATCCACCCCACCACCGGCCAGATCCTCTCCGAACTGCACGCCACCGACCTCCCCGCCGGGCACCTCTTGGTCCGCTGCAACAACCGCCGCACCACCCGCTGCCCGGCCTGCGCCGAGACCTACCGCCGCGACACCTTCCAACTGATCACCGCCGGACTCCGCGGCGGCAAGGGCACCCCCGAGCAAGTGGCCACCCATCCGCGCGTGTTCGCCACTTTCACCGCCCCCTCCTTCGGCCCCGTCCACAACCGCCCCACGGGGCCGGGCAGAACGGCCCGCCCCTGCCGCTGCGGCACCCTCCACCCCGACGACGCCCCCGAGCTGGGTACCCCGCTCGATCCGGACTCGTACGACTACGAGGCGGCGGTGCTGTGGAACGCCCACGCCTGTGCCCTGTGGCGGCGCTTCTCGATCTACCTGCGCCGGGAGATCGCCAAGCGCACGGGACTGACGCAACGGGCCTTCCGGCACCACGCCCGCCTGTCCTTCGCCAAGGTGGCCGAGTACCAAAAGCGTGGCGCAGTCCACTTCCATGCCGTGATCCGCCTCGACGGCCCGGCCGGCAGCAACACCCCGCCCCCGGCCTGGGCCACCGCGGAACTTCTGGCTGACGCCATCCAGGCCGCCACCGCCAAGGCCACCGTGCCCGGCCCAACCGTCGACGGCAGGCCCCACACCTTCGCCTTCGGCAAGCAACTCGACATCCGCCCGATCCGCTCCGCGGACTTCGACGGTGGCACAGAACTGACCGAACGCGCGGTAGCCGCGTACATCGCCAAGTACGCCACCAAGGGCGCCGAAACAGCCACCGGCACCCTCGACCGCCCCCTCAAGTTCCTCGCCGAACTCGCCCAACTCGACGTCACCGACCACGCACGCCGCATGATCCGCACTGCCTGGACCCTCGGCGGCCGCCGCGACCTCGAAGACCTCCGGCTACGCGCCTGGGCCCACATGCTCGGCTTCCGCGGCCACTTCTCCACCAAGACCCGCCACTACTCCACCACCCTCGGCGCCCTCCGCACCGCCCGCGCCGAATGGCAACGCCTCCAAGCCCAACCGAACACCCCGGAGCCGACCCCCACCAACACCGCCGAAACCACCCTCGTCCTCTCCCACTGGACCTTCGCCGGAACCGGCCTCACCCCCGGCGAGCCCTGGCTCGCCACGACCATCCACCGCGACCGCGAACCCGCTCGCGAAACCCATGAGGAATTCAACTGCAAAGGAGACAACCGCACATGACCACCGCCACCGGGCAACTGCTCACCGTGCCGGAGGTCATGGCGCGGCTGAAGTACGGACGCTCCAAGGTCTACGACCTCATCCGCTCCAAGCGCCTCGCCTCGATCACCGAAGGCCGCTGCCGCCGCATCCCGGAGAACGCCTTGCAGGACTACATCCGCGACCGGATCGAGGAGGCCGCCTGATGCCCCCACAGCGCAAGCGGAACCCCAACGGGGCCGGCACCATCACCCAGCGCAAGGACGGCCGCTACCAGGCCGCCGTGTACGTCCTTCAACCCGACGGCACCCGCGCCCGCAAGTACGCCTACGGAAAGTCCTGGACCGAATGCGACGCCAAGCGCCGCGAACTCCTCGACAAGGTGGACCAGGGCGTGCCCGTGCCCACCAGGTCGGCCAAGCTCGCTGAATGGCTGCCGTACTGGCTCGACAACGTGATCAAACCTCGGCGGAAGCTCAGCACGTACGACAAGTACGAGGCGCATGCCCGGCTCTACCTTGTGCCCATGCTCGGCGCGAAGCGGCTCGAATCCCTCGGCGTCGCGGATGTCCGCCGTTTCCTCGTCCGCCTGGAGAAGCAGACCACGGCGGCAACAGCCAAGGAATCGCATCGGGTTCTGCGCTCGGCGCTGTCTTCGGCCTGCCGTGAGGAGCTGATCACGCGCAACGTCGCGAAGCTGGTCGAGCCGCCCCGCACCGACTCACGGGAGCTGACGCCCTGGACGCTGGACGAGACGCTGGACTTCCTTGCCGCGGCCCGGACTGACCCGCTCTACGCGGCCTTCGTGCTGGCCATCGCTATGGGCCTTCGCCGGGGAGAGATCGTCGGTCTCCGCTGGGTGGACATCGATCTCGACAACCGCGTTCTCTACGTCCGTCAGCAGACGCAGCGCCGTCGTGGTGTCTTGTACGACGACGATCCGAAGAGCCGTCGCCGTCGCGCCGTTCCGCTGCCCGCGCTGTGCATCACGCTGCTTCGCTGGCACCGGATGCGGCAGGCCGATGTACGAGCCAAGGCGGGGGAGAGGTGGCAGGAGGCCGGCTACGTCTTCACGACTCGCACAGGTCGCCCCGTCGAGCCGCGGAACGTCTACCGTTCCTTCACCCGTGTCGCCGCTTCCGCTGGCCTCCGCGTGGTCCGGCTGCACGACGCTCGGCACGGCACGGCCACGCTCCTCACGGCGGCCGGAGTTGCGCCCCGCGTGGTGATGGAGATCCTGGGGCACTCGCAGATCAGCATCACTGGTGCAGGACACCCAACGCGAGGCCATGAGCCACATGGACCGGCTGTTGAGGAGGCGTCCCGGTCGTCAGTGACCGCACCCGTTGATGTCAGGTGTGGATGTCAAAGGCCACCTAGGAACGTTCCTAGGTGGCCTCTTTGCTGGTGCCCCCGGGCAGATTCGAACTGCCGACACCCGCTTTAGGAGAGCGGTGGGGCGAGTGCAGCTCTGACCTGCGAACTGTCCACCTAGGCAGACCGACGGTCGGTCACGCGCCGGCCGCCGTCGTTCCCCGTGGCTCTCCGCTAGATCTGGCACGGGTGTGGCACGGGGAACTTCTGATCCGTAGCTCCAACAAGGTCGTCGATGGCGGTCGTACCAGGCGCCCAGTAGTCCCTGAAGGGTGTCCTTGGGCGGGAGCAGTTGCTGTAGTTGCTGCACTTCGTTGCTGTACGGCAGGGGCGTAGCTGTCTCACAGTGGTGGACTCTAGGCATGAATCAGACCGTAGTCGTCGCGATCATCACTGCCATAGCAGCGCTGAGTGGATCGGGGCTGACCGCTTTCCTCAACTTACGGAGCACTCGGCTGCAAAATGGGCAACAACTGGCTCTCGCCCGAGAGGAGCGTACCGAGCGTAGGGTTGAAGCGCTTCGCCAATCTCGCCGGAACTCCTATGTGGAGTTCCTGAACAACGCAACCAGTGTCGTGGGGGCGATTGATAAGACCAGGCAACGGGACCTCAGTGATGAGGACTTCAGTCGCCTATTCAGCGCAGCCTGGGATGAGGCCAACAGCCTCGTCCCACTGATCAACGTGGTATCGGTCGAAGGCCCGATCGAGGTTTTAGGGTCGGCACGCAAGCTGCGCACTGCACTCTACGACGAGTTGAAGGTCATTCGTGCGGTACGCCGTGGAGAGGAACCGGATATTTCGAAGGCCGAGTCAGTTGATCAGCGGAAGCGCGCTGTCGCAGCAATGACGAATGCAGCACGCGATGCCCTGGGTGGCAACATCAGTACAGGGTGAGGAAACGTCGTGGCGGCAACGCCACCGTGGGGTCAAATCCCACGGCCTCCGCACGTTGAGCAGTGAGAACGGCCCCTGACCAACATGTTCGGTCGGGGGCCGTTCTCGTACCTGTCGCTTGTCTGTGACCGCTGTACCCCTTGGTTCCTTGCCTCTTCGGGCACGCGACGGGCACGCCGATCCTCTCGATGCGAACTACCGGCGGGGCGGTTGGTGACGATCGATCCGCCCGCTGACAAGCCGCTGGAGCGCGCTTACGGTCAGCCGCGGCCTCCGGTTGCGGCACATCGCTGCTGTACCGCTGGCCGCTCCGATGAGGCCCACGACAGACACAGCACCTGCGTAGGCATTCACTACATCGGCAATCGGTTCGTAAGCGATCACGAGAATTACGATGACCGTGACAAGCCTTGACCGGAAATCGACATTTGACAAGCCGCCCACGACACAGGGCACACTCATACTTGAGTCTCCTTAGATTCATGCCCATCACTCAGCGGAAGCTCGCCGGCAGGAGCTGTGTGGTGGGCTTTTACGTGTTGCGGCAATGGTGCCCCACAGGTAAATGGTCTGGGGTCACATTGAGCTACGGCCGAGGTACACCGTTTCGTGTCGCGTCGCGACACCGGCTCGGCACTCACGCAAGGGAAGTCAGCCACATTGCGACGGCCGTGACCTGCAAGTTTCCCCCCTTTTCGATGGAGGTCGTACCTGACGCGACTTTCAACGCTCGCAGGAACGTGCAGGAACGAGCAGGAACACAAAGGAACATGGAGGAACAAGAAGGATTAGCATCTACCTACAATGCAAGATGGCTGAATATCGTCATCGCTGGTGGATGAGCAAGTGCAGCAACTCATCGCGCGAATTCCCGGTTCGGTGAACGGTGGGTCAGTGAGCGGAGCGCCCATGACGGGCTTAGCCACATCGCGGTAGCAGATAGCTCCCCCTCAGCCGCGGATCAGGGTCCGGTCCGCTTACGCGCCCGAACCGATGACGGTGTCGGTACGGCGTCCCGGCCATGCCGGCCTGCATGCCCGGAGCGCTCGGCCCTGCTACCCCCACTCCTCCCGTGGCCAGCTCTTGTCGACGGAACCAAGGCCTATGGCACGGTCGGCAGCGCGCCCGCCATGTAAACCACTCACCGCTTCCGCCCACCCTGATCACCCACCACTTCGCACTTCCTCGCCGCCCTCGGTGCTCCCCGCCTCAACTCGGCCCTGAGACATGGGCGCCTGCGCGGCTGCTCAGCTCGTTCTGATGGTGGGTGACTGACGCCGGGCTGATGGGTGGCATCGGCGGTGGTGTTGGCCGGCGGGATGTCTGCTCGGTCCGGCGCTGCATTTAGGCGGGACAAAGCGTCTAGCGGATCACCCCGCGGCAACTGTGGTGGCGCGGGGCCGGGGGCGGGGGCGGAGCGGGCCGAAGGCAGGAGCGTCGCCCCCAGTCCCCGAGCCCGCGCTGGCCCGCGTGGCGGGCCGGTGGGGTGTGATTCGTAGCGGTGGCTGGCAAAGCCGTTGGCCTGCGCGCCGGATGCCGAAGGCAAGAGCACCCACAAGGCCAGAGCCACAAGCCGCGGGCCTCCTGCGGGGCCGAGTTGCGAGACGCTGACCAACGAAGTTCACGGCGGCTGCTGACCTCGATCGGCACCCCACGGACTCAACGTGCTGATGCCGTGCGATCGGCCTGGGAGACCCGGCAAGGGAACGGCCTCCTCGGTGAGACCCCCCCCAGAGTGCCCTTCTTCCCTCACCTCCTGCCCCTCTTCCCCGGCCGAAGGGCGGGGCTTGATGAGGTAGAGAAACCTGTAACAGCCCATCCTCTTCGATACGTTGCACGACTTCGTGGGCATGCATCGCTGCACGTTTGTCGCCGGCGATGGAGGCCCTGTAGTGATCGAGGAATCCGCCGATCTTGCCCGGAACCGTCCTGGCGATGCTGTGCGGAAGAAGCTGGCCGAGCTGGAACCCAACCCGGTGAAGAGGCTCTTCGTGCGTTGGTCGCGCGATCCAGAGGTACGGAGTTGGGCAAGTGGGCTCGTCGGGGAGCGGTTCACTGGGCGACGACTGAACAGGTTAGGACGGCAGTGGAAGGTGTTACACGCCGTGCAGTGGGCCACCGGTTCTGACATTGATCATCTGGCGGTGGGCCCTGCTGGGGTTTTCGCCGTCAACTCCAAGCGCCACAAGGACAAGACGGTTTGGTACGGCGATCACGCGATCACGGTCAACCGGGCACCCACACGGCACATCGCGATCAGCCAGGATGAAGCACGACGCATAGCGCGAGTTCTGACCCGCCACTGTGGATTCCCTGTACCTGTGCGCCCCGTGATCGCTGTCGTCGACGCGGCAAAGCTGACCGTGAAGAACGCGGCACCGCCAGTCCTCGTCTTGGAGGCAGTAGAGCTGCCACGCCATCTTGCTGGCTTGTCGCCCGTGCTAACCGCCGACCAGGCGAAGCACATCTATGACGTCGCTCGGGATGCACGGACGTGGACGCAGGCGTAAGCGCTGTCACGCGTCGAAGGAGTACTCCAGCACGTACGAGGCGGAGTCGAGAGTCATCTCGTTCACCTCAACTGGATTACCGCCATCAGCGAAAGCCGTCCGGCACACCAGCATGACAGGTGTGCCCATCGCGAGCTGGAGACTGTCGGCTTCTTCCTGCGACGGCATACGCGAACGGACCTCTTCGCGGAAATGAACTGGCTTGTGTCCCAACTCTCCGAGCCGGGCATAGATGCCGCCCGGGCCGGTGTCCTTCTGGGTGATGGGTGAGCCGGCCACGAGCCCGGCCGGGAGGTAGCTGACGGCGAGCAGAACCGGCTTGCCGTCGAGGACGAAACGTCGACTCCGGACGCACACGGCATCGCCGGTCTGAAGCTCCAGAACATGAGCAATGCGTTCCGGTGCGGGCTCCTCAGTGACGGACACCTGATCCACTTCGAGTGTGCGGTCACCGATGTCGGCGGCCCAGATGGAGCGACCGTTCCCCCACTGCTGCTCGGACAGGCGCTTGATGCCCTGACGCCGCAGCGGCCGAAAGTCCCGGACAAAGACTCCGGCTCCCTTGCGCGCCTCGGCCAGTCCTTCGCTTTGAAGAACTCCAATGGCCTGCCGCGCCGTCATACGAGCCACTTCGTACGTGGCCATGAGGTCGTTCTCGCCCGGCAGTCGGTCACCTGGCCCGTACTCGCCCGCCTTGATCGCCTGTCGGAGCGCGTCGGCGATGCGCTGGTACTTCGGCTGACGGTCGCCGCCCGTGGTGGCCATACGCGAACTCTCCTCCTTCATCTCTAGACACCCTAAGGCACCCACACGTCAGTACGCCTTGGCAAGCCTCTCTAGAGAAGTCTCTTGACGTCTCTAGAGAACTGCGCTTCACTCGAAGATGTCTAGAGAGGTCGCCAGTAAGGGCGGCTTCAAGGAACAAGGGACACGCTCATGCCTTCGTTCAAGATCGACACTTCGACCGCTGTGGTGTTCGTCGCGACCGCGCCGGCGCCGAAGCTGGTGAACAAGCAGACGGGCGAGATCGCCACCGACCGTGAGACCGGAGCGCGGCTGATGACTCTGGGCCTGCTGATCTCCGATGAGGGGGAGGGCAACCTCTACCAGGTCACCGTCCCGGAGACCGGAATTCCTGAGGGGCTGACGCCGGGTACGCCGGTGACGGTCGTGGGACTCAAGGCTCGGGACTGGGAGAACGAGTTCAACGGTCAGAAGCGGCACGGCATTTCGTTCCGCGCCGCCTCTGTCGTGACGGCGGTCTGATCATGACGGACCTGACCACCGCGCTCGAAGCGACGGGCGCCATAGCGGGAGTCGGCGGCCTGGGCTACGCCAAGGTCCGCGCCCCGCGCGTGTACTGGTCGCTGGTCGGTCTGCCGGTCACCTGGGGCCGGTTCACGGTGACGTACGGCGCGACGATGGATGTGTGCGGGCTGACGGTGCAGCCGTCCCGCCTGCGAGCGTTCATGGTCCGTAACGTCGCCCGGCGCGAGGTTCAGCCGGTCCCGCCCAAGGTCCGCCGGGTCAAGGGCACTTCAACGGGGCTGATCGTCTCGTTGCGGATTCCCGCGGGGCTGGAGCCGGCGGATGTGGTGGCGGCTTCCGAGCGGCTGCGGCACGCCTGGGGCGTCCACTCCGTGACCGTGGTGGAGACCAAGCCCGGTGTGGTGGAGCTGCGGATGACCGGCTACGACGTGCTGCGGCGGGTACGGATGCCGCGGCGTATCAAGGCTGGGCCGATGGTGGTGCCGGTGGCGTTGCGTGAGGACGGGTCGGTGTTCGAGCGGGACTACCGCAAGGTGCCTATGGCCTTGACCCTGGGCGCGAACTTCTCGGGGAAGTCGATGTATCAGCGCAACCTGATCAAGGGGCTGGCGCCGCAGCCGGTGGGCTTGATCGGCATCGATTGCAAGCGTGGCGTGGAGCAAGGCTCCTATGCTCCTCGGCTGTCGGCGCTGGCCACCACGCCAGACGAAGCGGACTGTGTCCTTGAGGTGTTGGTCAAGGAGATGGAAGACCGGTTCGATCTCCTGGCTCAGTATCGGGTCGCGGACCTGTGGAGCCTGCCGGAGAACGTGCGGCCAGTCCCGCTGGTGGTCCTCGTCGATGAGGTGGCGGAGCTGTTCCTCGTCGTGGTCAAGAAGGACGAGGAGCGCCGGGACCGGATGGTCATGCAGATGGTTCGGCTCGCGCAGATGGCCCGCGCGGTCGGCATCTACCTGGAAGTCTGCGGTCAGCGGTTCGGCTCCGAACTGGGTAGGGGCGCCACGATGCTCCGGGCTCAGTTGACCGGCCGCGTGGTCCATCGCGTCAACGACAAGCAGACTGCTGAGATGGGGCTCGGCGACATCGCGCCTGATGCGGTGGTTGCCGCGACGGCTATCGCCCCGGACCGGCCCGGCGTCGCGGTCGCCGGTGACACCTCCGGTGGCTGGTCCCGCATCCGCACCCCGCAGATCACTGCGGATGAAGTCGCCGGCGTCTGCCGTGAGTTCGCCCATCTGGTCCCGGACCTTCCGGCCCTGGCGCCCTTCCGCCCGGCCGTAGCGGCCGCGCCGACGCCGGCTGCTGGCCCGTCGCTGGTCAAGCCGCGACCCGTCACCAAGTAACACCCCCCTCCTGCATCGCGGTTGGCGTGACCGTCTCGCGCCAGGTCCCTACCCCCGTCATGCCAAAACCAGAAGGAGAAGCACATGTCCAACACGTGCGCCACGTGCAACGGAACCGGCCTCGTCCCCAACCCGAATTGCCCCGGCGAAGTGTTCATCTGCCCGGATTGCTCCGGTGGCTACGACCCGGAGGACTACTACAGCGCCGATATCGACCTCTGAGGACCGGTGACCGCCGTGGCCACGCCGAAGACCACCAAGCCCCCGGCCAAGGACTGCCCGGTCTGCAAGGGCACCGGAGAGGTCTCCCGCACCGTCCGGGTCGGCCGCAAGCATCGCCCGGTCGGCGAACAGACCGGCTTGTGCCTGAACTGCCTCGGCTCCGGCGAAGCCCCCGCCGACTAGCCCCCCGCCGGGATCGGGCGGCCGAACACAGACCGCCCGCCCTGGCTCAACTCCCTGAAGGAGGTGAAGACCATGGTCCGCTCGATCCGCCCGGATGCCGTCCTGGTCCAGGCCGTGATTGCCGGAGCCCTGTCCTTCGCCCACCTGCACGACATCGCCGAAGCGGCCGGCCAGGATGGCTGGAAGGCTTGGGCCTACCCGGTCAGCGTCGACCTGCTGTTCGTCGCCGCCTGGCGCCGACTGCGAACCCTCCGCGCCGACCGCCGTGCAACCCGGCCTGCCTGGACCTGGTTCGTCATCGCGCTCGCCGCATCCCTCGGCGCGAACATCGCGACCGCCGGACTTCTCGATCTGGCACACGTGCCCGCTTGGCTGCGCATCCTCGTCGCCGGATGGCCGGCCCTGGCCTTCCTCGGCGGAACGCTCCTGGCCCACACCCCCAGCGTCCAGCCTGCGGAAACCACTGCCATGGACGAGCCGGCTCCGGCTCCGGCCGAACCGGCCACGGTGGAACGCGCCCCGGAACCGCAGCCCGTCGAACTGTCCGCCCCCGCGCCGGCCCCGACACGCCCCCGGCCATCGAGGAGCCGCCACCGGCCGCTACTCCAGGGCCGTCCGTCCCTCCGGCGCTCCTCGATCACGCCCGGAAGATCGCCGACACCTACCGCACCACCACAGGTGCCCCGATCGACTCCGACACCCTGCGCGCCCGACTCGGCGTCCCGCCGGCGCTCGCCGAAGCCATCACTGCCCAACTCCAACCCGCCTGAAAGGAACACCTCATGCGCCCCTCCATCCGAAGCGCCCTTGAGCGCTCCGCCGAACTCACCCGAAACAACCGTCTCGTTGACGGCATGCGTATGGGAGAGGCCGCGATCAACCAGGCCACCGAGGACGAACAGCCTGAGATCACGCAGTGGCTCGCCGACCACGCCGGCGACTTCACCGGACAGGACGACTGATCGCCATGCCGCGCCCGAACCGCTTCTACGACGTGATCCGCATCGGCCCCGTCCAGGTCGGCAGCCACCACGACGGCCACGGACGCACCAAGCACACCGCCGCGTGCACCGCCCCCGGCTGCGGCTTCTCCGCCGACTACCGCGACCGCGCCGGCGCCGAACTCGCCGCCCGCACCCACAAGTGCAACCCCTGACAGGAGGACCGATGTTCACCCCGAAGTACCCGCCCCCGGACACTGCTCCACCGCCCCTGGCCACCGCGCCGCTCGTCCCTGTGGTGGACACCTCGGCCCAGGTCGAGCCCACTCACGCGACAACTCCGGTCCCGGTACCGGTTCCGGCTACTGCGAAGCGGTCCACGGTTCAGCTCACGCCCGGCGGAGTAGTCGCCATCGCCGCCGGCGGCACCGCCACGGTCCTGATCGTCGGTGCAGTGCTGGTCTCCATGCTCCTGGCCGTCGCCATCACCGCGGCCTCCGTCGCCGTCTGCGCGCTCGTCGTCCGCTCGATCCTCACCAACCAGCACACCAACCGCTGAAAGGAGCCCTGCCATGGGCCTGTTCAACCGCAAGCAGAGCACCGACTCCACCCCCGCCGACCCCGGCATGTCCGAGAAGGGCCGGGACTACGCCATCGCCAAGCGCCACGGCGACCGCAAGACCGCCAACCGCCTCGTCCGCGAGATCGGCGGCGACTCCCACACCGATGAACAGCGGGCCGCGTTCTGGAACAGCGCCGACGCCTACGACGCCATCCCGCGCGCCTACTCCAAGCCCCGCCGCTCGCACCGCCGCTAAACGGCCCCCGGGGCGGCCTCTACCGCCAAGTATCCGCCGCCCCGGGCGCCTGCACCCCTTCCAGACCCAACGACCCGAAAGGGACTGCTCATCATGCCCGAAAGCACCCGACCCACGCGCCGCTGCCCCGACTGCGACGGCTTCCCGCGCGTCGCCATCACCACCGGCCTGCGCACCCACACCGGCGCCTGCCACACGGTCAAGGTCACCTGCCGCACCTGCAACGGCACCGGCCTCGTCCCTCGCCGCCTCCCCGCACACGCCGGGCGGTGATCGGCATGGCTCTCCTGGATTGGCGTTCGCCCGAGCACTACAACCACACCGGCGACAAGCCCTGCGTCCTGTGCCACAAGCCCACCCCGCTGCGCTCCGACCGCGGCAAGCCCGTCCACAAAGTGTGCGCGGAGGAGTGGATCGACGCCCACACCCCCAAGGAGGACGAGAAGTGACCGCCGCCCTCCGCCTCCGCGTCCTGGACCTGTTCTCCTGCGCTGGCGGGGCAGCCATGGGCTACCACCGTGCAGGCTTCGACGTGGACGGCTGCGACATCGCCGACCGCCCCCGCTACCCCTTCTCCTACCACCGGGGCGACGCACTGGAATACCTCGCCCGCCTGATCGACACCGGCGACATCCGCCGCTACACCCTCGTCCACGGCTCCCCGCCCTGCCAGGCCGGCTGCGCCCTGACCATCGGTACCAACAACTCCCAGGGCTGGGGACGGGAACACGCTCAGCTCATCCCCGAACTCCGCGGCCTGCTGGACGCCTCCGGACTGCCCTACGTCATCGAGCAGCCCAACGGCAACGCTCCCGTCCGCCGTGACCTGGTGCTGTGCGGGGAGATGTTCGGCCTGGGGGTCCTGCGGCATCGCGCCTTCGAACTCGGCTCCTGGGCCACCCCGCAGCCCCCGCACCCCCGCCACCGCGGCTACGTCCGCGGCCACCGCCACGGCGTCTACCGCGACGGCCCCTACGTCGCCGCCTACGGCTCCGGCGGCGGGAAAGCCACCGTGCCCGAAATGCAGGCCGCGATGGACATCGACTGGACCGACGTCCGCGAAGAACTCACCGAAGCCATCCCGCCGGCCTTCACCACCTGGATCGGCACCGCCTTCCTCACCTGCCGACAGGGGGTACTCCTGTGACCGACCCCGCCACAGCGGCGGGCCTGGACCCGTCCACCCTGGGTGATCTGCTCAAGGTGGCCGGGTCCCCCGGATTCGACCGCCTCACCGACCAGATCCGCCGCACCGGCGGCTGCTCCGACCCCATCCACCTCACCGGCACCACCGTCACTCGTGACGCCAAGAGCGGGCAGGTCCTGCACTCCTACAGCACGGACGGGGAACCCGGGGGCCGGCTCCGCGTCGCCTGCGGCAACCGCCGGGCCTCCCGCTGCCCCTCCTGCGCCTGGACCTACGCCGGCGACACCTACCACCTCATCCGCGCCGGCCTGGTCGGCGACCCCACCAAAGGCACCCCCGACACCGTCCGCGACCACCCCCGCGTCTTCGCCACCCTCACCGCACCCTCCTTCGGTCCCGTCCACAACCGCCCCGGCAAGAAGCGCTGCCGCTGCGGCACCCACCACCCCGAAGAAGCACCAGAGTTGGGAACTGCGCTTGACTCGGCCACCTACGACTACGCGGGCGCGGTGCTGTGGAACAACCACGCCTCGGACCTGTGGCGCTACTTCACGATCTACCTCCGCCGGGAGATCGCCCGTCGCGTCGGCCTGACTCAAAAGGAAGCTCACGCACAGTCCCGCGTCTCCTTCGGCAAGGTTGCCGAGTACCAAAAGCGCGGCGCGGTCCACTTCCATGCGGTCATCCGCTTCGACGGACCCGATGGTCCCGACAGCTCGCCCCCGGCCTGGGCCACCGTTGGTCTGCTGACCGATGCCATTCGCGCCGCCGCCGGCCGCGTCCAGGTCGACGTCCCCGCCGCCGGCGACCAGCCCGCACGGACCCTGAACTGGGGCACCGAACTCGACGTCCAGCCCATCGGCGCCTTCGGCAACGGCGAAGACATCACCGAACAGGCCGTCGCCTCCTACGTTGCCAAGTACGCCACCAAAGCCGCCGAAACCACGGGCACTGTGGATCAACGCATCGGCAACAAGGAAGCCCTCGTACTGCTCGGC
The DNA here is from genome assembly GCF_009834125.1 of Streptomyces sp. GS7. Classification (NCBI taxonomy): domain Bacteria; kingdom Bacillati; phylum Actinomycetota; class Actinomycetes; order Kitasatosporales; family Streptomycetaceae; genus Streptomyces; species Streptomyces sp. GS7. Next base: position 777,135 of record NZ_CP047146.1, read on the forward strand.
GTCCCCGAACACCCCAGCCGGCTCATCGCGGCCTGCCTCGACCTCCACCCGCTCTACCCGGATCGCAAGCTCCAGGACTGGGCCCACATGCTCGGCTTCCGCGGCCACTTCTCCACCAAGTCCCGCCGCTACTCCACCACCCTCGGCGCCCTCCGCCAGGTCCGCGCCGACTACCGCGCCGCCCAACAACGCGCCGCCCTCGGCCTCCCCGACCCCGACGACACCCCCGAAGCAACCACCCTCGTCCTCGCCCACTGGACCTACGCCGGCCACGGCCACACCCCCGGCGAATCCTGGCTCGCCGCCACCATCCGCCGCGAGATCCAACACAACCGCGAAACCGCCCGCGAACTCCGCGCCGAACTCGAAGCCGAAGAAGGAGACGACTGGACATGACCACCGCCACCGGGCAACTGCTGACCGTGCAGGAAGTCGCCGAGATCCTCGGCACCAGCGTGCGTTTCCCGCGTCGGCTCATCGAAGAACGCCGGATCACCTTCGTGAAAGTCGGCCGACACGTCCGCATTCCCGAAAGCGTGATCTCGGCTTACATCGCTGAGCGGACAGTGCAGCCGGTGACGGCTCGTGCGGGTCTGAGGAGGGCCGCCTGATGGCGAACAATCAGGGCAGGCGTCGCCGGTTCGGCTCGGTCCGACAGCTCAAGTCCGGTCGCTGGCAGGCTCGTTACCGTGATCCGAGCACGGGACAGCTCCGCAGCGCTGAGGAGACGTACGCGACCAAGACCGATGCTGAGGTTGCGCTGACCCACATCGAGGCGGACATCACTCGTGGTCAGTGGGCTGACCCTGATGCGGGCAAGGTCCAATTCGGCGAGTACGCCGTGGCGTGGCTCAAGGACCGCAAGCTGGCGGCCCGTTCGCGTGAGCGCCACGACTCGGTGATCCGGCTACATCTGTTGCCCACCTTCGGCGACCGCCCACTGTCGTCGATTACGACGGCTCAGGTTCGAGCCTGGCGTACGGCGTGTCTCGCGCGCACTGGTGAGCCGACCGTGGTCAAGGCGTACCAGATCATGAGGGCGGTCCTGAACACGGCCGTTGATGATGAGCTGATCCGTCGCAATCCGTGCCGGATCAAGGGCGCTGACCGCTACGACGTGCCAGAACGGCCCGTTCTTACCGTGGCGGAGGTGTACGCCGTTGCCGATGCGATCGACGCGCGCTACCGGCTGCTTGTTCTCCTGGCGGCCTTCACGGGCCTGCGCTTCGGGGAGCTTGCTTCGCTCCGCCGGCGGGACGTGGACACCGGGAACGCTGCGCTCATGGTGCGGCGCTCGCAGGCAGAGATGCAGACGGGTGTTCTGTTCGACAAGGCACCTAAGTCCGATGCCGGCGTCCGGCCGGTGGCCTTTCCGACCGAACTCCTGCCGGAGGTAAAGCGCCACCTTGACGCCTTTGCTGGGCCCGGCCGTGACGGTCACGTCTTCCGCGGACCCCAGAGCGGTCTACTGCGGCGGAGCAACTTCCGGGACGACTGGATCAGCGCGCGCACGAAAGCGGGCATCACGGAGGGGGTGCACTTCCATGATCTTCGGCACACCGGAAACACCCTCGCTGCATCCGGCGCGAGTCTGCGTGAGCTGATGACCAGGATGGGGCACAGCACGCCCCGCGCGGCGCTGATCTATCAGCACATGGTCAACGGCCGTGATCGGGAGATCGCTGATCGGCTCGGCTCGATGATCCGCAAGGAGCGAGGGGAGGCGGATTCCTAGCGGGCTTGTGGCACGTGTGTGGCACGGCCGTGATCATGCGAAAGGGCCAGTTCGAGAGGGTAAAGCCTCTCAACTGGCCCTTAGCCATGTGCCCCCGGGCAGATTCGAACTGCCGACACCCGCTTTAGGAGAGCGGTGCTCTATCCCCTGAGCTACGGAGGCGGGGGGATCCGGGTGATCCGATCCGGCGACAAGCGTAGCGGATGGCGAGTGGGGGGCGTGGGGTGCGGGGCCGGAGTTGGGTCAGCCGATGTGCCAGCTGAGGGTGCCGTCGGCGGCGGTGAGGGCGGCGAGGAGGAGAAGGTCGGCGGCGCCGAGGGCGATGCCCAGGAGGGCGCGGCCGCGGCGGTTGGTGCCGCGGGTCAGGGCGAGGGTGCCGAGGACCAGCGCGCAGGGGCCCAGTACGACGTTCAGGACCAGGGTGCCGAGCAGGCCCAGGACGAAGGAGGCCACGGCCATGCCGTCCGCGTGGGAGCGGGCCGGACGGGAGGCGGCGGAGGAAGGGGTCGGCTTGATGGTGGCGGCGCTCATCGGGGGGTTCCTCCGGCCTGGTGGCGGCGTTCGCGTACGGAGAAGACGAGCAGCCAGGTGGCGATGGCCGCGGCGGCGACGAGGGTGACGGGGAGGGGGAGGTGTGCCGCGGTGCCCAGCGCGATCCCCATCAGGAGGAGGGCTGCGACGAGGAAGAACATGATCTTCCTTTCGAAATTCGGAGGACAGTTGTTCACTGACTTCTTCAGTCTACGACTGCGTGCGAGTGGAATGGTTAAGAGAACGGTTGTTTACTGGATGACATGAGTCACAGTGTGGGTGGAGTCCGGCAGGCCCAGAAGCAGAAGACCCGTCAGGCGCTGCTCGATGCGGCGCTCGGGCTGCTGGAGGAGCAGAGCCTGAGCAGTCTGGGGCTGCGCGAGGTGACGCGGGTGGTGGGCATCGCCCCGGCCGCGTTCTACCGGCACTTCCGGGATCTGGGGGAACTGGGCGTCGCACTCGTCGAGGAGGCGCTGGGGAGCCTGCACGCGATGGTGCGCGCGATCCTCGTGGAGCAGGCCGCGGCGGAGGAGCGGATAGATCGCACGGTCGCGGTCGTCGAGCGGCATGTGCGGGAGCACCCCGCCCATGTGCGGTTCGTGGCCCGGGAGCGGCACGGGGGTGTGCGGGCCGTGCGGCAGGCCATCGCGGGGGAGCTGGCGCGGTTCACGGAGGAGGTCGCCGAGGCGCTCAAGTCGCAGCCGGTGTCGGCGGGTTGGCGGGACGAGGACGTGCGGATGCTGGCCGAGCTGTATGTGGACCGGCTGGTGACGACCGCCGCGGAGCTGATCGACGCCGCGGAGGACGGGGCGGAGGGGGCCGCGGAAGAGGTGGTCTGGCGGGCACGGCGGCAGCTGCGGCTGATCAGTATCGGCCGGCGCCACTGGCAGGGTGGGGGAGGGGGTGCGGCGTCAGGGGACGTGGCCTGATGGGCGGCGGTCGGTGCGGAGGCGGTCTGTGGAGAGAGGGCCTGAGGGTGGGGGGTCTGTGGAGAGAGGGTCTGAGGGTGGGGGGTCTGAGGGGCGGCGGTGTGGGATGGGGCGGTAGGGGCGGCGGTACGAGGGGGTGCGACACGGGGGGTTCCGGGGGGAGTTGCCGGGAGTGGGCCGGGGTGACGCGTACGCGGTAGGTGCCGTCGGTGTTCTCCGTGAGGACGGTGACGGTGACGCCGCTCGTGTGGTCCCTGAAGGTCTGGCCGGGGCGGAAGGTGGCGTCCGTCAGGTCCGAGTCGACGTTGGGGGTCCCGGTGTAGCAGCCCTGGCTGTGCGGGGTGGCGTCGACGACGCGGATGGGGGCGTGGCCCGAGGGCACGTCGGTGGCCACGTGGTAGATGAGGATGCCGGGGCGGCAGACGATCGGGTCGAGCAGGCCGCTGGTACGGCCCTCGACGACGAAGCCGCTGTGCGGGCCGGTCGGGATGACGACGATCTTGGTGCCGCCGGGCGTGGAGACCGGGGTGAGGGTGTGGTCGGCGGGCGCCCCGCCGGCGGGCGCGCAGTGCACCTGGCCGGGGGTGAGCCAGCCCATCTTCCACTTGTGCCAGCCGAGGAAGTCGTTGGTCGGTCCCCAGTCCTCGTCCATCGGGTCCCAGTGGCCGACCGGGGTCGGGCCGTCCCGGTCGTCCGTGAAGTAGAGGTCGGGCAGGCCGAAGGAGTGGGCGTTCTCGTGGTTGATGACCCGGAAGGCGCTCAGTCCGGTCTGCCGGCTCCAGATGAACGACACGTTCGTGAACGGCACCCCGCGGCCGGTCTTCAGGCCCAGGTCGGCGCCGCTGAAGGTCACCGACAGGACCGTACGGGTGGCGGGCGGGCCCGCGTTGGGGGTCGTGATGACGTTGATGACGTCGTAGTCGCGGAAGTCCACGTACGGGTCGACGGCGCGCACGATCTCCCGGGAGAGCGCGTGGTAGCCGCTGTCCGAGGCCGGGTCGAACTCGGCGCCGCGGGTGATGCCGTACGCCTCCAGGGGGCGGGACATCCGCAGCCACCGGAAGAAGGGCCGGGGGACGTAGTTGAGCCGGCCGTACGAGCTGGTGCGGAAGTAGTCCGTGGCGGCCGGGAAGAACTCGGCGAAGCGGGACATGGGCGACAGCCTGGCGGGGGCGTCCGGGAAGTCGATGAAGAGGGTCAGGGCCCGGACGGTGCCGGTGGCGTGGGCGAAGCCGGCGGGGGTGGGGGCGGCCTCGGAGACGTCGTCGCTGATGCCGCGCAGGGCGCAGGGGCCGGTGGGGGGCGCGCCGGCCGCGGTCGGTATCGCGACGGCGCCGGGGTGCGAGGACAGGGCGACGGCAGCGGCCGCGGTGGTCGCGGCTGCGGCCAGTGCCGCGCAGAGCTTCCTCATACGATCAGCTTGCGGTGGGGGATCTTCGCGGGCGCGCGGGGCTGCGTCAAATGGAGGGTCACCGGGGGGCGGTGTGCGGGGCGGGTGGGGGCCCGGCCGCGAGTGGTCCACGTCACAGAGCGGCGGGAAATATCCGGGGAGGTCGTCCCCGTTTACGTCTGTGTCGGGCGAAGCGGGGAGCGTGTTCCCCCTTCGTCCGGTCCAGGAGTGACCGTGGTCCGACGTGGGGCCAACGTGGTCCAGGAGTGACGGGAGAGGAGTGTGCCGACGTGATCGCTTCGGTGCGTTGCGGTACGGGGGCGCAGCCGCGGCTGCGGGCCGACGCGCTGCGCAACCGCGAGCGGATCATCGCGGCCGCCCGGGAGACGATGGTCGAGTCCGGGGCCGAGGTCCCGTTCGATGAAATCGCTCGACGTGCGGGTGTCGGCAATGCGACGCTTTATCGTCACTTCGCGGATCGCCAGGAGTTGATCCACCACGTCACGCTCTCCGTCATGTCCCGTACCGCGGACCGTGCGGAGAGCGCCCTCGCCGAGGAGTCCGATGCCTTTGAAGCGCTGCGGCGCTTTGTCCACGACGCGGTGGAGGAGCGGATCGGGGCGCTGTGCCCGCTGCTCTCGGACGGCATCGACCCGGCGCATCCCGATCTAATCGCCGCGCGCGAGCGCCTGGAGGCGGCCGTCGAGGCCGTCATGGGTGCCGCGCGCGACAGCGGCCAGCTGCGCACCGACATCGCCGTCGGTGATCTGATGGTCGCGCTCACCCAGCTCACCCGCCCGCTGCCCGGATGGGGGTCCCCCCGGACGAAGTCTGGGGGAGGCTGTCTCGACTTCGACAAGTTCGTGCACCGGCATCTGCAGCTGTTCCTGGACGGTCTGCGGGCACCCGGCCGGTCCGAACTCCCCGGATCCGCCGCCACGTTGGAGGACCTGAGGCACCACCGCCCGTGAGCCCGTACGGTTCGCCGGCCCCGTAGGACATGTGGGGCCGCCCGCGCGGCGGCGTGCCTGCCGGCCACCACATCCGTCCCGTCGTCCCGATTCCCTGTCCCTGCGCACGTCCGTCCCGCGTGAGACGCCCCTCCCGCGGAACACCCGTCCCGTTATTCGCTCACCGCACCACTAGGTGGACCTCGCCATGCCCGAAACAGCCGGCCACGTCGATCCGCGGCGCTGGAAAGCGCTCATATTCATCGCCCTCGCACAGCTGATGGTCGTCCTCGACGCGACGATCGTGAACATCGCCCTGCCCTCCGCCCAGACGGACCTCGGCATCAGTGACGCCAACCGGCAGTGGGTCATCACGGCCTACGCGCTGGCCTTCGGCGGGCTGCTGCTCTTCGGCGGCAGGGTGGCCGACCTGTGGGGACGGCGGCGGACCTTCATCATCGGGCTCGTCGGCTTCGCGGTCGCCTCCGCGCTCGGCGGGGCCGCGGTCAACGAAGGGATGCTGCTGGGCGCGCGGGCGCTGCAGGGCGTCTTCGGCGCGCTGCTGGCGCCGTCGGCGCTGTCGCTGCTGGCGGTGACCTTCACGGAGGCCCGGGAGCGCGCCAAGGCGTTCGGTATCTTCGGTGCGATCGCCGGTGGCGGTGGCGCGGTGGGGCTGATCCTCGGCGGTGTGCTGACCGAGTACATGAACTGGCGCTGGACCTTCTTCGTGAACATCCCGTTCGCGGTGGTCGCCGCGACCGGTGCCGTCCTGGTGATCCGCGAGCCCGCACAGGGCCGCAACTCCTCCCGGCTGGACATCCCCGGCGTCATCCTCGCCACGCTCGGCCTGGTCTCGCTGGTCTACGGCTTCACGCGGGTCGAGTCGGACGGCTGGCTGGCCCGTGTGCCGCTGGGGCTGTTCGCGGCGGCGGCGGTGCTGCTGCTGGCGTTCGTCCTGGTCGAGTCCAGGGTGAAGGCGCCGCTGCTGCCGCTGCGGGTGGTCGCCGAGCGGAACCGCGCCGGTGTCTACGCGTCGCTGGGCCTGGCCGTGATCGGCATGTTCGGCCTCTTCCTGTTCCTGACCTACTACCTCCAGATCGTGAAGGGCTACACGCCGGTCGTGACCGGGCTGGCCTTCCTCCCGATGGTCGCGGGCATGATCACCGGCTCGACGCAGATCGGTGCCCGGCTGATGACCCGGGTCCGGCCGCGGTACCTGATGGCGCCCGGCTTCACAGTCGCCGCGCTCGGCATGCTGGTCCTGAGCCAGATCGACCTGGACACGTCCTACCCGGCGCTGATCCTGCCCGGCTTCGTGCTGATGGGCCTCGGCATGGGTACCGCGTTCATGCCGGCGATGTCGCTGGCCACGCACGGCGTCCAGCCGCGCGACGCCGGTGTCGCCTCCGCGATGGTCAACACCTCGCAGCAGGTGGGCGGTGCGATCGGTACCGCCCTGCTGAACACCATCGCGGCCAGCGCCACCACCGCGTACGCCACCGCGCATGCGGCCGGGGCGCGCTCGGCGGATCTGCTCAAGCTCCAGTCGATGGTGCACGGCTACACCACGGCCATCTGGTGGGCGGTCGGCATCCTGGCGCTGGCGGCGGTGATCGCCTTCACCTTCATCAACACCGGGCGCCCGGGTGCCGGTTCGCCGGCCGCCTCGTCGGACGAGGACGCCGCCGCGGGTGCGGCCGACGCGGACGCGTCGGTCCCGGTCATGGTGCACTGATCCCGGTGACGGTGCACTGAGCGAAGCCCCGTACGGGGCGGGTGCCAGGGCGCCAGGACCTCCTGAAGGGCGTACGCCGCCGGCCACCGCGGGCGCGCGTACGCCCCCGCGCCCCCGGGGCCTCGTACCTCCACACCACTCGATCGCGTTCCTCTGCGCCGGCCGCGCCGGCCTCCCCTGGCTTCGCTGAATGTCAGCGGAGCCAGGGGAGGTCGGCGCCTTGCGGTTGCAGCCCCTCGGCCATGACCCCGCAGATCTCGTCGAGTTGGTTGATCTGCTCCGGGGAGAGCCGGTCGAAGATCGCGGCGCGGACCGCGGCGACATGTCCGGGTGCGGCCTTCTCCAGGACCCGCATGCCCTCGTCCGTGAGGTGGGCGTTCTGGCCCCGTTTGTCGGACGGGCAGTGCTCGCGCCGTACCCAGCCGTTCTTCTCCAGGCGGGCCACGGCATGGGAGAGGCGGGAACGCGTGATCTTGGCGTTCTGGGCCAGCTCGGTCATCCGCATCCGGCGCCGCGGCGCACGGGAGAGCTGGACGAGCAGGCCGTAATAGACGTGCGGCATCCCGGCGTCGCGCTGTAGCTGGCGGTCGAGGTGGTCCTCCAGGAGCGTCGTGGCGTGGAGGTAGGACTGCCAGGCGTGTTGCTCCTCGTCGGTGAGCCAGCGCGGCTCGGTTGCGGGTTCGTTGCTCATGCCATCCACTCTCTCACCGCTCCCCGTGTTATTGAATATTTAACAACGTGGAGTTACGCTGAGATCGCCCCCTTGAAGATTCAAGTAAACGCTCTGCGGCACGGGTGGATCCGGGCGCGGCGGACGTTCGTGGGGCACCGACTAACGCCAGTGTGACGCCGTGGAGTCGTTATGTCCGTAATGCCCGCCCTATATCTCAGTCACGGCGCTCCGCCGCTCGCCGACGACCCGGTCTGGCCGGGGCAACTGGCCGCCTGGTCCGCGCAGCTGCCCCGCCCCAAGGCGGTCCTGATGGTCTCCGCCCACTGGGAGGAGGCCCCGCTCGCCCTCGGCGCCACCGAGACGGTGCCGCTGGTCTACGACTTCTGGGGCTTCCCCGAGCACTACTACCGGGTGCGCTACCAGGCCCCCGGCGCACCCGAACTCGCCGAACGGGTCCGCCGGACGCTGCGGGCACCGGGCACGCCCGTCGAGGACATCCCCGACCGCGGGCTCGACCACGGGGCGTACGTCCCGCTCGTCGAGATGTACCCGCACGCCGACGTCCCGGTGCTCCAGATGTCGCTGCCCACCCTCGACCCGCGGCGGCTCTACGCGATCGGGCGCCGGCTCGCACCGCTGCGCGAGGAGGGCGTACTGATCGTCGGCAGCGGCTTCTTCACCCACAACCTGGCGGCGCTGCGGCAGTCCGCGAACGGGACGCCCGCCTGGTCGGCGGAGTTCGACGACTGGGGGCGGCGGGCCCTGGAGGACCAGGACCTCGACGCGCTCTTCGACTTCGCGCACAAGGCGCCGGCCGGCGGCCTGGCTCATCCGCGCACCGAGCACTTCGCGCCGCTGTTCGTGACCCTGGGGGCCGCGGACGCCCAGGGGCAGCTGGGCAGCGGGCGAAGTGTGATCGACGGCTACTGGATGGGACTGGCCAAGCGGTCGGTGCAGTACGGCTGAGGGGCGCCCGCCCGGCGCCGGTCAGGTGCCCGGCGGGATCAGCTCCAGGGAGCGGAGGGCGGCCGACAGGGCGCGGTCGTCGCCGTCCTCGGTCCAGGAGGCCACGTCCAGCGCGGTGTCGGTCAGCTTGACCGCGTGCGCGTCGCCGTGCGCGGCGGCCCGTGCGAAGACCTCCTCCGGGGTGAGCGGCCCGGCCGTCGGGGGAGGCAGCGGTGTGTCGGAGGTGTAGACGGAGGTGATGGCGGCGCTCGCCGCCCAGGCCGCGCCGAGCGAGACCGCCCAGAGATCGCGGGGGAGCGCCGGGAGGGTGCGCAGCACGGCGTTCGGCGCGGTGGCCGCGTGCACCAGCATGACCGCGGAGCCGTGCCCGTGGTCGAGATAGCGGTGGGTGGCGGCCTGGACGACCGCGGCCAGCAGGTCGCGGGCGTCGTCCGGGTCCCGCGGGGCGCGCAGCCGGTCGGCCGCCGCCGACCAGCCCTCCGTTCGGGGCAGCTGGGCCAGCCCGCCGAGGACGGAGGTCTGCTGGTCGGCGATGCGCGGGAGGCCGGCCAGCGCGTCGGCGGGGGAGACGGTGCCGCCGGGGTTCACGGACACCGGCAGCGTGGTGTGGCGAGCCGCCCAGTAGCCGATCGCCTGCGCCAACTCCGCGATGCGCGGCTCCTCTTCGCCCCGCTCCAGGAGGGTGCGTACGGCGTGGCCGACGCGGATGACGGGGTGCGTCGCGGCGCCTGCGATACCGGGCAGCAGCCGCGGCCACCACTCGGCGAGCACCTCCCGCCAGGGGCGTTCGGCGACCTGGCGCGCCACGTACGCGGTCCAGTCGGTGACGCGGCGCGGATCGCCTAACGCCTGCTGCCAGTTGTCGTCGGTGATCGTGGACTGTGCGCGCGGTACGTCCTCCAGCTTGGTGGTGTAGTCGTCGAGCCAGCGGTGGACCGTACCCGCCTGTCCGTGCCGGACCAGTGCCTCCACGGCCATCGGGCCGTGATTGGCCAGGTACCCGCGGAATTCGGGGCCGGTGGCGTGCAGGCGTTCCAGGGCTTCGTCGAGTGTGCCGCTCGTCGTATCCATGGCCCGAGGCTAGGTCGGCCGCCGACCGGGCCGTAACGGCCTGCGGACGGATCCCCGACGGGGCGTGGGGCCTACGGCGCTGGTCGTAACGCGGTGGGCCGGGGCCGGGGCCGTTGTCGGCGGCGGGTGGGACGCCGGGGTCATGGCTGCCCCGGCGGTGACGGTATGGCCTCAACAGCGGCCGAGGCGAAGGGGGTTGGTGGGGAGGCGGGGTGGCGTCCTGTGGTGCTCAGTGCCCAGCGCTCAGTGCGCGGTGTGCGGTGCGCGGGTGAAGCGCGGCGCGCGGGCGGTGCAGGCCGTGCGGCTCGCTGACGCGGTGGGTGCGGAAGACGTAGAGCGAGACGACGAACATCACGGCGAACATGACCACGCCCCAGCCCGACGACTTGAGGACGGAGGGTCCGCTGATGGAGTAGAGCCAGCCCATCGACGTACCGAAGAGCGCCGCGTACGCCAGGGCCCGGGTCTCGGTGATCATGGTCGGGCCGAAGTGCACCAGGGTCACCCCCAGGACCCCGGAGACCACGGCGGCGATCAGCCCGCGGAGCGCTGCCTGGCCGCCCGAGGATCCGCTGGTGTGGTCGAGCCAGATCGTGTAGCAGCCGAGGCCGAGCGCCGCGATGACGGGGAGCGTCACGGAGAGCGGTGTGCGGTGCGCCGTGCCGGCGCCGGTGCGTTCCTCCGGCACGGCGACGGTCGCGCCGTGCTCGGGTTCGACGGTGCCGTGGGAGCGGGCCGCCCTCGCCAGGCCCTCGCCGGAGTGCTGGTCGCCGTGCGCGTGCTGGTCCATGACGGGCTCCTCTCGTTCGCCCCTCTTCCTGTCCAGGCGACACCCGGGGGCCGGGCGCGTCAACTGGATCAGGCGCCGCGCGGACGGCCGCCGCCCCGGCCGGGACCCGGCGGTCCGGCCCGGATCCGGAGCCCGTCGCCGCGTCACGTCGGGTCAGGCCAGATCAGATCAGATCAGATCAGGTCCTTCTGGTACCAGGCCACGTCCCAGTAGCGCCCGAACTTGCGGCCCACCTCCGTGTACGTGCCGATGTGCCGGAAGTCGAAGCGGGCGTGCAGACGGCCGGACGCCTCGTTGGGCTGGGCGATCCCCGCGTAGGCGCGGTGCACGTCCTCGTCGGCCAGCGCCGCGAACAGCGCCGTGTAGAGCAGCGTGCCGACGCCCCGCCCGGCGGCCTGCGGGGCGCAGTAGACGGTGGTCTCGACGGAGGTGGCGTACGCGGCCTTGGGGCGGAAGGCGCTGCTGGTCGCGTATCCGAGCAGGGTGCCGCCGGGGTCCTGCGCAACCAGAAGGCGGTGTGGGCCGTCTTGTGGGTGGGAGAGCAGCCACGGGCGACGTCGCTCCGGGCTGAAGGGCTCCGTGTCGAATGTGATGGGCGTCTCACGGATGTAGTGGTTGTAAAGATCCGTGAGCGCCGCGAGGTCCGTCTCGACGCCCGCTCTGACCTGCACATCCCTGTCTGCGGATGGCATCCGACCTCCTTGGTGAGGAGGCAGGGTACTGCATGATCAGAAAAATAGCGGCGCGGCTTGGGAATTCTGTCCGGATTCCGGCCGTTGTTTCCTTCGGACGGGTCAGCCGGTCGACCACCGGCAGTCCGGAGAGCAATCGACGGACCATCGACCCGCCCCACCGTCCCGCGACCGACTCATCGCAAAGGGAGCACACGCATGGCAACCCGTGCCGTCGCCCGTAGTCAGGCCAGCACCAGTGGATCTGATGGGGCCACCAGCGTTCGCGCCGGAGGCGGGGAGATCGCCGACCGCGACCTGGTCGGCATGTACCTCGACGAGATCGCGCGTACGCCGCTGCTCGACGCCGCCAAGGAGGTCGAGCTGTCCCAGACCATCGAGGCGGGTGTCTACGCCCGGCAGATCCTGGACGGCGAGGTCACCGACGGCAACGCCGCAGGTGCCGACCGGGCGGAGCTGGAGGCGATGGCCGCCGAGGGCGCCCGGGCCAAGGACGTCTTCATCCGGTCCAACCTCCGGCTGGTCGTCGCCGTCGCCCGCCGCTACCCGCGCGCCGGCCTGCCCCTGCTGGACCTGATCCAGGAGGGCAACGCCGGCCTGGTCCGCGCCGTCGAGAAGTTCGACTACGCCAAGGGCTTCAAGTTCTCGACGTACGCGACGTGGTGGATCCGCCAGGCCATCACCCGCTCCATCGCCGACCAGTCGCGCACGATTCGGCTGCCCGTCCACCTCGTGGAGGAGCTGGGCCGGATCCGCCGGGTGCAGCGCGAGTTCAACCGCGAGAACGGCCGTGACCCGGAGCCGGCGGAGGTGGCCGGCGAGCTGGGCTCGACGCCCTCCCGGGTCACCGACGTCCTGGACTGGGCCCGCGACCCGGTCAGCCTGAACATGTCGGTGGACGACGACGGCGACACCCAGTTCGGCGACCTGCTGGAGGACACCTCCGCGGCCTCCCCCGAGCAGTCCGTGCTCACGCTGCTGCGCAGCGAGGAGCTGGAGGATCTGATCGACCGCCTCGACCAGCGCACCGCCTCGATCATCAAGGCCCGCTACGGCATCGAGGACGGCCGTGAGCGCACCCTGACCGAGGTCGGCAAGCAGCACGGCCTCACCCGGGAGCGGATCCGGCAGATCGAGAAGCACGCGCTGCTGGAGCTGAAGCGGATGGCGCGCGACACCGGGTTCGACGCGGCGGCCTGACCCGCCCGGCGACCCGCTGACCCGGCACCTCGGCAGCTCGGCAACCCTGCGCATCGCGGTACCGCCCCCGGCCCGCGTGCCGTAGCCGGAGTCGGCCTGCGTCTGGTCGGCTTGCCCTTGAGGGGGCCTGCCGCCGGTCGGCATGCCCTGAGTCGGCATATCTGGAGAGCGAGCCCCGGTGCCGTTGCGGCGTCGGGGCTCCGTTGTGCCGTCGGGGCTCGGTTGTCCCGTCGAAGAGCGCCCGTGCCGTTGAGAGTGACCGGGTGCCGGTGCCGGTGCCGGTGAGGGTGCCCGGGGCCGCGGTCCGAGGGGCGGGTGGCATACGACGACCCCCGATGCCCGTCCTGTGATGCCTGTTGGGGCGATGCCCGTTTGGGTCTGATCGATGTCCGAGTCTGTTCGTTTCCCGGAGGATCGGACGTAGCATCCCGGGGAAACCACAGGCTCGGGCAGGGAACGGACGCAGACACGGATGTATGCACCGGAGCGCCGGCAGGAGATCCTGCGGCTCGCCCGTGAGAGCGGGCGGGTGGACGTGCTCTCCCTCGCGGAGGAATTCCAGGTCACCGCCGAGACCGTACGGCGCGACCTGAAGGCGCTGGACCGCGCGGGGCTGGTGCGCCGGGTGCACGGCGGCGCCATCCCGGCCGGCCGACTGGACTTCGAGCCGGACCTCGCCGAACGGGACGCGGTGGCAGCCGACGAGAAGCAGCGCATCGCGCGGGCCGCGCTCGCCGAACTGCCCGGCGGCGAGGGCCCCGGCAGCGTGATCCTGGATGCCGGTACGACCGCCGCCCGGCTCGCCGCCGAGATCCCGCTGGAGGCCGAGCTGACCGTGGTCACCCACGGCCTGCCGGTCGCCGCGCGGCTGGCCGACCACCCCGGACTCACCCTCCACCTCGTGGGCGGCCGGATCCGGTACCGCACACGGGCCGCGGTCGACGACTGGGCGCTGCGCGCCTACCGCGAGATCAACGCCGATGTGCTGTTCCTGGCGACCAACGGCTTCTCCCTCGACGGCGGCCTGACCACCCCCGACCTGGCCGAGGCCGCGGTCAAGCGGGCGCTGATCGCCGCCGCCCGCCGGGTGGTGCTGCTCGCCGACTCCGCGAAGTTCGGGCAGCGGCACTTCGCCCGCTTCGGCGAGCTGTCGGACGTCGACGTGCTGATCACCGACACCGGGCTGAGCCCCGCGGACGCCCTCGCCATCGAGCGGACCGGCACGGAGGTGGTCCGCGCATGATCCTCACCGTCACCCCCAACCCCAGCCTGGACCGCACCTACGAGATCCCGGCGCTGCACCGCGGCGCCGTGCTGCGCGCCACCGCCGACCGGATCGACCCGGGCGGCAAGGGCGTCAACGTCTCGCGCGCGCTCGCCGCCGCGGGGCACCGCACCCTCGCCGTACTACCGCTGGGCGGCCCCGCGGGCGCGGCGCTGGCCGGGCTGCTGGCCGCCGAGGGCATCGAGGTGGCGGGTGTCCCGGTCGCCGGGCAGACCCGCTCCAACATCGCCGTCGCCGAGCCCGACGGCACCCTCACCAAGGTCAACGCGGCCGGCCCCGAACTGACCGCCGACGAGTCCGAGGCGCTGCTGGCGGCGGTCGGCGAGCGCTCCGCCGGCGCCGACTGGATCGCCTGCTGCGGCAGCCTGCCGCCCGGTCCGGCGCCCGAGTGGTACGCCGCGCTGGTCGCCCGCGCCCATCGCGCCGGCGCCCGGATCGCCCTGGACACCTCGGGCCCGTCGCTGACCGCGGCGCTGCGCGAGCGCCCCGACATCGTCAAGCCGAACGCCGAGGAACTCGCCCAGGCCGTCGGCCGCCCCCTGGCCACCCTCGGCGACGCGGTCGAGGCCGCCGAGGAGCTGCGCGCCCGGGGCGCCCGCGCCGTCCTGGCCTCGCTGGGCGCCGACGGACAGCTCCTGGTCGACGCGTCCGGCGCGCACTTCGGAAGCGCCCCGGTCGCCGCCGTACGCAGCAATGTCGGTGCCGGCGACGCCTCGCTGGCCGGTTTCCTCGCGGCCGGCGGCAGCGGCGTGGCCGCGCTGGCCGCCGCGGTGGCGCACGGCGCGGCGGCCGTCCAGCTGCCCGGCAGCCTGATGCCGACGCCGGCGGATCTCGCGTCGGCGGCGGTGACGGTGACCGGCGAGGTGCCGCGCGACCGGGTGCTGACGGAACCGGTCGAGCGCGTGGAGCCGGGACCATGACGGGCCGGGGCACGCGGTGCGCGTCCCGGCCCGGTACGCGACTTCCGCGTCCCGGGGCCGCCGTACGCCCCGCTCGCCCCCAAGTGCCCTACGGCAACGGCGCGTTATGACCAGCCACGCCCCGGAGCGCGGCTCGGGCTGCGCCCCTCACTCAGCCCCCCGGCCTCCTCGCCGTCGCCCCGTCGACGCCGGCCTGGCCGTCCTCCTCAAGGGCCTGCGCACACCGCCGCCGTACGCACCGGGGGCGGCGGCACCGGCGGCTGCCGCCGAGGCCGCGCGCCGTGAGGTGCGTACGTACTGAAGAGAGGCAAGTGCGCGCTGGGCAGCGGGCAGTTGTCCGGTGCCGTGAGGTAACGCGACGAGGCGGTGGCCGGCCCCCTGAGGAGCCGGCCACCGCCTCGTAGGTCGGCGGGGGTCGCCCGCCGGGGCGCGTCAGACCGCGCTGCCCGCCTGCCACTGGGACCAGGAGAGGTTCCAGCCGTTGAGGCCGTTGTCGGGCTGGACGGTCTTGTCCTTGGAGTTCTTCACGATCACGACGTCGCCGACCAGCGAGTTGGTGTAGAACCACTTGGCCGGGGTGTCGCCGCCGCCGCCCTTGTTGTCCTGGAGGCCGACGCAGCCGTGGCTGGTGCCGGAGTGGCCGAAGACCGACGGGTCGCCCCAGTAGTTGCCGTGTATGAAGGTGCCCGAGGACGACAGCCGCATGGCGTGCGGCACGTCCTTGATGTCGTACTCGCCGCCGAAGCCGACCGTCGAGCCGTCCATGCGGGTCTGCTCGAACTTCTCCGAGATCACCATCTGGCCGTTGTAGGTCGGGTGGTCGGCGCTGCCGCCGGAGATCGGGATGGTCTTGATGGTCTTGCCGTCCTGCTGGACGGTCATGGTCTGGGTGTTCATGTCGACCGTGGAGACCTGCGAGCGCCCGATGGTGAAGGACGCCGTCTTGGACTGGACGCCGGTGATGCCCTTGCCGCCCTTGACCCCGTCCAGGTCGATCTTCATGGTGATCTTGGAGCCGGCCTTCCAGTAGTCCTGGGGCCGGAAGTCCAGGCGCTGGGAGCCGAACCAGTGGCCGACGACCTGCTGGCCGCTGCTGGAGGTCACCGTGATGTGGGACTGGACGTCCTTCTTGTTGGTGATCACCTTGTCGAAGTTGAACGACACCGGCATGCCGACGCCGACGGTCTTGCCGTTGTCGGGCGTGAAGGAGCCGATGAAGCTGTTGGCCGACGAGACCGTGGAGAACGTCGCGTTCTCGGTCGCGGAACGGCCCTTGGCGTCCTTCGCGTTCGCCGTGATCTTGTACTTGGTGCCCCGCTCCAGGTGGGCGTCGGGCTTCCAGGAGGCGCCGTCCTGCGATATGGCGCCGGGCACGTCCTTGCCGGTGTCGACGGCGGTGAGCTTGACGTTCGTCAACTTGCCGCCGGTGACCTTCACCCCGGTGTCGTTGATGCTGGCGTCGGTGGCGCCGTCCTTCGAGGAGACCTGGATCTTGGCGTCGGAGGCGTCCTTGGCGGCGGCGGCGTCGGCGCCCGCCTGGCCGTTCTTGCCGTCGTGCCCGCCGGCCTCGGCGCTGCCGCCGCACGCCGACAGGGACAGTGCGCCCGCGGCGAGCAGCGCGGTCAACGCCAGGGTGCGGCGCGTCCGGCGGGCGCGGCGCGGCGCGGTGGCATCCCGCGGCTCAGAGGGATGGAGCGGCTGGTGCGGGGTGCGGGACTGGGCGGGCGCGGGGTTGTCCGGCGATGTCACGAGCTGCTCCATACAGGGGTGTTGTGATTCCGTGCTGGTAAACAGCACCTACGGGTGGATTTGGTTGCGGGTACGGCAAGGTTGTGACGAAGGTCACATTCTCGGGGGAGGGGTCGGCCGGCCGGCCCCGATAGCCAGGTTCGCAGTGGTGTGCCGTGTTCGTCCAGGCGGGGTGGGGCGGCGGGTTGGGTCACAGGGTGCTCGACAGGCGCAGCGGGCCGCCGACTTGGGGGATCCGCCGCCGCCGACCGGGGGTGCCGGAAGCGGGCGTCGCCCGCCGGCCCGGGCGCGCCCGGCGCGTCCGCCGGCGCACGGGACCGGCGGCCGCCGCCCACCGCCACGGCCGCCGCATGGGCGGACGTTCGCGGTGTCGCGGTACGCGGCGGTGTCGTCGGGGGTGGACGGCGGCCCCCCGCGCCCGGGTGTCGTCACCGGTGCCCCGCGCCGGTGCGGCCGATGGTGTGCGGGTGCGCGGGGCGGGGGTCGCGGGGAGTGTGGGGACGCGGGGTACGGGGCAGACACGTGGTGTCGGGAATGAGAGGAAATGTCATAGGAGATGTGTCACTTAGGGACGTAAGTCCCTAGATCCCTGTCGGAAGCCCTGAGGATTGGTGTCTACTGGCCTTGCCAGCGCCCACCCGTTCGGGAGGAACAGCATGCCCCCCTCCGTTTCGATTCTGCAGCAGATCGGCCTCGGCGTGCTCCTGGTCGTCGTGGTCCTGTGGACCGTCGGACTGGTCAGACTGACGCGGCGGGACGAGCACGAGGACGCGGCCGGGCGGCCGGCGCCCCGCCGCTCGCGGGACCTGCTCGGTTCGGTGCCCCGGCAGACCGGCCCCGGCGGGCCGGCCTCGGAGAGCGTCGAGCTGAGCGCCGCCGAGCGGGAGGCGTTCGAGGGGCTCGTACGGCAGCTCACCAGCCGCAGTTGAGGCCCGCCCGGCGCGCCGGGCGGACCGGCCGCCGCTCAGCGCACCGGGCCCAGTTTCAGCAACGCCAGTGACGCCAGCATCTGGACGGACACCGCCGCCGCCGACTTGTGGGTCGGCAGGTGGTGCTGACCACGTATCAGCAGCACCGCGAGGAAGTAGCCGAACCCCCACGTCGTCCAGGTCGCGGCCTGGACGAAGGTGGAACTGGCCGGCAGCCAGGACGCGATGCCCAGCCGCGGCAGGTCCGTCACCCAGAACAGCACGATGAACAGGCTCGCGGTCGGCGCGAAGCGGCCGTTGCCGCCCAGCGTCCGCGCTATGGCGTGGGTGACCGCCCCCAGGGCGAGGCTGGCCGTCAGCACGCCCGCCTCGGCCATGGCGGCCAGTTGGAGCGCCGCCGTGCGGTCGGCCGCCCACTGCGCCCGGAACGCGTCCACGGACACGATCCCGATACCGCCGCTGATCAGGCACAGCAGCGCCGCCGCACTCCATGCGCTGCGGTCCCGGGCCTCGTCGAAGACGTCCACCGGCCGGTACCAGAGCCCGAATATCAGCCGGTGCCACCACAGTCGGCGGCGCCGTTCGGGCTCGCGCCGGGCGGGTGCCGGCTCGCGCGGCGGCGGCTGGACCAGCGTGGGCGGCGGGGGTTGGGGGCCCGGCTGTGACGGAGGAGGGGAGGGGGGCGGCGATGCGGACATACGGCCGTTTCTACCACCGGCCAATTCGGGGCGGCGCGGGGGCGTCGGGCGGGAGGCGGTGGCGGCGGATGAGACGCTCGGCCGGTGAGTCTTCAGACACCGGATCACGACGAGGCGCACGGCGCCGGGCTCGGCAGTCGGCTCAACTGGCTGCGGGCGGCGGTCCTCGGGGCCAACGACGGGGTGGTCTCGACGGCGGGACTGGTCGTCGGTGTCGCCGGGGCGACCGATGCGCGGGGCGCGTTGCTGACGGCGGGGCTCGCGGGGCTGCTCGCCGGGTCCCTGTCGATGGCGGCCGGCGAGTACGTGTCGGTCTCCACGCAGCGTGACTCGGAGAAGGCCGCGTTGGCGCTGGAGAAGCGGGAGCTGGCGGCGGAGCCGCAGGCCGAACTCGTCGAGCTGACCGAGCTGCTGGAGGGCAAGGGGCTCAACCGGCAGCTGGCCCGGGAGGTGGCCGAGCAGCTCACCGAGTACGACGCGCTGCGGGCGCACGCGGAGGTGGAGCTGGGCATCGACCCCGACCAGCTCACCAACCCCTGGCACGCGGCGGGGGCGAGCTTCCTGGCCTTCACGGTGGGGGCGTTGCTGCCGTTGCTGGCGATCGTGCTTCCTGGGGCCGGGCAGCGGCTGTGGATCACGGTGGTGGCGGTGCTCACGGCGCTGGCGCTGTGCGGGTGGAGCAGCGCCCGGCTGGGGGCGGCCCCCGTGGGGCGGGCGATCGGGCGCAATGTGGCGGGAGGTGCGCTGGCGATGGGCGTGACGTACGCGGCGGGGACGCTGCTGGGGGCGGTCGGGGTGTGACGGCGGGACCCGGCCGGCGCCGCCGCCGGTGGGCGGGTCCCGGCCGCCGGGTCAGGTCCTGTAGAGGTCCGGGTACGACGGGAAGACGCCGCCGGGGCCGTCCACCGAGTCAGCGGCCAGTACGGCGTTGACGACGGCCCGGGTGAGCACGTCGGCGCCGGCGCCGAGGACCTCGTCCAGCGCCAGGGCCTCCAGGTGCGGGCCGAACACCGGGTCGGCCGGGCCCTCCGCCGAGGTGAGCGGGCGGGCGGCGGTGGAGAGGGCGAAGACCGTGTCGCCGTCGGCGAGGAGGTGCACCGGGCGTATGGCGCGGGCCAGGCCGTCGTGGGCGCTGCCGGCGAGCTTGTGGGCCTGGGCGCGGGTGAGGGCGGCGTCGGTGGCGACCACGGCGAGGGTGGTGTTGAGGGGCGGGCGGACCGAGCCGGCGGAACGGGCCGCGGAGGCCGCTTCGGCGTCCGCCAGGCGGCGTTGGGCGGCGGCGTGGACGTCGAGGGCGGGGAGCGCGTCCCACGCCTCGTACAGGCGGCCGTAGAGCGCTCCGGTGCGGGGGTCGGCCACGGAGCCCGCGGCGTTGACCGCGGCCAGCGCGGCGACCGTGGCACCGGAGGGCAGGACCGCGCTCGCGGTGCCGACGCCGCCCTTGAGGCCGCCCGCGACGGCGCCCGTGCCGGCGCCGGTGTTGCCCTGGGCGACGGGGGATCCGGGGGCCGTACGGGCGGCGGCCTCGGCTGCCGCGCGGCCCAGGGCGGCGTCGGGGCGGGCCCGCCACGCGCCGCCGCGGCCCAGGTCGAAGAGGGCGGCGGCGGGGACGACGGGGACGACCTGGGCGGGGTCCGGGCCGACGCGGAAGCCGCGGCCCCGGTCCTCCAGCCAGCCGGCGACACCCGACGCGGCGTCAAGTCCGAAGGCGGAGCCGCCGGTCAGGACGACGGCCTCGACGCGCTGGACGAGGTTGCGGGGGTCGAGGGCGTCGGTCTCCCGGGTGCCCGGACCGCCGCCGCGGACGTCGACTGCCGCGACGACGCCGCCTTCCGGGGCGAGGACGACGGTGGTGCCGGTGAGCCAGCCGTCGCCGGTGCGCTGGGCGTGGCCGACCCGCAGGCCGTGGACGTCGGTCAGTGCGTCATGCGGTCCCCGGGGGTGCGGTGCGCCCCCGGCCCCCTGGTGCTGCCGGGCGTCGGTCATGGGGAATGCGTACCACGCGCCGCGCGGTCAGTGGCCGGCCGGGCCCATCACGACGACCGGGTGCAGCGCCGGGTCGAGGGTGCGCAGCAGTTGGCGCATCACCTCGGGCTTGAGGCTGACGCAGCCCTGGGTGGGGCCGTCGTGGTCGACGTGCAGCCAGACGCCGCCGCCCCGCGCGTCGCCCAGGGGCCGCCGGCCGTCGAGCGGGGAGGAGCCCGGGACGCGGTTGTAGTTGATGGCGATGACGTAGTCGAAGGCGCCGGCCAGCGGCTCGCCCTCGACGCCGGTGCCGTGGGCGACGAAGCTGTCGTTGTGGTCGTAGGGGAGCTTGGTGCCCGCCGGGGCAGGGAGCCGGCCGCCGGCGTCGGTGAGGGTGTAGACGCCCTGGGGGGAGCGCAGATCGCCGTAGCGGTGGTCGTCGGTCCAGCCGTGCGCGGCGTTGTGCGCGGTCCAGACGGGGCTGGGCTCCCAGATGTCCGCGCCCTCTTCGCGGGTGTAGAGGACGACCCTGGAGTCGTAGGAGTCGGGGCTCTTGCCGGTGACGACCAGGACCTGGCGGGTGTCGGCCGGTATGCGCTTGCGGGTGGCGTCGCTCAGTTCCGGGATGGCGCGCAGGCCGCCGGCATCGGGGGCCGTGTGCCGGTCGGCGACGGTGTGCGGGCCGGCCACCGCCTGGAGCGCGCCGCTCTTCGCGTCCGGCCGGCTGTTGTGGTCGTCGCCCGAGGCCGGCCAGGCCCACAGGGCGGTGCCGACGAGGGTGGAGACGGCAAGGCCGCTCACGGCCTTGCTGCGCCGGGACAGTCTCTTGCGCGCGCGGGACTGAGCGTGGCGGGCGGCCATGTCTGGCGTCTCCTCAGGTGCGGACGGGTGAACGGCCCGTGGGCCGTCCAAGGAGGGGATCCGCGGGCAGCCCAGGTATAAAAAGGGCAATCTGCACCCTACCGCGTTCCCGTGGTGCCGCTTCCGCCGATCCAGGTGAACGGTAGAGGGCAGGAGGATGCCGTCGTGAACCGGCGGGGCCTTTGGTGGGGGAATGAGGGGATTGGGGAGTGGTGTTGCCCACAGGTGCCCGCGGGGGCGGTGTCGCGGCGCTCTCCGAAGATGGCCGGAATGTGTGCCAAGTGCCGCTATTGCGCGACGAGTTGAGGATCGGCCGGGCGGCGGTGTCGCGTTCGTCACGTGCCGCGCCGGCGTCCCGCGGGGGCGGGTGCCGCGTACGGCCGTTCGGCACGCTAAAGGGGGACGGTGCGACGGGCCGGTGCCCCTCACGTCCGCGACCGGGATCGGCCGACCGGCGGCCGGCTACTCCTCCTCCAGGGCAGCGCCCTGTCGGGCCGTCAGGGTGACGCCCACCGCGACCGCGGCCGCCGCCACCCCACCCGCCGCCGGCACGGCCCCGTGTCCGGCGAACGTGCACGCCAGGACCAGCACGGCGGCCACCGGCAGCACCAGCTGCTGGGCCGGGCCGCGCTTCTGGTGCCGGGAGTGGATCAGCCACACCGTGGCCATGTACAGCGCGCCCGGCACGGTGACGCAGGCGGCCGCCGCGAACGCCGACAGGTGCGCCGTGCCGACCGACTCCTCCACCGCGACCTCGATGCCCGCGCCGATCGCCGCGGCCGAGCCGAACACCAGGTAGTGGCCGTAGCCCCAGAGGAACGCCTGGCGGCTGGAGCGCAGGTGGAGATGGATGGGGACCGCGAAGTAGATCCAGTACGCGGCGAAGACCAGCAGCAGGCCGCCGGCCGCGATCGGCAGCAGCACGCCCGGCTCCTCGTGCGCGTCCAGCGCCGACTGCACCGCCACGGTCGCCGCCGAGACCGTCTCGCCCAGCACGATGATGGTGAACAGGCCGTAGCGCTCGGCGATGTGGTGCGGATGCCAGCTCGTCCGCCGGTCCCGTTCGGCCAGCGCCGGCACCGACAGCTCCAGCAGGCCCATCACCACGAACACCCAGGGGGCGTCGCCGGCGGGCAGGAACAGCAGGGCCAGCCAGCCGATCTGGCAGGCCGTCACGCCGGCCGCGTACCGCAGCGCGGTACGCCGTTCGGTCCCCCGCGCGCCGTGCGCGGCGCGCAGCCACTGGGTGACCATGGCCAGCCGCATCACCAGGTAGCCGAACCAGACGGCGTGGAAGTCGCCGGCCGTGAAGGCGCGTGGGATGCCCGCGGCGAGGACCAGCACACCGGCGATCTGGACCAGGGTCACCACCCGGTACAGCACGTCGTCGGTGTCGTACGCCGACGAGAACCAGCTGAAGTTGACCCACGCCCACCAGACGGCGAAGAACAGCATCAGGTAGCCGACGATGCCGTGGCCGGGGTGCCCCTCGGCGAGGTCGTGCACCAGCCGGCGGCCCGCCTGGGCGATCGCCACGACGAAGCAGAGGTCGAAGAACAGCTCCAGCGGGGTGGCGGCGCGGTGCGCCTCGTCCCGGCTGCGCTCGCGCATCAGGACCGTCACGTCAGGCCAGTACCTCTCGTCGGCGCCTCCGGTGGGGTGGGATCAGTACAGCGCGGGCCGACGGGCGCGGCGGCGATACGGGGACGCGGCGTGTCGTGCGCGCGGGGTGCCGCGCGGGCCTGCCGCGCGGCACCCCGCGTCGCTCCAGGGCAGCCGCCGCATCCCCGCGTGGCGGCCGCCCCGCTACTCCGGGACCGCCTCCACGATCGACGGGAACGCCGGCGTCGGCAGCACCCGGGTCAGACGGAAGCCGCTGTCCGACAGCAGCGAGGCGAAGTCGTCGGCGTTGCGCTCCTTGCCGTCCAGGAGCGCCAGCACCGCGACGTCCAGCGTCTTGCCGAAGTGCGGGGCGTTGCCGGGCGGCAGCACGCAGTCGACGATCAGGAGGCGGCTGCCGGCGGCCGTCGCGGCGCGGCAGCTGCGCAGGATGCGGCGGCAGGCGCCGTCCGGCCAGTCGTGCAGGACGTGCTGGAGGACGTAGAGGTCGCCGCCCTCGGGGACCGCCGTGAAGAAGTCGCCCTCCCGGGTCTGCCAGCGGTCCTTGAGGTCGTCGCAGTCCAGCAGGTGGTGCGCCAGCGGCGGTGCCTGGTCGAACAGGACGCCGGTCAGCTGCGGATGGCGGCGCAGCACGGCCCGCAGCAGCCCGCCGCGGCCTCCGCCGACGTCGACGACGGTGCCGGTCTCGGGGAACGGGTACGCGGCGGCCACCGCCTCGTCCACCGGGGCGGCCAGCGCCGACATGCCGTCGTCGAACAGCTCCCGCTTGGCCGGATCCGACGCCAGATGCCTGAAGAGCGGCGCGCCGAAGACCCGCTCGAAGGCCGCGCCCCCGTCCCGTACCGCCTCGGGCAGCCCGGCCGAGGTGCGCAGGTAGAGGTCGTCGGTGGTGAGCAGCACGGCGGTGTGCAGGGAGTCGGGGACGTCGGTGCGCAGCGGTCTGGCGGCCGGCGTGAGCTGGTAGGCGCCCGAGGCGTCCTCGCGGAAGATGCCGCGGGCGGCGAGGTAGCGCAGCACGCGGCGCAGGTGCGGGGCGTGGGTGTCGGTGGCGGCGGCGAGCTGTTCGGGGGTGCGCGGGCCCGCGGCGAGGTGGTCGGCGATGCGGTACTGGGCGGCGGTGCGCAGCGCTGCGGAGAGGAGATGCCCCATGGCCTGGTCCATGAGGTGGGTCGCGATGTCGGCGGGTTCGCCCGCCGGCCGGGTCGGTGGAATGGCCAACGTCAGCCTCCGGTCGTCGGCTCGGTCATGCGGCGCTGCACGGTCGCAGGCGTGGTGATCCACGGTTGCAGGCGGGGGCGGTGGTGTCACGGGGCGAGGGGTGGCAATCCGCCAACTCCGGTCGGCCGAGGGCGGATCCGGCGGGGCGCCCGCCGAGGCGCGGACGTGCCGCGGAGCGAGACGGGGGCTGACCGCGGCGGCGGCCCGTGGTCGAATGCCCGGTATGAGCGACAGTGACAGCAGCGACAACAGTGGCCCGTCCTTTCCCGCCTCCGTCCTGGAACCGCTCGAAGCCCGCCTCGCGGACCTCGTGGCGCTCTACGAAGACCTCCACCGGCACCCGGAACTCGGGTTCCAGGAGACCCGTACGGCCGCGGAGGCCGCCCGCCGGCTGACCGCGTACGGCTACGACGTCACGACCGGCATCGGCGTCACCGGCGTCGCCGGCGTGCTGCGCAACGGGCCGGGCCCGGTGGTCCTGCTGCGGGCCGACATGGACGCGCTGCCGGTGGCCGAGCAGTCCGGGCTGCCGTACGCCTCCACCGTCCCGGGCCGGATGCACGCCTGCGGGCACGACGTCCATGTGACCTGCCTGCTGGGCGCCGCGGATCTGCTCGCGGCGGGCCGCGACCGCTGGTCGGGCACCCTGGTGGTCGTCTTCCAGCCCGCCGAGGAGGTCGGCAGCGGCGCCCGCGCGATGCTGGACGACGGCCTCTACAGCAAGGAGCTGGTGCCCACGCCGGACGTGGTGCTGGCGCAGCATGTCGCCCCGTTCGCCGCGGGGCTGATCGCTTACTGCCCGGGGGCCTGCATGGCCGCGGCCGACAGCCTGGAGATCACCTTCCACGGCACCGGCGGCCACGGCTCGCGGCCGGAGACGACCGTCGACCCGATCCTCATGGCGGCGGCGTTCGTGCAGCGGGTGCAGTCGGTGGTGGCGCGGGAGATCGCGGCCAAGGAGCAGGCGGTGGTCACCGTCGGCTCGTTCCACGCCGGGGACACCGCCAACGTGATCCCCGACCGGGCCGTCGTACGGCTCAGCGTGCGCAGCTTCGACGAGGCGGTGCGGACCGCGGTGCTGGCCGCGATCGACCGGATCGCGCGCGCCGAGGCGGCGGCGTCCGGCGCCGGGCGGGAGCCGGAGACGGTGGTGCTGGACTCCTTCCCGGTGACCGTCAACGACGCCGTCACGCTCCGGAAGGTCAACGAGGGCTTCGCCGAACTCTTCGGCGAGCAGCGGGTGTTCGCGTACGCGCCGGCGACCGGCAGCGAGGACGCGGGACTGCTGGCGACCGCCGCCGAGGCGCCGCTGTACTACTGGTGGCTGGGCGGCTGGAACCCGGAGGAGTTCCACACCGCGCTGGCGGCCGGGCGGCTCTCCCGGGACATCCCCTCCAACCACTCACCGCACTTCGTCCCGGTCGTGCAGCCCACGCTCACCATGGGCGTCCAGGCGCTGACGGCCGCCGCGCTGAACCAACTGGAACGTCCCTAGGGGGTCCTCCACGGGCCGGCGCGGGCCCGGTCCGCGGTGTCACCGATGCCGGGGCGTCCCCCTTTGACCTTGTCCCTGGGGGAAGCCCCAGCATCGGTGGCGCCGGGCGAGGAGCCCGGTACGAGGAACCACCAGGAACACGGCGGGTCCCCGCGAGCCACGGCGGCCGGGCCCGCGGACGGGGAGTGCATGGACGGGGAGCTGCTGACGATCGGGGCGTTCGCACGGGCGTCCCGGCTCTCGCCGAAGGCGCTGCGCCTCTACGACGAGCTGGGCCTGCTGCCCCCCGTCCACGTCGACCCGCACAGCGGCTACCGCCACTACGCCCCGGCCCAGCTGGAGCGCGCCCGGCTGGTCGCCTGGCTGCGCCGGCTCGGCATGCCGCTGGCCCGCATCCGCGAGGTGTGCGAGCTGGCACCGGGCGCGGCGGCCCGCGCGGTCGCCGCCTACTGGGCGCAGGCCGAGGCCGATGTCGCCGCCCGCCGGGACCTGGCCGCCTTCCTCGTCGACCAGCTGGAGAGGGAGAACACCGCCATGACCGCACCCGAGACCCCTTCGACGCCGCTGACGATGCGCGTCGCCGCCCTGACCGACCGCGGGCTGGTCCGCCCCGCCAACCAGGACGCGGCGTACGCCGGTTCGCGCCTGCTGGCGGTCGCCGACGGCTACGGCCCCCGCGGCGGCCCGGCCGCCACCGCCGCCGTCGAGGCGCTGAAGGTCCTGGAGGACCAGGACCTGACCTCGGCCGACCTGCCGGCCGCCCTGGAGGAGGCGGCCCGCCGCGCCCACCGCGCCGCCCCGTCGGCCGAGGCGTCCGGCAGCACCCTCACCGCCCTGCTGCGCTCCGGTTCGCGGCTGGGGCTGCTGCACATCGGCGACTCCCGCGCCTATGTGCTGCGGGACTCCGGGCTCTTCTGCGTCACCCACGACCACAGCGTGGTCCAGTCCCTGATCGACGAGGGCCGACTGACCCCCGAGGAGGCCGCCTCGCATCCGCAACGCGCCCTGCTGCTGCGGTCGTTGGAGGGCGGTGCGGACTTCGCTCCGGACCTCCAGCTCCTGGAGGCGCACCCCGGCGAGCGCTATCTGCTGTGCACCGACGGCCTGGCCGGCGTCGTACCCACCGAGACGATCCAGGAGGTGCTGGCCGGCGCGGCCACCCCGCAGCAGGCGGTGGCGGAACTGGTCCGCCACGCCCATGAGGCGGGCGCTCCGGACAACGTGGGGTGCGCGGTGGGGGAGGTGGCGGCGGCCGCCTGACGGACGGCGGTGGCGAAGGGCCCGCACCCGGTTACGGGTGCGGGCCCTGCCGCGGGGGGCGGCGCCCGGCGCCTGCGCCCTGCCGCCCCTCTCGCCTAGGCCCGGCCCTTCAGCATCCCCTGGAAATAGAGCTGGGGCAGGCCGTAGCGCTTGAGGAACCACATGTCGGTGCGTTCGCGGGTGGTGTCGAGGAACGGGAACGACGGCGCGGGGCGCAGGTCGTAGTCGAACTCGGCCAGCAGCATCTTGTGCCGGGCGGTGACGAGCGGACAGGACGTGTACCCGTCGTACCGGGCGGTGGCGGGGCGCCCGCGCAGCCCCGCCAGGAGATTGCCGACCAGCACCGGGGCCTGCTTGCGGATGGCGGCACCGGTCTTGGAGGTCGGCAGGTTGGCGACGTCGCCCAGGACGAACACCTCGGGGAAGTCGGGGTGCTGGAGGGTCTGCGGGTCGGCCTTGACGTACCCGTAGGGGGACGCGGGGTCGGCCAGCGGGCCGTCGGCGAGCCACCGGGGGGCGCGCTGCGGCGGGACGGCGTGCAGCAGGTCGTAGCGGACCGTCTCGGCCGTGCCGGTGGCGTGATCGGTGAGTTCCGCCTCGCGCGCAGCCCCGTCCAGGCGGGTCAGCTCGGTCTGCAGCCGCACCTCGATGCCGTAGCGGCGCGCGGTCTGCTCCAGCGCGCGGGCGAAGACCGGCACCTTGAAGAGGGAGGACTCCGGCAGCGCGAGGACCGGACGGATCGCGCCCAGCACACCGCGCTTGCGCCAGTAGTCCGCCGCCAGATACGCGATCTTCTGCGGGGCGCCGCCGCACTTGACCGGACCCGACGGCATCGTGAACACCGCGGTGCCGCGCCGCATCCGGCGGATCAACTCCCAGGTGTACGGGGCGAGATCGGGGCGGTAGTTGCTGCTCACACCGTCGTGCCCGACGGCCGCTGCCAGGCCCGGCACGCCGTCCCAGTCGAGGCTCAGGCCCGGCGCGAGGACCAGCCGCCCGTAGGACAGGACCCGGCCGGTGGCGGTGGTGACCGTACGGGCCGCCGGATCGACGGCGGTGGCGCGCTCGCGCAGCCAGCGTACGCCGGGCGGGATGACCTCCGCCTCGGTGCGCAGCGCGGCGCGCAGCGGGGCCTGGCCGCCGCCGACCAGGGTCCACAGCGGCTGGTACCAGTGCGTGTCGGAGGGCTCCAGCAGCGCGATGTCGCGGAGGCCGGCGCGGCGTAAACGGGCGGCGACCGTGATGCCCGCGGTACCGCCGCCGATGATCAGGATCTGGTGGTGGGCGGAGGCCCTCGTTCCGGCCGCGGGGGCGGCGGACGGAGCCGGTTCGGCTGCGGGGTGGGTCATGGGTCTCTCCTGCGGGCTTATAGGGGATGGGAGTTGGGGGTTCGGGGACGGGGGTCAGAGGTTGGGCACGGTGGTGGCCGCCATCGTGACGGCGAGGACGGCGACGAGCGCGGCGAAGGCCGTGGTCAGGGTCTGCGCGGGGAGGCGGGCGGCGAGGCGGTTGCCGAGGTGGCTGCCGGCCGCGGCGCAGGCCGCGAGCGCGGCCAGCAGGGGCCAGTCCAGCGCGCCGGTACCGGCCCGAGTGGCCAGCGCGGCCGCCGAGTTGATGAGGATCACCAGGAGCGAGGTGCCGATGGCGACCGGCATCTCCAGTCCGAGGACGAGGGTCAGGGCCGGGACGACGACGAAGCCGCCGCCCACCCCGAAGAATCCGGTGAGCAGCCCCACGGAGGACGCGGTCACGGCGGTTCGGAGGGGGCGCGCGGTGGCGCGGGGGGCGGGCGCGACGGGCGTGACGGGAGCGGTGGGCGCGACGCGGGCGCCGGCGGCCGGTGCGGGAGCGGAGCCGGGCGCCCCGGGGGTGCGGCGGGTGCGGCGGGAACGGTGCCATAAGGGCACGGCTCCCGACCGACGCCCCGCCTCCCGTATGCCCCGCGCAACGCGGGCTCCCCGGGGCCGACTTGTCTCCCCGGCCTCCCCGGCCTCCCGCGAGCCCCGTGATCCCCGCGCCCCCCGAACGCCCCGGAGCAGCATCCCCGCCGCCACCACCAGCATCAGCCCGGAGAACGCCGCCATCAGGACCTTGGGGTCCAGCGCCGCGCTCCACCGCGAGCCGGCGTAACTGCCCGCCGTGCCCAGCGCGCCGAACACCACGCCGGCCGCCCAGCGGACCCGGCCCGCGCGGGCGTGGCACACCAGGCCGGTGACGGCGCCGACCGCGACCACCACCAGGGCGCCCGCGGTGGCCTCATGGGGCGACTGGCCCAGCAGATAGACCAGGGCGGGCACGGCCAGCACCGAACCGCCGCCGCCCAGCGCGCCCAGCAGCAGACCGATCAGCAGGCCGCAGGGCAGCGCCGTGACGGCTATGGCGACGGACACGGCGGCTACGCGGACGGACACGCCGCGCGCGGCGCCAACGCGACGGCCCGGCTGTCGCCCGACCACTCGGCGACGAACGTGAAGCGGTCACCCCGCACCACCGTCTCCCGCCACTCCACCGGCCGCTCCCCGGCCCGCCCGACGCGCTCGATGGCGAACGCCGGCTCACGGTCGGCCAGTCCGAGCAGCCACGCCTGCCGGATGTCCGGCAGGAACGGGGCGATCCGCTCCCGCCCCCCGTCGACCTTCACCCCGCAGCGCGCCGACAACTCCCCGTAGAGGGAGGTGTGCCCGAAGTCGGCGTCCAGAAGGGGCTCGGCGACCTCGGCGGGCAGATACGCGGTGTCGTGGGCGAGCGGCTCGCCGTCCGCGAGCCGCAGCCGCTCCAGTACGACCAGGGGCGCGTCGGGGATCAGCCCCAGATGGCCGGCGACCGTACCGTCCGCGGTCCGCTCCAGCCGCAGCACCTCGCTGCGCTGCTCCACACCTTGGCCCTCCAACTCGCGGAAGAGGCTGTAGAGGGAGCCGAGCGGCTGCTGTATGCGGCGGGTGTCCAGGCGGCTGGCGCGCCCGCGCTCGGCGATCACCAGGCCGTCGGCGCGCAGCCTGCGCAGCGCCTCGCGGACGGTGTGCCGGCTGACCTCGTACTCGCCCGTCAGCCGGTGCTCGGCCGGGAACTCCTCGGTGAACGCGCCGGCTTCCATCCGGCGGCGCAGATCGGCGAAGAGCTGCGCCCAGAGGGGCAGCGGCGAGCGCCGGTCCAGGGGGCGCGGGCCGTGCGGGTCGGGCCGGCCGTGCGCGCCCGGCTGCTCGGGCTCGGTCGTCATGTCGGTTCCTTTGCCAGGGGTTTGCGGGACGGTCCGGCTTGTCGCCCGCCATCCGGACGCGGGAGGGCTCGGCTTGTCGCCCGCCGTCCGGATACTTAATGTACGTACATCCGTGCATCCGCACAACGCGTCGGCCTGCACGGTGCATTCATCCGCCACCCACCGCCCACGGGCACCGCGCCCCCAGGAGGCCGACCGTGCACTTCGCGCAGTACTACCTCGACTGCCTGTCCCAGGCGTCGTACCTGATCGGCGATCAGAACAGCGGCCGCGCGGTACTCGTCGACCCACGCCGCGACATCGACGAATACCTCGCCGACGCCGACGCGGCCGGCCTGCGCATCGAACTCGTCGTCGAGACGCACATTCACGCCGACTTCCTCTCCGGTCACCTGGAGGCGGCGCGGGCGACCGGCGCCGCCATCGCCTTCGGTGAAGCCGCCGAAACCGGCTTCCCCATAAGGCGGTTACGCGACGGCGAACGCATCTTCCTCGGCACCGGACCCGGTTCCGGGGACGGCTCGGGGAAAGGTGCCGCGGACGGCTTCGCGGACGGCTTCGCGGACGGCTCCGGGGTCACCCTGACCGTCCTCGCCACCCCCGGGCACACCCCCGAGTCCATCTGCCTGGTCGTCCGGGAAAACCCCGAAGACGCCGTACCGTTCGGCGTCCTGACCGGCGACACCCTCTTCGTCGGCGACGTCGGCCGCCCCGACCTGCTCTCCGCCGCCGGCCACTCCCCGCACGACATGGCCGCAAGGCTCCACCACTCCCTGCACACCAAACTGCTGACCCTCCCGGACGCCACCCGGATCTTCCCCGCCCACGGCGCCGGTTCGGCCTGCGGACGCAGCCTGTCCACCGAGACCAGCTCGACCATCGGCGACCAGCGCCGCCTCAACTACGCCCTCCAGCCCATGCCGCAGGCCGAGTTCGTCCGCCTGGTCACCGCCGAACAGCCCGCCACACCCGGCTACTTCGCCCACGACGCGGCCCTCAACCGCGACGGCCACCCCCTGCGGGAACCCGCACCCCCGGCCGCCCTCACCCTGGACGAAGCCCTCGCCGCCCGCGACGACCACGGCGCCGTCCTCCTCGACTGCCGCCCGCCCGCCGCCTACACCCGCGCCCACCTCGCCGGCTCGCTGCACACCGGCCTGGACACCCGGTTCGCGGAGTACGCCGGCAGCGTCGTCGCCCCCGGCACCCCCATCGTGCTGCTCGCCGACCCCGGCACCGAGGACGAAGCCCGCCTCCGCCTCGCCCGGATCGGCTACGACCGCGTCCTCGGCCACCTCCCCGACCCGGCACGGGTACTGGCGGACGCGCCGCAGCTCACCCGCCGCAGCCACCGCGTACGGATCGACGAACTCCTCGGGCGACTGCCCCTGGACCCCGCGGACGGCGGCCAGTTGATCGACGTCCGCAACCCGGCCGAATACGCCGCGGGCGCACTGCCCGGCGCCCGCAACATCCCGCTCGCGGCGCTCCCCGACCGCATCGACGAACTCGACCCGGACCGCCCGGTCGTCCTCTACTGCCGCAGCGGAAACCGGTCGGTGATCGCGGCGGCCCTGCTGGAGGCCCGGGGATTCGACGAGGTGAGCGACGTGGCGGGGGGATGCGGGGTGGTGGGGGCCGGGTGAGGGGGTGATGGAGTGATGCGGTGACGGGCGGGGGGCCGGGAGCCGGTCCGGGGCGGGGCGGGGGCGTATCAGGGGTGGCGGCAGGCCAGGTCCCGTCACCGATTCGTCCGCCCCGCCGGCGCCACCGCTGTCGCCGCGACCACACACACCGCCGCCGGCACGACGGGCGATGGGAGGGCGGACGAGGCGAGGGCGGACGATGCGACGGTGGGCGGTGCGACGGCGGGCGACGGCAGCGCCCCGCCGACCGCCGCCCCTGCCGCTCCCGTCCCCCCGGCTGTCCCCCCCGGCCGTCCCCATGAGGGACAGCCCCAGCCCCGCCGTCACCGTCAGCACGGCCTTGGTGACCCCCGACGCCTCGCCCGCGCGCTCCCGGCGCACCACCGCCTGAGTGCCCGTCAGGGCCAGTGCGCCCGCCACGCCCAGCGCCGCCGCGGCCCCCGTCGATGCCGCCAGCAGCGCGGGCGTACCCGTGACGGACCCGACCGCCCACAACGCGCCCCCGGAGACGGCCAGGCACAGCGCCATCACCAGCACGGCCGCCCCGGGACGCACCCGCCCGGCCAGCGGGCCCCCGACGGCCAACGCCGCGGCCGGCGCCAGAAACGCCGCCCCGGCGGCCGGCACGGACCACCCGTGCCCCTGCTGGAGCGCCGTCGGAACCACGTACAGCAGCGCCACCGTCGCCGAGTTGGCGACCGCACCGGCCGCCGTCAGTGCCACGTACGGGCGGTTGCGGAACAGCCCGAGGTCCACCAGAGGCGCCGGGGCGCGCCGCTCGGCCCGTACGAACAGCGCGCCCAGCAGCAGCGCACCGCTCACTCGGCCCCACACCGCGCCGTGCTCCGGCAACCCGGCCAGGCACACCAGGGCGCCGGTCGCGGTGACCGCGCCGGTGATGTCCAGCGGCCGGCCCGCGGCAGCCGCGTCCCGCGACTCGGCCGCCCGGCGCGCGCACAGCGCGGTGGCCGCGGCGAGGGGCACCGTCAGCCAGAAAACGGCGCGCCAGGACGCGGCCCCGGCCAGCGCGCCCCCGACGAACGGGCCGCAGACGGTGCCCAGACCGGCCAGCCCCAGCGCCCGCCCGGTCGCTCGGCGCCCGCCCTCCGGCGGGCAGGCGTTGGTGAGCAGCGCCAGCCCGGAGGGCATGACCAGCGCCCCGCCCGCACCCTGCACCACCCGCGCCGCCACCAGGAACGCCATCGAGGGCGCCACCGCGCAGAGACCTGCGCTCACACCGAAGAGCACCGCTCCCAGTACCAGCATCCGCCGTCGCCCATAGAGGTCGGCGAGCCGCCCGGCGACCGGCATCAGCGCCCCGGCGGCAAGCAGATAGCCGCTGACCACCCCCGCCGCCAGGCCTCCGCTCCCGCCCCCGCCCCCGTCCCCGGGACCTCCCAGGTCAGCACGGAGCACCGGCAGCACCAGATTCAGCGCGAAGGAGTCCAACTGGACGCAGAAGGATCCGGTGGCCAGAGCCGCGAGCGCCCAACGGGCCTGCGGCGGCAGGCCGTTGTCCGGAGGTACGGGCACGGGGTCCGCCTTTCACACGTACGGAAGCACGAAGAGGAAGGAACGCGCGAAGGGATGCGAAACGCGCGAAGGAATGCGAAATGCGTGAAGGAACGCGAGACGAGGGGGATGAAGTGCACCGGAGAGGGGCAGGAAGAGGCGGGAGGTCCGCAGGGACCCACTCGCGGCGCCGGTCATCCGGCGCCCGCTGCCGCGGGGCGCGAGAGGGAAACGGGGAAGGCGCGGCGCGCAAACGGGGCGGCGAAGGCGCGAAGGAGTAAAGGAGCGGCGTCAGCCGACGTCGATGCGTCGCGCAGCCGCGGCGGCGCCCGGACACGGCACCGTACAGCGGACGTTCAGCGATCGTTGATCGCTGCTCTCCATGCTGATCGGCATGTTGCGCCGTGTGACCTCAGAGCATGCAGATGACGCCCCGGATGTGCAAGGCCGGGACGCGTCGCGGATCGCCCTCACCTGGAACGGGGAGCCGGGCCGCCTGGAGGAGCTGACACACGGCATGCTCCTGGACCAGGCCGAACGGGCGGCAGCCGCGCTCGCCCGACTCGGCGTACGCGCCGGCGACAAGGTCGCCGTGCATCTGCCGCTGGTGCCCGAGTCGGTGATCGCCACCCTCGCCTGCGGCCGACTGGACGCGATACGGACCACGCTTCCGGTCTCGCTCACGGTGCCCGAACTGGTCGCGCGCACCCGGGAGTCGGACGCCCGGGTACTCATCACCGCCGACGCCGCGTTCTGGGACGGCGCGGTACGCCCGGTGAAGGCGGTGCTGGACCACGCGCTGGCACGGGGCGCGGCCACGGACGCGAACCGGCAGCGGCGGACCGTGCTGGTGGTGAACCGGTGCTCGCGGCCGGTGTCCTGGCAGCCGGGGCGCGACAAGTGGTGGCACGAGGCACTCGCCGAAGGCTGAGCCACCGCAGGCCACCCCCACGCCCTGCCTGCACTCCGCACTCTCACTCCCCTACCTCGCAAAAGGGGCTATTCGCATCAAACCCACCTAGCGTGGGGCACGTGCCACAGCCAACCGACGAGGTCCCGCCCGCACCCCCTGCCCCGGCCCAACCGCCAGCGGAATTACCACCGCAAACCCGGTCGGCCACCCGCGCACCCCTCGTCGCCACGGCCCTCGCACCCCCGCTGACCGCCGCTCCCTCCCCGGGCGGCCCCCCACCACACAACGCCGGCGCCCCACTGCCCCCAACGCCGAGACCTCCGCAGCCACCGCGACCCGCGCCGCCGCCTCCTTCATCTCAGCGATGGCTTACTCCTTCCTCTTCGTCTTCTTCCTCCCTCTTCGTCTTCTTCCTCTCCCTGTTCCTCGTCTCCGTCGGCGCCCACGCCTTCCGCCCCTCCGCCGCCGGCTTCGGCCGCACCATCCGGTACCGCTGCAGCGTCCGGCCCGCGCTCTCGCCGCCCGCGGCCCTTCGCGACGCGGTGGGAGCTCTTTGCTCTCCGGGGAAGGCCCCCGCAAGGCCCCCACCAACCCACCCCGGACGGCCACCTCGACTCACCTGGGTTCCCTGGCATGCCGCGGCTCCCTGGTCTGCATGGGTTTCCCCGGCTTGTCGGGTTGCCGGGGCTTCCTCGGCCTCCTCGGCCTCCTCGGCCGGATGAAGCTCCACGGCCTCGTACTCGCGGCCGTGACCGCCTCCCTCGTGGTCCAGGCCCTGCCGTAGTGGAGGCCCCGCCCGTGGTCCAGCCCCGCCCGCGGTTCAGGCCCCGCCGGTGGTCCAGGCCCCGCCGGTGGTCCAGGCCCCTGTAGTCCCTCACGCCAAGGACGGCAGACGACTCGCCACGGAGTTCGCCCCGGGGGCCCGCCCCCGCCCCGCCCCCGCCCCGCCCCCTCCCGCACCCCCCCAGGAGCCGTTCACCCCGCCCCCGCCCCCCGCCTCCGCCCAGAAAGCCCGAGCCCCATGTCCGACCGCCCAAGCGATCACCATCGCTCGCACCACCCCCATCCCCTCCCCGGCACCGACCGCAGCCGCCCCGTCAGCCGGAACCGCGCCGAGCACGGCCCCCCGACCCGTCCGCACAATG
Organism: Streptomyces sp. GS7; assembly: GCF_009834125.1. NCBI lineage: Bacteria > Bacillati > Actinomycetota > Actinomycetes > Kitasatosporales > Streptomycetaceae > Streptomyces > Streptomyces sp. GS7. The sequence continues at coordinate 812,230 of NZ_CP047146.1, forward strand.
TCAATCGCCCGCACCCGATACCCACCCACGACAGGGGCGCCTAGAGGGCTCCGAGGGCGCGGAGGGCGCCAAAGCCCACCGCCGCGGTCCGTACCCCCCCCCCGCGGCCGCCCGGTCCTCCGTGTTCTGCTCGCCCGTACCCTGAGGGGGTGAGCACCACGCCCGAACCCGAAACGGCTTCCCCGGAGGGAGCGCCCGAGAGCCAGGCCGAGAGCCAGGCCGAGGCCCCTACGTCGGCTCCCGCGAGCGCGCCCGGGGTGAGTCCGGCGCCGCGGGGTGCGGCAGCTCTGATCTTCGACGATCCGCTGAGCCGGCAGTCCTCGGACGACACCGACCGCGGCTGGGGGGAGCGCCCCGCGTCCAGGGACAGCGCGGCCGATCTCGCCCGCTTCCTCGACGAAAAGCCGCCCCACCACCTCTGAGCGAGGCGACGGGGCGGCGTGTGCCGGTCGTAGCGCCCGCTAGTGCTGCGTCTTCTGGCTGATGATGGTGCCCGCCGCCGAGGCCGCGCCCGGTGCCGTGGAGGTGCCGTTGCGCTGGGCGACCAGAGCGTCGCGGATCTCGGTGAGCAGCTCGATCTCGGTGGGGGCCGCCGGGGTGCCGTCGGCCGGCTTCTTCGCGTCCTGGCGGGCCTTCCACTTGTTCATCGGAAGGATCATGAGGAAGTAGACGACCGCCGCGGTGATCAGGAACGTCAGCGCCGCGCTGAGCACCGAGCCCCACAGGATGTAGATGCCGTCGGTGAACTGGCCGGTCTTCTTGTCCACGCTGCACGTGGTCAGGCACGCCTGGTAGTTGTCGAGGTTCTTGGAGCCGAGCGCGCCCACGATCGGGTTGATGACGCCCTTGACCACCGAGGTGACGATGCTCGTGAACGCCGCACCGACCACGACCGCCACCGCGAGTTCGATGACGTTGCCGCGCATCAGGAATTCCCTGAATCCCTGGAGGACGCCCTTGCTCTCGCCCTTTTTCTCGCTCACCTGACAGCCTCTTTCCACGCTTGCTCTGGACGGTGCACCGACGATCGGCACCGCAACTTACGGCAGGGCGGGGCAGGGATGTCCAATCGCGCAACACGAACCGGCGATCGACCGGCGCGTCAGTGCGGATCCGGGCGACTTGGCCGCGGTTCGTGCGGGGACGGGCTGTGGGGCGGTGGGCCGTAGGGGGTGGATGAGCCCGCGGTGGGGTTCGTCGTACGGCGTCCGGAACGGCCGTCCCGGTGGCGTTGGGAGCCGCCGTCACGCCGGTCGTCGGTTCGGCGATCGCGACGGCGAGGGGTTCGGCGGTGTCGATAGCGGCGTCGGTATCGGTGGTGCGGACGCGCTCCCGTAAGAGGCGCGCGGGTGCCCCGCCACCCGGAGAAGTTTTCCGTGCGTCGGGCGGGGACGCCACTCGATCTTCGGGCGGAACCGGCGGGACGGACATGATCACCGACCTCCGGCCGGTGCCGGCGCCGCGGGGCAGGCGGGCGCGGGGGCGGCTCGTACGGGCCCGTTCGATACGCCGGTGGCCAGTGCTGCCGCGGTGATCGCGAGGGCGGCGGTAAGCAGGCTCCGGCGGTGGGCCCGCCGCCACCGGCTGCCGGCGCCGGCCACCCGTACCGGCGGGAAGTGCGGCACTTCACATCGCGGGGGAGTGGGGAGCGGGGGAGCCGGGAGGGGCGGAGGGGTGACTGCCGGATCGAGGGTGGGGACGCGTGGGTCGGGGGACGGACGGGGCATGGTGATCACCGCCTGCGGTGGGGAGTCGGCTTCCCGGACCCGCCGTTCGGGCCCGGTGAACATCACCGTGCCGCATTCCGCCGCCGCCCGCTCCGGGCTGTGGACAGCCCCGGGATTGTGGACAACTCCGTCACCCGCCCACCGGGCTGCCCCCGGCTACCGGGCTACCCGGCTGCTTCCCCCCCCGGGTCACCGGGCCGCTTCGGTCACCCGCCCGGCCGGTCACGCGGGCGGGGCCGGCGCCCCGGCTTCCCCGGCCTTCCCCGGGCGTCTCCCGGCATCCTCCGCCGCTACGGCAGCTCGATGCCCAGGTCCCAGCCCTGGTGCGCGTCGGTGCACAGGCAGTCGCGGGCGGTGTTCTCGGGGAGGGCGGCGACCGTGTCGAAGAGGACTTCGCGCAGCCGGCCGATGTTCTGGCCGAAGACCTTGAGGACTTCCTCGTGGGAGACGCCGTCGCCGGTCTCGGTGCCCGCGTCCAGGTCGGTGACCAGCGTCAACGAGGTGTAGCAGAGGCTCATTTCGCGGGCCAGGACCGCTTCGGGGTGGCCGGTCATGCCGACCACCGACCAGCCCTGGGCGGCGTGCCAGCGCGACTCGGCGCGGGTGGAGAAGCGGGGGCCCTCGATGACGACGAGGGTGCCGCCGTCGACGGGTTCCCAGTCGCGGCCGCGGGCGGCGGTGAGGGCGGCCCGGCGGCCGGTGGGGCAGTACGGGTCGGCGAAGGTGAGGTGCACGACGTTGGGGACGCTGCCGTCGGGGAGCGGTTCGCCGTCGAAGTACGTCTGGACGCGGCCCTTGGTGCGGTCGACGAGCTGGTCGGGGACCAGGAGGGTCCCGGGCCCGTACTCGGGGCGCAGGCCGCCGACGGCGCACGGGCCGAGGACCTGCCGTACGCCGAGGGAGCGCAGCGCCCACATGTTGGCGCGGTAGTTGATGCGGTGCGGCGGGAGGTGGTGCCCGCGGCCGTGCCGGGGCAGGAAGGCGACGGAGCGGCCGGCGATCTCGCCCAGGAACAGGGAGTCGCTCGGCGGCCCGTAGGGGGTGTCCACCGTGATCTCGGTCACGTCGTCGAGGAATGAGTAGAACCCCGACCCGCCGATTACGCCAATCTCCGCGTCAGCCATGCCGGTCACACTATCGGGCGTCGTCGGACGCGGTGCCGGGCCGGGGGTGCACCGCGGGAACGCCGGGACGCCCGGCCCCGCGCCCCGAACGCGGCGGACCCCGCGGCCCCCTCTGGAGGGGGTGGCGGGGTCCGGAGGAGCAGAGGTCAGGCGGCGGAGCTGGTGCTCGCCGAGCCCGAGGTGCCGGCAGTCGCCGCGGCCGACGGCTTGCTGTCCGAGGAACCGCTCGACGAGGAGCTGCTCGACGAGGAGTCGGACGAGGACGCCGAGCCGGTCGACGAGGAGGAACTCTTGGCGGGGCTGCTGCTGGACGACGAGCCGCGGCTGTCGTTGCGGTAGAAGCCCGAGCCCTTGAAGACGATGCCGACCGCGGAGAACACCTTCTTGAGGCGTCCGTTGCAGCTGGGGCACTCGGTGAGCGCGTCGTCGGTGAACTTCTGGACGGCCTCAAGGCCCTCGCCGCACGCGGTGCACTGGTACTGGTAGGTCGGCACTTGACTTCCTCCTGGCACTCTCACTCGTTGAGTGCTAACGACGCTCCATATTGCAGTATTCCCGCGCATCAGTCCACCGTGACCGGCATACGGTGACCGACCCCACGTCCGACTCCACGTCCGGCTCCCGTCCGGAGCGGCGGCCGGTTCCGGGCCCGGTACCGCACCTGGTCCGGCCTCCGGGCCGGACGCCCGTCGCGTCCGGCCCGGAGGTCCGTCAGGCGTTCGCCAGTTCGCGGTCGCGGTCGTCGAGGGCCGGCCCGGAGGCGCCGTCGGCGCTGTCCGCCGACCCGGCGACCACCTTCGAGGCCCGCGGCAGCAGGTGCGCCCGCAGCGCCAGCAGCACGATCAGGGCCAGCGCGGTGCCGGCCAGCGGCACCAGGAATCCGGTGCTCGGGCCGAAGCGGTCCGCGAGCTGGCCGGCGGAGGTGGCCGCGGCGGCCTGGCCCAGTGCGACCGCGCCGGTCAGCCAGGTGAAGGCTTCGGTACGGGCGGCGGCCGGGACCAGCGACTCGACGAGGGTGTAGCCGGTGATCAGCGCGGGGGCGATGCACAGGCCGACGACCAGGCCGACGGCGCCCAGCAGCGGTACGGAGGCCACCGCCCACAGCGGGGTGGTGGCCAGCGCCAGCAGCCCGTAGGCGACCAGCAGCCGGCGACGCGGGCCGATCTTCCAGGCGATGGCGCCGCAGGCAATGCCGGCGAGCATGTTGCCGCCGGCGAAGATCCCGTAGAGGACGCCGTTGATGCCGGGCTGTCCGATGTGCTCGGTGAGCGCGGTCAGCGAGACCTGCATCCCGCCGAAGACGGAGCCGATGCCGAGGAACGCCACGATCAGGACGCGTACGCCGGGGACGGACAGTGCGGAGACGCGCGGGGCGTCGTCGGAGTGCTCCCGGTGGACGGGCGGCTGGGTGCGCCGCTGGGAGGCGAACAGCAGGCCGCCGGCCAGTGACAGCGCGGCCTCGGCGATCAGGCCGGCGGCCGGGTGGATGCCGGTGCACAGCGCGGTGGCCAGCACCGGGCCGACGACGAAGGTGAACTCGTCGGTGACCGACTCGAAGGCGGCGGCCGTCGGCATCAGCGGGCTGCCGCCCAGCTTCGCCGCCCAGCGGGCCCGCACCATCGGGCCGACCTGCGGCGTCGAGGCGCCCGTGGGGACGGCCACCGCGAGCAGCGCCCACAGGGGGGCGTGCGCGAGGGCCAGGGCGATCAGGGCCGAGACGCCGGCGACGTGGACGAGGACGCCGGGGATCAGGACGGCGCGCTGGCCGAAGCGGTCGGCGAGCTTGCCGCTCTGCGGGGCGAACAGCGCCATCGAGACGCCGGTGGCGGCGGAGACCGCGCCGGCGGTGCCGTAGGAGCCGGTGGTGGACTGGACGAGCAGCACGATGCCGATGGTCAGCATCGCGAACGGCTGCCGGGCCAGGAAGCCGGGCAGCAGGAACGTCCACGCGCCGGGCGTGCCCAACAGTTGTCCGTAACCGGGACGGGGGTCCTTGACCGCGGATGCCACGGCCGGGCCTTTCTGCCGCCTGGTAGCGCTGCCCCGAGAGGTCGTCACGGGTACGCGCCGAGAGCTGTCCTCTCGCGCAGGACCGAGTGATACCGCGTGGTCCGCACCGGAGGGGTGGCTGCGTGTGGCAGGGGACCGCGGCCGCCGAGCGGTCGCGCCAGCTCTGCGTCAGGCAGAGTTGGTTCGTAATCCGTCAAAAAATTTCTGTCTTCATACTACAGGTCGAAAGCCGTGAAGCCCTGGGATTAACCAGGGCTTCATCGGGATTTCCTTGGGTTCCGTGGAGAGATACAGCACATTCGCGGCCGGGCCGGGCAAGCCGGGCTGCGCACGGGGCCGGGACCGGCCGACCCCTGCGCCCCGGCTCAGCCGCGCCGGGGCTGCCGGCCGGCCTCCTCCGGGGGCGCGCCGGAACCCAGCCAGCCGGCCAGCTTGCCGCCCTGCGAGACGGCCTGGAGTCGCCGCTCGGCCGCGTCGCGCACCGGGTCGGTGGCGACCACCAGCAGTTCGTCGCCGCGCCGCAGCACGGTGGTGGGGGAGGGGACGAAGCTGGCGCCGTCCCGTACGACGAGGGTGACCGCGGCGCCCGCCGGCATCCGCAGTTCGCCGACCTCGACGCCGTGCATGCGGGAGGTGGTCCCTATCGACGTCGACAGCAGATGGCCGCGCAGCCGCTCCAGGGGTGCCGACTCGATGCCCAGGTCGGCGGCCTCCTCACCCTCGCCGAGCCGCAGCCGGCGGGCCAGCCACGGGAGGGTCGGCCCCTGGATGAGGGTGTAGACGACGACCAGGACGAAGACGATGTTGAAGACCGTCTCGCTGCCGGGGACGTCGCTCACCATCGGGATGGTGGCCAGCACGATCGGCACCGCGCCGCGCAGCCCGGCCCAGGACAGCAGAGTCTTCTCCCGCCACGGCACCCCGAACGGCAGCAGTGAGGTGAAGACGGACAGCGGCCGGGCCACGAGCGTCAGGATCATGCCGATGAGCAGTGCCGGCACGATGTCGTCGAGCAGGTTGTGCGGGGTGACGAGCAGACCCAGCAGCACGAACATCCCGATCTGGCCGATCCAGCCGACCCCCTCGGCGAACCCGCGAGTGGCCGGGGCGTGCGGCAGCTTGGCGTTGCCGAGGACGACCGCGGCCAGGTAGACGGCGAGGAAGCCGGAGCCGTGCGCCAGCGCGCCGGCCGCGTACGCGGAGACGGCGATGGCCATCACGGCGATCGGGTAGAGGCCGGAGGCGGGCAGTGCCACATGCCGCATGCCGTAGGCGCCGAGCCAGCCGATGGCCAGTCCGATGGCGGCGCCGATGGCCAGCTCCAGCGCTATCTCGCCGAGGAGGACGTACCAGTGCTCGATCGGGCCGGCGGTGGAGAAGGCGACGACGAGGATGACCACCGGGGCGTCGTTGAAGCCGGACTCGGCCTCCAGGACACCGGTCAGCCGGGACGGCAGCGGCACGCTGCGCAGGACCGAGAAGACGGCCGCGGCGTCCGTGGAGGAGACCACCGCGCCGATCAGCAGGGCCTGGCGCCATTCGAGTCCGGCGAGGTAGTGCGCGCCGGCCGCGGTGACCCCCACGCTCACCGCGACGCCGAACGTCGAGAGCACCGCGGCCTGGGGCAGTGCCGGTTTTATCTCTTTCCACTTGGTGCCCAGGCCGCCCTCGGCGAGGATCACCACCAGGGCCGCGTAGCCCAGGAGTTGGGTCAGTTCGGCGTTGTCGAAGACGATGCCGCCGATGCCGTCCTGTCCGATGGCGATGCCTATCCCCAGGTAGATGAGCAGGCTGGGGAGCCCGCTGCGCGAGGAGAGCCGTACTGCGGCGACGGCGATGAGCAGTACGAGCGAGCAGACCAGCAGGAGTTCGTTGAGGTGTTCGACAGTCAGGAGCTGATCCTTCCTCGCGCGGATCGGGGCGGACGGGTGGGTGGTCCTTACCGTATCTAGTTACTGACCCTAACAATTTACCAGTGCTTGAAAGTTTGATGTGCTGGCGGTGACTCCGCGTAGGGGTCGCACAGGCCGTGCGCCTATGGTTGCTCCAGCACTCCCACCCTGCCCCTCGAAGGACAGAGATGCCCGCCAACAAGTCCGGACCGGCCCCCAAAAAGAAAAAGGGGCGGCGTGGCCGCCTCGTCGCGCTCATGGTCGTGCTGCTGCTCGTGGCGGGCATCGGCTTCGGCGCGTACTGGAGCGTCAGCACCGTGCGCGCGTCCCTCCCGGAGACCACCGGGGCGCTCAAACTCCCGGGCCTGACCGATCCGGTGGACGTCGTGCGCGACGCCAACGGCATTCCGCAGATCTACGCCGACACCGACCAGGACCTCTTCCGTGCCCAGGGATACGTCCAGGCCCAGGACCGGTTCTGGGAGATGGACGTCCGCCGGCACATGACCGCCGGCCGGCTTTCGGAAATGTTCGGCAAGAGTCAGGTCAAGACCGACGAGTTCCTGCGGACCCTCGGCTGGCACGAAGTGGCACAGAAGGAATACGACACCAAGCTGTCGGCCGACACCAAGAAGAACCTCCAGGCGTACTCCGCGGGCGTCAACGCCTACCTCAAGGACCATCAGGGCTCGGCGCTGTCCCTGGAGTACGCGGCGCTCGGCTTCGAGAACGACTACAAGCCCGAGAAGTGGACCCCGGTCGACTCGGTGGCCTGGCTCAAGGCGATGGCCTGGGACCTGCGCGGCAACATGCAGGAGGAGATCGACCGCGCCCTGATGACCAGCCGGTTCACCCCGGCCCAGATCGACCAGCTCTACCCGGCCTACCCGTACCAGCGGAACCGGCCGATCGTCGACGGCGGCGCGGTCGACCCGGCCACCAAGGAGTTCGACCCCAAGGCCACCGCCGGCAGCACCTCCGCCGGCAGCCCGGGCGCGGCCAGCGCGCGGGTCCACTCGCAGCTCTCCACGCTGTCCACCACCCTCGACAAGATCCCGGCGCTGCTCGGCCCCAACGGCAACGGCATCGGCTCCAACTCCTGGGTCGTCTCAGGGGAGCACACCACCACCGGCAAGCCGCTGCTCGCCAACGACCCGCACCTGGCGCCGCAGATGCCCTCGCTCTGGTACCAGATGGGCCTGCACTGCCGCACCACCGGCCCCAAGTGCAACTACGACGTCGCCGGCTTCACCTTCTCCGGCATGCCCGGCGTCGTCATCGGCCACAACCAGAACATCTCCTGGGGCATGACCAACCTCGGCGCGGACGTCACCGACCTGTGCCTGGAGAAGATCAACGCCGACGGTTACCTCTACGACGGCAAGCAGCAGCCCTTCATCACGCGCAAGGAGACCATCAAGGTCGCCGGCGGGGAGAGCCGCCAGATCACCGTCCGCGCCACCAACAACGGCCCGATCGTCTCCGACCGCGACGACGAGCTGGCCGGCGTCGGCAAGGACGCCCCGGTGGCCAACGGCGCCCCGGACCGCGGCGACGGCTACGCCGTATCGCTGCGCTGGACCGCCCTGGACCCCGGCAAGACCATGGACGCCTTCTTCGAGATCAACCGGTCCAAGGACTGGACGGACTTCCGCAAGGCCGCCGCCGACTTCGAGGTCCCCTCCCAGAACCTGATCTACGCCGACACCAAGGGCAACATCGGCTACCAGGCGCCCGGCAGGATCCCGGTCCGCGGCAAGGGCGACGGCAGCTACCCGGCGCCCGGCTGGGACCCCGCCTACCAGTGGACCGGCTACATCCCGCAGAGCGCGCTGCCGTACGAGTACAACCCCAAGCGCGGCTTCATCGTCACCGCCAACCAGGCCGTCACCGACGAGAAGTACCCCTACCTGATCACCAGGGACTGGGGCTACGGCACCCGCAGCCAGCGGATCAACGACCTCATCGAGTCCAAGATCAAGGACGGCGGCAAGGTCTCCACCGACGACATGCAGACCTTCCAGAAGGACAACAGCAGCGAGATCGCCCGGCTGCTGACCCCCTACCTGACGAGGATCGACATCAAGGACAAGTACGTCCGCGACGCCCAGCAGCTGCTCAACGGCTGGGACTTCACCCAGGAGCCCGACTCCGCCGCCGCCGCGTACTTCAACGCCGTCTGGCGCAACACCCTCAAGCTCGCCTTCGGCAACAAGATGCCCAAGGAGCTGCGCGTCCAGGGCCAGTGCCTCTACGTCCGCCCGGCCAGCGACACCGGACCCGCCGACGACCAGAACAAGCTGGTCCGCGAATGCGGCGAGCGGGCCGGCGACACCGCCCAGCCCGACGGTGGCGACCGCTGGTACGAGGTCGTCCGCAACATCCTCGACGACCCCAACAACGCCTGGTGGAAGACCGAGGACCGGCCCGGCCACCCCGGCCTCAAGAACCGCGACCAGCTCCTCGCGCAGGCCATGAAGGACGCCCGCTACGAGCTGACCTCCAAGCTCGGCAAGAACATCGACAACTGGACCTGGGGCCGGCTGCACCAGATGGACCTCACCAACCAGACCCTCGGCAAGGACGGGCCGGGCTTCCTCCAGGGCCTGTTCAACCGCGGCCCGTGGAACCTCGGCGGCGGTGAGGCCGCGGTCGACGCCACCGGCTGGAACGCCTCCGGCGGCTACAAGGTCACCTGGGTCCCGTCCATGCGGATGATCGTCAACCTCGCCGACCTCGACAAGTCCCGCTGGATCAACCTCACCGGAGCCTCCGGGCACGCCTACAGCGCCCACTACTACGACCAGACCGACAAGTGGGCCAAGGGCGAACTCCTCCCCTGGGCGTTCGGCGAAGAGGCCGTCAAGAAGGCGGGCAAGGAGACGCTGACGCTGTCGCCGTAACACCGCGCCGCCCCCCCGCCACGGGGCGCGCCACCGCCACCGGGCGGGCCGGATCCCTCCGGCCCGCCCGACCGCGTTACGGGCCCAACCGTCCTGCAGGACGCGGGAGTTCGGCGATTTCCGGCCTTTTCGGGGCGCCTTTCGACGCGTTCTCGCCGGTTTCTCGCCGGTTTCTCTCCGTGCGCTCTCCGTGCGCTCTCCGCGTTCTCGCCAGGTTCCGCGGAGTTCCCCCGCCCCGCCGCTCAGTGCCGGAAGCGGTGCACCCCCGAGGGCGTCACCGCCGCGTGCACCCGGCGGTCGTGCGGCTCCGCCGGGACCTCGTCCAGCACCTCGCCGTCGTGCAGCAGCACCACCAGCGACGTCCGCGCACCGGCCCGCTCCAGCCGCGCCAGCACCCGGTCGTACGAGCCGCCGCCGCGCCCCAGCCGCAGGCCCGTACGGTCCACCGCCAGCCCCGGCAGCAGCACCACGTCCGCCCGCGTCACGGCCTCCGGCGTCAGCCGCGGGCCGTCCGGCTCGTGCAGCCCCCAGCCCGCCGGGACCAGGTGCTCGGCACCCTCGTACACCGCCCAGTCCAGATCGTTGTCCGGCAGCAGGACCGGCAGCAGCACCCGCACCCCGGCCGCCCGCAGCGCGTCGAGCAGCGCCCGGGTGTCCGGCTCACCGCCGATCGACACATACGCCGCGACGGTCGGCCCGGCGCCCTCGGCGGGACCCGCCCGCAGCTCGTCCAGCTCCAGCACCCGGCGGGCCAGCGCGGCGCCCCGCTCCGCGACGACGGCGGCCGGCAACGATCTCCTCACCTCCTGGAGATCCCGCCGCAACCTGCGCTTTCTCTCGTGGTCAACGCTCACGTGTGGCCTCGCTCGGTCTCTCATGATCTCTTAACCGGACCCTCATCATCGTGCCGTTCGGCCCGGTTAGGGTGGCGCGCATGACCACCCCATCGCACGCACGGATCAGCAAGGCTGTCATTCCGGCCGCAGGGCTCGGCACCCGTTTCCTGCCGGCGACGAAGGCCACACCCAAGGAGATGCTCCCGGTCGTCGACAAGCCCGCCATCCAGTACGTCGTGGAGGAGGCAGCCGCAGCCGGACTCTCCGACGTCCTCATGGTGACCGGACGCAACAAGCGCCCCCTGGAGGACCACTTCGACCGCAACTACGAGCTCGAAGAGGCGCTGCACCGCAAGGGCGACGGATCCCGCCTCGCCAAGGTCCAGGAATCCAGCGACCTGGCGACCATCCACTACGTACGCCAGGGCAACCCCAGGGGCCTGGGCCACGCCGTGCTGTGCGCCGCCCCGCACGTCGGCGACCAGCCGTTCGCGGTCCTCCTGGGCGACGACCTCATCGACCCCCGCGACCCCCTGCTGCGCCGGATGATAGAGGTGCAGGAGCAGCACGGCGGCTCGGTGATCGCCCTCATGGAGGTCGACCCCTCCGCCATCCACCTCTACGGCTGCGCGGCCGCCGCCCCCACCGGCGACGACGACGTGGTCACCGTCTCCGACCTGGTCGAGAAGCCCGAGCCGGGCGAGGCGCCCAGCAACCTCGCCATCATCGGCCGCTACGTCCTCGACCCCGCCGTCTTCGAGGTGCTCCGCAAGACCGACCCCGGCCGCGGCGGTGAGATCCAGCTCACCGACGCCCTCCAGGCACTGGCCGCCGACCCGGGGCTGGGCGGCCCGGTGCACGGCGTGGTCTTCAAGGGCCGCCGCTATGACACCGGCGACCGCGGCGACTACCTGCGTGCCATTGTCAGACTGGCATGCGAACGTGAGGACCTGGGCCCCGACTTCCGGGCCTGGCTGCGCAGTTACGTCACCGAGGAGATGTAGGACGTTGAACGGCACCACCGGCCAGACCAGCCACCCGGACCGCGTCTGGTCGGTGGCCGAGCACCTCGACGACGTCCTGGCGGCGATCCGCCCGCTGGAGCCGGTCGAGCGGCAGCTGCTCGACGCCCAGGGCTGCGTCCTCGCCGAGGACATCGCCGTCCCGCTGCCGCTGCCGCCGTTCGACAACAGCTCCATGGACGGCTACGCGGTCCGCGTCGCCGACGTCGCGGACGCCACCGAGGGCGCCCCGGCGGTCCTCACCGTCATCGGCGACGTCGCCGCCGGCAGCGGAGAGCTTCCCGCCGTCGGCCCCGGCCAGGCCGCCCGCATCATGACCGGCGCCCCGGTGCCGCCCGGCGCCGACGCCGTCGTCCCCGTCGAGTGGACCGACGGCGGCACGGGCCAGGGGCCGGCCGCCGCGATGCGCGCGCGCAGCGCCGCGCCCCAGGACGCGTCCGGCGAGGTCCGGGTGCACCGCCCGGCCGCCGCCGGCGCCCATGTCCGCCGGCGCGGCAGCGACGTCACGGCGGGCGAGCGGGCGCTGCCCGCGGGCACGGTCCTGGGCCCCTCGCAGATCGGCCTGCTCGCCGCCATCGGCCGCGGCACCGTACGGGTCCGCCCCCGCCCCCGGGTGGTCGTGATGTCGACCGGCAGCGAACTGGTCCAGCCCGGCGAGGAGTTGGGCCCCGGCCAGATCCACGACTCCAACAGCTTCCAGCTCACCGCCGCCGCCCGCGAGGCCGGCGCCGTCGCCTACCGCGTCGGCGCCGTCGCCGACGACGCCGGCACCCTCCGCGCCACCCTGGAGGACCAGCTCGCCCGGGCCGACGTCCTGGTCACCAGCGGCGGCGTCAGCGTCGGCGCCTACGACGTCGTCAAGGAGACCCTGACCGACCTGGCCGCGGACACCGCGCCCGAGGGGTCCTCCCCGGTCACCGGCCGGGTGGAGTTCCGCAAGCTCGCCATGCAGCCCGGCAAGCCCCAGGGCTTCGGGCTCATCGGCCCCGACCGCGTCCCGCTGCTGGCCCTGCCCGGCAACCCGGTCAGCTCCTACGTCTCCTTCGAACTCTTCGTCCGCCCCGTCATCCGCACGCTCATGGGCCACCCCGACGTCCACCGCCCCACCGCCCGCGCCCGCTGCACCGAGGCCATCGGCTCCTCCCCCAAGGGCAGGCGGCAGTTCCTGCGCGGCACCTACGACCCGGAGGCCGGCACGGTCACCCCCGTCGGCGGCAGTGGCTCCCACCTGATCAAGGCCATGGCCCACTCCGACGCGCTGATCGTCGTCCCTGAGGACCTCGCCGAGGTGCCCGCGGACGCCACCGTGGAGGTCATCCTGCTCGGCCGCGGGTGACCGCCGGCCGCACTGCGCCGGGCGAGAAGTCGCATACCGGCAACGGGAAGTCGTATACCGGAAAGAGGAAGCCCGCGGCGGGTGCCCGGTAGCCCCCAGGGGTACGGTGTCGTCCCACAGGCGGCAGTTTGGACCGGGAGAACGATGAGCAGCGGCCAGCAACACCTCACCCATATCGACGCGTCGGGCGCGGCCCGGATGGTCGACGTCACGGCGAAGGACGTCACCGCCCGCACCGCCCGCGCCCGCGGCCGGGTCCTGGTATCGCCGCAGGTCGTCGCGTTGCTGCGGGGTGAGGGGATGCCGAAGGGCGACGCCCTGGCCACCGCCCGGATCGCCGGCATCATGGGTGCCAAGCGCACCCCCGAGCTGATCCCGCTCTGCCACCCGCTCGCCGTCTCCGGGGTCACGGTGGACCTCGCCGTCGCCGACGACGCCGTCGAGATCACCGCCACGGTACGGACCACCGACCGCACCGGCGTCGAGATGGAGGCCCTGACGGCGGTGTCCGTCGCCGCGCTCACCGTCGTCGACATGGTCAAGGCCGTCGACAAGGCCGCGGTGATCTCCGACATCCGCGTCGAGGAGAAGACCGGCGGCAAGTCCGGCGACTGGAGCCGGTCGTGAGACCCGCCCGCGCCCTCGTCGTCACCGCCTCCAACCGCGCCGCCGCCGGCGTGTACGAGGACAAGGGCGGCCCGCTGCTCGCCGAGGGCCTGACCGCCATGGGCTTCACCGTCGACGGCCCCCGGGTCGTCCCCGACGGCGACCCGGTGGAAGCCGCGCTGCGCGACGCCGCCGCCCAGTCCTACGACGTCGTCCTGACCACCGGCGGCACCGGCGTCTCGCCCACCGACCGCACCCCCGAGGCCACCCGCCGGGTCCTGGACTACGAGGTCCCCGGCATCCCCGAGGCGATCCGCGCCGCCGGCCGTGCCACGGTCCCCACCGCGGCCCTCTCCCGCGGCCTGGCCGGCGTCGCCGGCCGGACCCTGATCGTCAACCTGCCGGGCTCGACGGGCGGCGTACGCGACGGGCTCGCCGTCCTGGCCGACCTCCTCCCGCACGCCGTCGACCAGCTCCGCGGCGGCGACCACCCCAGACCCTCCGGGAGCCCCAGCTGAACGCGCCCTGGCCGGTGGTCCTGACCGACGGAGACATCTCCCTCCGCCCGATAAAGCTGCGCGACCAGCGCCCCTGGCGGGAGGTCAACCGCCGCAACCGCGACTGGCTGCGCCCCTGGGAAGCCACCGTCCCGCCGTCCCCGCCCGGCTTCCCGGTGCCGCACCGCCCGACGTTCCGTCAGATGGTCCGGCATCTGCGCGCCGAGGCGCACGCCGGCCGGATGCTTCCGTTCGTCGTGGAATACCGCGGCCGCCTCGTCGGGCAACTCACCGTCGCCGGCATCACCTGGGGCTCGATGTGCTCGGGCCATATCGGCTACTGGGTCGACCAGGAGGTCGCCGGCCGCGGCGTCATGCCGACCGCCGTGGCGCTCGCCGTCGACCACTGCTTCCACACCGTGGGACTGCACCGCATCGAGGTCTGCATTCGGCCGGAAAACACCCCCAGCCGGCGCGTGGTGGAGAAACTCGGCTTCCGCGAAGAAGGCATCCGCCCGCGCTACCTCCACATCGACGGCGCCTGGCGTGACCACGCGGTTTTCGCGCTCACCGCGGAGGAAGTGCCCGAGGGCCTCCTCAACCGCTGGCGGCGGCAGAAACCCCGTACGCCCGGGACGCCCGGCGCATCCCACAAATGAAAAATCCGTTCGAATTAACCCCTCAACGGCAGCGGATTCCTCACGCGGTCATCGCAACAATCACAAAAAAAGTTCGAGATATCAGCCAGATCGTGCGACACACCGGCCCAATTGGCGGATGGCCCCACGCAAACCCCTCTACCGTGTGAGTTGTGAGAAGCAGCGGCCTCATCTACGCAGTCATCGTCGGGGCCTGGGCCGCCTACCTGGTGCCGATGTGGCTCCGTAGGCAGGACGAGCTCAACGAGGCCCGTCCGACCGAGCGCTTCAGCACTGCCATCCGGCTCCTGTCCGGGCGCGCGGCCATGCAGCGCCGCTACGACAGGGAGCAGGACGCGTGCCCCGCCGGCGATGCGGGCGACGAGCAGGACCCGGACGCCGTCGACGACCCGGACAGCCCGGTCGGCGTTCGGCCCTTCGGCGACCCCGCGGCGGCCCCGGAGCCCTCCATCGACGCCGCCCCCGCCCGCCCCAAGGCGGCCCCGCCGCGCCCCACCTCCGCCGACCGCACCAAGCGCGCCAAGGTCCTCGCCCGCCGCCGGCGCACCATCACCATCCTCTTCTTCGCCTTCACCGCCGGCGCCATCGCCGCCGCCGTGGGCGGCCTGCCCTTCCTCTGGGCCCCCGCCCTGCCCGCGATCCTCCTGACCGCGTACATCGTGTATCTGCGCGCCCAGGAGCGGCGGCGCTTCACCTTCACCATGGACCAGCGCAAGGCGGAGGCGGCAGCTCAGCGACTGCGGGAAGGCAGGCCCCACCCTTCGCAGGCGGCCGACCAGCCGCCCGCCGCCGACCAGCAGCCCGCCCCCCGCGCTGACGCCCCCGCCGCCCCCGCCCCGGAGTCCCCGCGCTCCGCGACGCCCGCGCAGACCGCCGGCCGCCGCGCCCTCGTCGAGGAGACCGACCACGCCGAGTGGGTCGACCAGCAGCGCGAGCGCGAGCGCCCGCGTTCCACCTCCGGCAGCTGGGAGCCCGTCCCGGTGCCCCTGCCCACCTACGTCACCGCCCCGGTCGCCCCCCGGGCCACCAGCCACGTCGACCTGGACGCCGACGACGCCTGGAGCTCCGCCCGCTCCAGCGCCGCCCCCGACCACCCCCAGCCCGACAGCTCCCAGGACCGCCCCACCCACCCCGGTCGCCGCGCCCGCGGTCGCACCCCGCTCTTCGACCAGTACGAGGACGAGGACCGCCCTCGCGCGGCGAACGAGTGACGGCGCTCCGCTGACCAGCACCGGAAGCGATTTCCGAGCACCGCGACGGAGATGCTAGAGTTTCACTCGTCGCAAGGGCCTGTGGCGCAGCTGGTAGCGCACCTCGTTCGCAACGAGGGGGTCAGGGGTTCGAGTCCCCTCAGGTCCACCGCAGTAGTAACAAGCGCGGTAAAGCCCCTACCGGGATGATCCGGTGGGGGCTTTTTCGCGCCGTACGGCAGCGCAGTGCAGCAACTCCTCCGGATCCGCCGTGTTCCCGAGATGTGTTCCCGAAATACTCGCCGAGCTTCCGCAACGCCTTCCGTGTCCACCGGCGATGCGCTGGAGCCGCGGTTCCCCCGTGACCTCTCCGGCGTCGAGATCAACTCTTCCGGCATGGCGTTGCTGAGCACCGAGCGCAGCACGGTCCGGGCATTCCGCCTTCGTCGTTGCCGCGCTCGCCGCTCAGGCCGACCACTCCATCTCGGCCTCGGGGGACCGGTGTTCGACGTACTCGCCGACCCGGCGGGGGAGGTTGCGGCGGTTGCGGCCGTCCTTGGTGGAAGGGATGTCGCCGGTGAGCACGAGCCGTAGTCGCTCCGTCGCCCGCGCCCACCGCCCCGAACAGCGAAAACTGGGCACGCTAGGGTGCCCGGCAAGACCCAGGGCACGACCCGGGGCAAGAAGAAGCAGGCGGTAGTTGATCAAGTCTGCTGTTCGCGGTTTCTCCGCGGGCAGGAGTTCTTCGGTGAACTGGCGCAGTCAGCAAGGAACAGGCCGGAGCGGTTGTGGAGTTGACCAGAATACGTCGCACCGTGCTCGTCGTCCTCGGTGCGGTGCTCACCGTGGGGGGCTGCACGTCCGGTGCGGCCGACAAGGACGGCGGTACGGACGGTGCCCCGGCGACGCCCGCGGCGGGCGCGGCGGGTGCGGCGGCGATCCCGATGATGGACGACATCACCGCGGTGTTCGAGAACGGTGCCACCGTTCCGCAGTACGCCTACATCACCGATCTGCACGACGGCTGTGGTTACACGGCGGGGTGGATCGGGTTCTGCAGCCAGAGCGGCGACATGCTCGGGTTGGTCAAGTCGTACAACGCCGCCGCACCCCACAACGTGCTCGCGAAGTACACCACCGTCCTTCAGCGACTGGCCGACTCGGGAAGCGAGGACACCGGCGCGCTGGGCGGGGCGTTCGTGGACGACTGGAAGAAGGCCGCCCTGGACCCGGTCTTCCGGAGGCTGCAGATCCAGGTGGGACACGACACGTACCTCACCCCGGCCATGAAGCTGAGCGCGCAGGAGGGGGTGAAGAGCGAACTGGGCCTGGAAAACCTCTTCGACACCGCCCTGATGATGGGCCAGGGTTCCGACGACTGCGACGGCATGGTGAAGATCACCCATGAGACCGACAAGACGCTCGGGGGCAACCCGGCCTCCGGGGTGAACGAGGCGACGTGGCTGGCCCGGTTCAACACCGTCCGCCAGAAGCACATGAAGCACCCCTGCACGCCCGACCGCAAGAGGGACTGGCCGCAGGCGGTCGACCGGTCGCAGGCCCTGCAGAAGCTCGCGGACCGCGGCCAGTGGGATCTGAAGGCTCCGCTGACCGTGAGCGCCGACTTCAAGATGTCCATCAGCAGTCCGCGGGACTGACACACTTCGTGCCAGCCGCCCGGACCCGGCCGTCAGCTTTGCTGACTCTTTTCGCGAGCTTCACGTCTCCTGTACCGCCCGCTTATATTCAGCCACTAGTGTCCGGATCTTGTGCAGACCATTCCGGAGCGCCAGGCGCCCGCCGGGGACGAAGTGATGCCTGATGCGTCCACGTCTCCCGATGTTCCTCGTCAAGGGCCTACTACTGTGGCTGGTTCTCCGGCCGAGCCCACCGGTGACACTCTGCGTCTGACAGACAGACCGATACCGCGCACTCCCAAGCCCATATTCGTCGACGCGTCGGGAGGCCGCCGCAGACGGCTGCGCATCCTGGTGGCCGCGTTGGTGACCCCGGCAGTGGCCTACGTCGCCCTGCTCGTCAGCACCCTCCTGGGCGGCCCGACCCTGCCGGCGCTGCTGCCGCACCCGCTGCGGCCGAAGCCGGGCGCGGGCGCCGTCGTCGCGCACGAGACGCCCCGGGCCCGGCCGTCACCGACGGCCACAGCCACCGCCCAGCGGCACCAGAGCCCAGGCCGCGCGACGGTGGCGAAGGCCATCGGCGGCGCGTCCGGCAAGGCGAAGTCGCCCTCGACGGCGAAACCGTCCCCGACGGCGAAACCGTCCCCGAAGCCGTCCGAGAGCCACAAGCCGTCCCCGAGCCACAAGCCGTCCCCGCACCCGAAGCACACCCCGACCCCGACCGCGACGCCCTCCGCCCTGCCCACCCACGGCGCGCTCTGACTCAGCTGACGATCCGCCAGGAACCTCTGGGCCCCTGGGCCGCGCCCGCAGTCCCCCACCGCCTCCGCGCAGCGCCGCGCAGCCCTTCCTCGGCACTTCCCTGGCAAGCCGATCAGTTCCAGAACGCGTCGCTCATCCAGAAATCACCGATGTGAGCACTTCTCCCCAGCGTGGCCGTACCGCCCGCGAAACGCCGGTGCGCACCCACTGGGTGCTGCTGGTGACCATGGTGCTGACCCTCACCCTCACGCTGCTCATCGAGGGCTACACACAGCACATGTTCGGCTTCGAGGACGATGGCGGGAACCCTCCGCAGGGTCCTGTCGACCAGGTGCCGCCCTCGGTCCAGAACGGCGGCCCGGTGATCTCGGCCGGCGGATCCAAGCCGGTCTCGCTCACCCCGCCCGCGCACACCGTGGTGCTCACCTTCGACGACGGCCCGGACCCGACCTGGACCCCCAAGATCCTGGCGACGCTGGAACGGCACCACGTGCCCGCGACCTTCTTCCTCGTGGGCACCGGCGTGGCCACACAACCCGACGTGGTCGCGCGGATGGCGAAGGACCACGACGAACTCGGCCTGCACACCTTCACCCACCCCTATCTGCCCAGCCTGCCCAGCTGGCAGCGCACGATGGAGATGCGCGAGGACCAGCTCGCGGTGGCCGGCGCCGCGGGTGTCACCAGCAACCTCTTCCGCCCGCCGTACTCGTCCAGCGCCGACGCGGTGGGCAACGCCGACTGGGCCACGATGCGACAGCTCGGCAAGCTGGGCTACCTGACCGTGCTCGTCACCCAGGACAGCGAGGACTGGCAGAAGCCGGGCGTGCAGAAGATCGTCCACAACGCCACCCCTCCCAAGTCCACCGGCCAGGTGGTCCTCTTCCACGACGCCGGCGGTGACCGCGCGCAGACCGTGGCCGCGCTGGACACCCTGATCCCGCGCCTCCAGGCGCGCGGCTACCGCTTCCAGACGGTCAGCCAGGCATTCCACCTCGCCGACGCCAACCGCCCGTCCTCCACCGGCGAGCACCTGCTCGGCGTCGGGCTGCTGTGGCTGCTCAAGGGGGCGCTCTGGGGCCTCAACGGACTCGACGTGCTGCTGCTCGTCGCCGGACTGCTGGGCATCCTGCGCGCGGTGATCTCCATGATCGCCGCGGCCAAGCACCGGCGGGACGCCAGGAAGGCGTGGGGACCGCCGGTCACCGAACCGGTGTCGGTGATCGTGCCGGCCTACAACGAGTCGGCCGGTATCGAGGCGACCGTCCGGTCCCTGGTCGCATCCGACCACCCGCTTGAGATCATCGTCGTGGACGACGGCTCCTCCGACGGCACCGCCGACATCGTCGAGGCACTCGGCCTGCCGGGCGTACGGGTCATCCGCCAGCGGAACGCGGGCAAGCCCGCCGCGCTCAACACGGGGATCGCCGCCGCTTCGTACGAGATCGTGGTGATGATGGACGGCGACACGGTCTTCGAGCCGGACGCGGTCCGCCATCTGGTGCAGCCGTTCTCCGACCCGCGGATCGGAGCGGTCTCCGGCAACGCCAAGGTCGTCAACCGGCGTGGCCTGCTGGGCCGTTGGCAGCACATCGAGTACGTCGTCGGCTTCAACCTGGACCGGCGGCTCTTCGACCTGGCCCGGTGCATGCCCACGGTGCCGGGCGCGATAGGTGCCTGGCGCCGGGCGGCGCTGGTGCGCGTCGGCGGTGTCTCCGAGGCGACACTCGCCGAGGACACCGACCTCACCATGGCGATCTGGCGTAACGGCTGGCGCGTGGTCTACGAGGAGAAGGCCATCGCCTGGACCGAGGCTCCCGCTTCCCTCGGCGCCCTGTGGCGGCAGCGTTACCGCTGGTGCTACGGGACCCTGCAGGCGATGTGGAAGCACCGCGGCGCCGCCCGCCAGAGCGGCACAGCCGGCACGTTCGGCCGTCGCGGACTGCTCTTCCTGCTGCTTTTCCAGGTGCTGCTGCCGTTGTTCGCGCCCTTGGTCGACGTGCTGAGCGTGTACGGGCTGATCTTCCTCGACCCCGTCCACGTACTGCTGCTGTGGAGCTCGTTCCTGCTCATCCAGGTCGTCACCGGGGCCTATGCGTTCCGCCTCGACGGCGAACGGCTCGGACCGCTGTGGAGCCTGCCGTTCCAGCAGCTCGTCTACCGCCAGTTGATGTACCTCGTGGTGGTCCAGTCGGTCGCCACGGCCCTGTCCGGCAGCCGCCTGCGCTGGCAGCGCATGGAGCGCTACGGCTCCCACCAGGAACCACCGCTGTCACCGGCATCGGGGACGCGGAGCTGACGGCAGGGCCCCGGGTTCTCCCGGGGCCCTGCCGTTGCGCGCGATGAGGGTTTCCGGTGCGCGGTGGGTGGGGCCTCGCCCTGGGAGCCGGCGGCGGTGAGCGGGATCTGCACGCTGTGCGGCCTCGCGGCGGGGTGGGGACGGAGGGTGGTCAGGCTTTGGGGGGAGGTGGTGCGGGCGGGGTGGATGTGGTCGGGTCGGAGCGGGCCGGGGGCGTGGCGGGCCCGGTCGGCGTCGGAAGGGGCGGCTTTGGCGAGAGGCGGAGCGCGGTCAGGGGGCGGCGACCTCGCCCGGGCGCTGGAGCCGGGTGGTGTCCTCGGTGGGTCGGCGGTACCGGGTGCGCGGCTGGTCGAGGCGTCGGTTTCGGGGGTGCCTCGCGGCGGTAGCCGGGGGAGGGGCCTCCGGGATGGCGGCGGTCTCGTCGAGCGGGGAGCCGAGGTGCCGGTGGCAGCGGATCTGCCGGAGCCGGGCCGGGGCGGCGTCGCCGTGGTGGCGGTCGTCGGCGGGGCCGCGGTCGTCGGGGGAGAGCGGACCGGTCCTGTCGTAGTGGTCCAGGGTGCGGACGGTGATCCCGGCGAAGGCGGAGGTCTGGCCTGCCGAATACCCCGCGGGAACGCTGTTCGGTGGTGGCGGGTGCGCGGGCCGGCCGGTCAGGGGTGTGGCGTTTCGGCTGGTGGGAGGCGGTGACGCGGCACGGTTCCCGCTGCGGATCAGGGTGTGGCCTGACGTGGGGCGAGGGTCGGCGCCGGTGCGGAGGGCGGGCTCGGGCGGCGGGACGCCGGTTCGGGGAGACCCCCGTTACATTTGTCGGGAAACAGGCATTCGCACTTGTGTGCGTGTTCCTGTGTCCCTCTGTGTACACCGCGTGCGCGGGGGCGCCGAACCGCCCGTCGTCCGTCCGGCTGCCCGAGGAGCCCGCAGGAATCCGTGAGAAGCGACTCGTGAGACCCGCCAGATCAGCGACCGCGACCGTCCGCACCGCCGGTGCGGCCGTCGCGGCCGGCGCCGTGCTCCTGGTATCCGGGTGCGCGGGGCCGGACGCGCTGCTGCGGGACGAGGGGCCGGCCGCGGCGCGCTCGACCCGCTCCGGCCCGGTCTACGTGGCGGACGGCACCGGCCGGCCGCTCCAGCGCCCCGACTCGCTCCCGCTGGGCGACGCCGCCCGGCTGACCGGGCTGCACTGGACGTCGTGGGGCGGACCGACGGCCCTGGCCAGCGGCGGGCTCAGCGCGGACTGGTGCGCGCCCGAGTGCTTCCGCAGGCCGTACGACGTGAAGGTGACGCTGAGCGGGCTCCAGCGGCTGCCGGATGTCGCGTACTACTCCAGCGTCGGGGTCGTGGCGCCCCAGGTGCACGGAGAGCGGGCCGCCGAGCTGGGGCGGGTGAGCCTGCGCCTGCCGGAGATCTAGGGGCGGCGGAGCGCGGAGCCGGAACAGCGGAACGCCACGGCAGCGGCCGGGACGGGCCGGGAGGAAGGAGGCAGGAACGGATGGGGCTGCGGGCCAAGATCGGTATCGCGATCGCCGCCACCGCCGGGGTGGTCGCGGTCCTCGTCGGCCTGCTCGTCCACCACCACACCGTCAACTCCCAGCTGGACCTGGCCGGGCACGCCCTCGACAGCCGGCTGGAGACCACCGTCCAGGACCGTGCGGCCGGGATCGACACCGGGCGCGGGCTGATCAATCCCAAGGACCTGCCCCGGCCGCTGCGGCAGCTGGTCGAGCGCGGCCGGCGCGGCGTCTACCTCGAACTGGGCGGCCGTACGCCGTATTTGTGGGCGGCCGGCAGGCTGGGCCCGGACATCGTCGCGCTCAAGCGCCCCTACCTGCGCGAACAGGAGACGGTACGGGCGCTGGACCGGATGCTGTGGGTCGCCGGGGCGGCCGGAACCGGCCTCGGCTGCGTCGTCGGCCTGCTGGTCGCCCACCGGCTGGGCCGGCGGTTGACCGCGTCCGCGGCCACCGCCCAGCGGATCGCCGAGGGCGATCTGGGCGCGCGGCTGCCGCGGGACGGCAAGGACGAGATCACGCAGCTCACCTCGGCGGTGAACACCATGGCCGAGGCGCTGGCCGCCCGGCTCCAGGCCGAGCGCGAGGTCACCGCGAACATCGCCCACGAGCTGCGGACCCCGGTCGCCGGGCTGGTCACCGCGGCCGGGCTGCTGCCGCCGTCCCGGCCGACCGAGATGGTCCGGGAGCGGGCCGAGCACGTACGGGGGCTGATGGAGGACGTGCTGGAGGTGGCCCGGCTCGACGCGCGGACGGAGGAGGCGGACCGGGAGACACGGCCGCTGGGGGAGCTGGCGCGGCGGGCGGTGGCGGCGTGCGCCGGGGCGCTGGGGGAGGCGACCGGTTCCGGAGGCGCGCAGGACGGGGCGGTACGGGTGCGGGTCCTGGCGGACGGGCTGGTGGAGACCGATCCGCGGCGGGTGGAGCGGATCCTGGTCAATCTGGTCAGCAACGCCCGGCGGCACGGCGCCGCACCGGTGACCGTCGAGGTCGACGGCGGGGTGGTCCGGGTGCGGGACGCCGGTCCCGGTTTCCCGGAGGTGCTGCTGACGCACGGCCCGCAGCGGTTCCGTACCGGCGGCGGCCGGAGCGGGCCGGGGCTGGGCCTGGGGCTGACGATCGCGGCCGGGCAGGCGCGGGTGCTGGGCGCCGGGCTGGGCTTCGCCAACCCGGCCGGCGGCGGGGCACAGGCCACGGTCGATCTCCGGAGCGCGCTGCGGACGGAGCGGGCGGCCGAGGAGCCGGTGGCCGAGGAGCCGGCGGCGGACTAGGCCCCGACCCATCGGACAGACCCTGGGGGCGCAAGGCCGTTGGGCCTCGTGCCCCGCTCACCCCTCCGGAAAGCGGTCCTGCAGTGCGGAGTTCACCAGGGCCTGGACGTCCTCGCGGTCCAGGCCCTCGGCGCGGGCCCGGTCCATCCAGGAGCGCAGTTCCGCGCGCAGCCGGGCGTCGGCGGCGGACTCGGGGCGGGCCAGGGTACGGCTGACGAACGTGCCGAGGCCGGGCCGCGGCTCCACCAGGCCCTCGCGTTCCAGCTCGCGGTAGGCCTTGAGGGTCGTGTTCGGGTTGACCTTGGTCGTGGCGGCGACCTGTGCGGCCGTGGGCAGCCGGTCGCCCTCCACCAGGATGCCCAGCCGCAGGGCCTGCTGGACCTGCTGGACGATCTGGAGGTAGGTGGCGACGCCGCTGCGGCGGTCGATCCGGAACTCCACGGCGCTCACCACCTCTCTGCCGCTGTGCTGCTGTCGGGCCCGTCGACCGATTGATGATCGGGCCGTCCGCGCCGGGTGTCAAAGCGCTCCGGCGGGCGTGGCGGGCGGCCGTTCAGAGGGGCCGCCTGCGGGCCTGCCACACGACGAACGCCAGGACCACGGCCGTCAGCGCCAGCAGGACGCCCGCGCCGCGCCACTGCATGCCGGCCATCTGCCCGAAGTCGAAGTACTCGGTCACGCGGTTGACGATGCCCAGCTTGGCCCGGCAGGCGGCCTCGTCGGCGTGCACGCAGGTGCCGAAGCCGTAGAGCCTGCCGTCCGCGGTGGCCACCCAGTCGTCGAACCGCACGCTGGCGGGCGGCAGATGGGGGCCGTCGCCGTCGTAGGGGTAGGTGACGCTGTGCGGGGTGCCGAGGCGGGGGCGGAGCCGGGTCCACAGCTCGTCGGTCACGAACCAGAGGACGAAGGTGGCCGCCATCGCCGGCACCACCCGCTTGAGCAGCATGCCCAGGGCGATACCGCAGGACGTCAGGAACAGGGTCCGGGCCACCGGGACCGGGCCGGTGACGTCGAAGGGGCCGCTGCTCAACCAGTCGCCGAAGTCCTCCAGTTGGTGGACCGGCGTCCAGAGCCACTGGAAGGTGACCGAGAGGGCGGTGACGCACACCGTCGTGACGGCCAGGGGGAGGGCGAGCGTGGTGGCGAGCCACCGGCCGCGGCTGACGGACTGGGTGGTGACCAGCCGCAGGGTGCCGCGCTCCTGCTCGGCGGCGATCAGCGGGGCGCCGAGGAAGGCGCCGATCAGGAGCGGGACGTACTGGAGGAGCGCGATGTCGCGGGAGAACATCGCGTGGAACGTGCCCTGGAACTCCATCGACAGCTCGTTCTTGGGGTCCGGGGTGGCGCCCTTGGCGTGCACGAAGTCCAGTACGCCGATGCGCTGGTAGGCGTAGACGGCGCAGGCGGCGGCGGTGATCAGGACGCAGGCGAGCAGTGCGGTGCGGTGGCGGCGGTAGACGACCCAGGCGGTGCCGTGCAGCAGGCCGCGGCCGGCGGTGCGGGGTCCGGTCCCGCGGGGGGCGGCCCCGCGAGGGGCGGTGTCGGTGGTCGCGCTGGTCGTGTCGCTCACGCCGCTGTCTCCTGCTGGTCGGTGGTGCGTGCCTCGTCCGTGATCAGGGTGGGGGCGTCGGGGGAGCGCAGATAGGCCAGGAGGACTTCCTCCAGGCTCGGTGACAGAGCCTCCCAGTCGGCGTCCCGGGTGTCGGAGAGCGGGCCGCCGGTGCGTATCAGGGCGCTGAACTGCCGCCCGCTGACACGGGATTCGACGATCGTGTGGCGGGCCCCCAGCTCCTCCGGGACGGTGCCGTCGACGGCCCGGCCGGTCACCAGGGTGTGGCCGGGCACCAGCTCGTCGGTCGCGCCGG
Organism: Streptomyces sp. GS7; assembly: GCF_009834125.1. NCBI lineage: Bacteria > Bacillati > Actinomycetota > Actinomycetes > Kitasatosporales > Streptomycetaceae > Streptomyces > Streptomyces sp. GS7. The sequence continues at coordinate 837,374 of NZ_CP047146.1, forward strand.
CCATCCGCAGCCGGCCCTCGGCGAGGACGAGGAGGTAGTCGCACATCTCCTCCATCTCGGCGAGCATGTGGGACGACAGCAGGACGGTCGTGCCGTGCTCGGCGGCCTCGGCCATCAGCAGCCCGGACAGCTCGTGCCGGGCGAGCGGGTCCAGGTCGGACATCGGCTCGTCGAGGAGCAGCAGCGCGGGGCGCTTGCCGAAGGCGAGCGCGAAGGCGACGCGGGTGCGCTGGCCGCCGGAGAGGGTGCCGATCCGGGCGCCGAGCGGCACCTTGCCGGAGCGGACGATGCGCTCGGCGACGGCCTGGTCCCAGCGGGGGTTCAGCTCGCGGCCCAGGCGCAGGGTCTCGGCGACGGTGAAGCGCGGGTAGAGGGGCTTGTCCTGGGCGAGGAAGGCGACGCGCTCCAGGACGGCGGGGTCGGTGACCGGGACGCCGAACAGCTTCACGGTGCCCGCGGTCGGTCGTACCAGGCGGGTCGCGATGCCGAGGAAGGTGCTCTTGCCGGCGCCGTTGGGGCCCACGAGGGCGCAGACGCGTCCGGCGGGTAGCCGGAAGGTGCAGTCCCGCAGCGCCCAGCCGCGGCGGTACTTCTTCGACAGGCCCTCGGCCTCGATCGCCCATGGTCCGGTGCGTGCGCTCGGGTCGGCCACCTGGATCCCCCCTTTAACTAATTGATTAGTGGAATGAGTATGGGGAGGTGGGCGTGGCCGTGTCAAAGACGGGTGCGGCCGGGGCGGGCGGGCCGGAGAGGGTGCGCCGACGGCGGGTGGCGGCCGTGGCCGCCACCCGTGGGGTGTGCCGTGGGGTGCGGGCGGGCCCTAGAGGGGCTTCGCCATGCAGCGGCTCGACTCGTAGGTGCGGTAGTAGCCGAACTTCCGCACCATGGCGTAGCCGCTGGAGGTGTACAGGGTGATCGCCTCGGGCTGCTCGGTGCCGGTCTCCAGGACCATCCGGGTACGGCCGGCGGCGCGGGCGTCGGCTTCGAGGGTGGCGAGGATCCGCCGGGCCAGACCGCGACCGCGGGCCTCGGGGATCACGAACATCCGCTTGATCTCGGCGTCGCCGGGGGCGTACCCCTCGCCGGTGTCCTCCTGGACGCGCCAGCCGCCGGTGGCCAGCGGCCGACCGGACTCGTACGCGATCAGGTAGATACCGTGCGGCGGGGCGAACATACGGGGGTCGAGCGGGGTGAGGTCGCCGTCGCCGTAGCGCCGGACATACTCCTGCTGGACCTCCTCGTCGAGCCGGACCGCGTCGGGGTGGTCGTAGCGGACGGGGCGTATCTCCATTCCAGGAATCGTACGGGGCCCGGAACCGTGCGGGTGTCCGGGCAGGTGGGGCGACGCCGCCGCCGGGTGGGTGTCGTGCCGCCGACCGGGGCGGGTCGGGCTTCTCACATCCTTCTTAGAACTGCGCCGTAGAGATAGGCCCATGGCGATCAAACGTGTTGCAGTCGGTGTCGGAATACTCGTGACGATGACCGTGACGGGCGTGGTCGGAGCGGCCATCGCGACTCCCGCTCCCGCGCCTCACACCGCTGCCGCCCCCGCGCTCGGAAAAAAGACACCGACAAACTACCTGTACGCTTCCATGGGCGATTTCGACGCCAATGTGAAGCCACTGATCGATCGCCCGGACATCGCCGGCGTGCAGCTGGTGGTGCCGTGGAAGGCGCTCGAACCGAAGAAGAACCAGTACGATTTCTCGTCGATCGACCAGGCACTGAAATATGTGCAGGCCCGCCACAAGAAGCTCTTCATCCAGGTCCAGGACCGGTTTTTCGCACCGCCGACCAGGCTCCCGAACTATCTGTTGCACGACCCGGAATACGCTGGCGGCGCGGCTCCGACGACGAACGAGAGCGGCCTTGGCCCCGGTCAGCCCGGAACGGTCGCGGCGCAGTGGAATCCGCAGGTGCGCGGTCGTTTCCAGCATCTGCTGAAGGCGCTGGCGCAGCGTTTCGACGGTCGCCTCGCCGGGGTGAACCTTCCGGAAACCGCTACCGGAGTGGACACCAAGAAGGATCACACGGGCTACAGCGACGATGCCTACTTCAAGGCGGAACTCGACAACATGGCCTACGGCAAGAAGGTCTTCACCAAGACGCAGTTCATCCAGTACGTCAACTTCTGGCCGGGTGAATGGAACAACAGCCGCAACTACATGAAGCGCACCTTCGAATTCGCCAAGTCGCACGGAATCGGCCTGGGCGGACCTGACATCCTGCCGGACCGCCCGGCACAGATGCAGAACTCGTATCCCTTCTTCAAGCAGTACCGGGGACAGCTCCCGCTCGTGGCCATGGCCGTGCAGGAACCCGATTTCCAGTACAAGAACCCCAAAACGAAGAAGCCGTACACCCGGCAGGAGTTCGTCGATTTCGCTACGAACACCCTCGGAGTCGACGGCATCTTCTGGGCCACCAGCTCGCCCTGGCTCCACAAGCCGGCGGCGCGATAGCCGCTCATCGCCCCGGCGGTGGTCGGCCCGCCGGGGCGATGTACGTGCCGGGTAGCGTACGTACTCCGTAAGACCCTGGAGAGTGTTGTGCTGACTGTTACCTCGGTGAACGTGAACGGGCTGCGCGCCGCGGCCAAGAAGGGCTTCGTGCCGTGGCTGGCCGGGACCGGGGCCGATGTGCTCTGCCTTCAGGAGGTGCGGGCCGAGACCGCGCAGCTGCCGGAGGAGGTGCGGGAGCCGGCGGGCTGGCACGCGGTGCACGCCCCGGCCGCCGCCAAGGGGCGGGCCGGCGTCTCGCTCTACACGCGGCGGGAGCCGGAGCGGGTGCGGGTCGGGTTCGGGTCGGCGGAGTTCGACGGCAGCGGGCGCTATGCCGAGATCGATCTGCCGGGCGTGACGGTGGCCAGCCTCTACCTGCCGTCGGGCGAGGTGGGCACCGAGCGGCAGGACGAGAAGGAACGGTTCATGGCGGAGTTCCTGCCGTACCTCGTCGGACTGCGCGAGCGGGCGCTGGCGGACGGGCGCGAGGTGGTGGTCTGCGGCGACTGGAACATCGCGCACCGGGAGGCCGACCTGAAGAACTGGAAGGCCAACGGGAAGAAGTCCGGATTCCTGCCGGAGGAGCGGGCCTGGCTCTCCACCGTCCTCGGCGAGGGCGGCTACGTGGACGTGGTCCGCGCGCTGCACCCGGACCAGGAGGGCCCGTACTCCTGGTGGTCGTACCGCGGGCGCGCCTTCGACAACGACGCAGGGTGGCGGATCGACTACCACATGGCCACCCCGGGGCTGGCGGGGCGCGCCGTGAAGGCGTGCGTGGAGCGAGCGGAGGCGTACGACCAGCGGTGGAGCGACCATGCGCCGGTGACGGTGGTCTACGAGCTGTAGCGGCAGGTTCCTCTCGTCGTGGGGACTGCGGAGACGTGGTGCGCGCGGCGGATCGGCGGCGCATGACGGTTACTGCCTTGCGTGACCTCCGTCAAGCCTGACCGTTACCTCGGTGTGACCATCGAAAAGTACGTTGCTGCCCCATTTCTGGCCGCCGCCATCCTGGCCGCCGGCGCGGGAACGGCTTCCTCCGCATCTGCGGATGGCGGCCCCAAGGCCCCGGTCTCCAGGACGTCCTCGGCGACTTCAGAGCCCTACGGCACTGTTGTCAGCCGCATCGGTATCAATGAACGTCAGTCTCCCAGCACCGACTCCGCCATCGCCGGCAGTCTTGGGCACGGCGCTGTGGTCGGCCTGCGCTGCAAGGTCCAGGCCCAGGAGGTCGAAGGCAACAGGTTCTGGTTCCGGCTCCGTGACCGGGATGCCTGGGTCCCGGCCCGGTACGTCAAGGGCACCGGGCACGTCGAGTGGTGCCAGGAGGGTGACGGCAACCGGCCGGCTGGGCACCATTCGGCCGACTGTCACCGTCCGGCGCATGATGAAGCCCCTCAGCCACCTGCCAGGTCCGGGGGTTCTGGCGGGCGCGCCGACTGCTCCAGGTCCGATGCGCCAGGCCGCGCATGTGCCGAGCAGTTCGCCCGGCACTCGCACCACGGACGATGACACGGGGCCGAGGGCGAGTGCCCTGCCGCCGTCGGGGGGCGGCGCCACCGTAGGACCGGTCTGCGAGCCGTAGCGGAGGGCGGGGGCGGTGCGGGGCGGCCGGGGCCGTCAGGTTTCCCGGTCGTTCCCGCGGGCCCGCGCGGCCAGCCAGTTCTGCACCTCGGTGCGGATGCGCCGGTCCATGGCCATCGAGAGTTCGGCCTCCAGGACGCCCTTGGTGAGGGGGCGCAGACTCTCGATGGTCGCCGCGACCTGGTCCACGTCCTGGGGGGCGGCCAGGACGTGGGTGCGGATGAGGGTGGCGAAGAGGTCGGCGAGGGCGTCGGCGTGCGCGCGCACCTGGCGGCCGGCCTCCAGGACGGCGGCGAGCGGTATGCCCTGCGCGACCAGGTCGGTGGAGGCGTCCAGCAGGCGCCGGCTGACGTGGACGAACTCGTCGCCGTCCACGGCCAGGTAGCCGATGGACAGGGACGCGGTCAGGTTCTCCGGGGTGATGTCGTGGCTGAAGTGGTCGGCCAGCTCCTCCGGCGTGAGGCGGACCGGGGTCTCTTCGGACCAGGCGGGCAGCAACGGGCTGGGCAGGCCGAGGAGTTCGCCGACGTCGCGGCCGGTCTCGAAGGCGGTGAGCAGCTCGGCGATGCCGCCCAGGGTGTGGCCGCGCTCCAGGAGGGCGGCGATGGTGCGCAGGCGGGCGAGGTGGTGCTCGTCGTACCAGGCGATCCGGCCGTCGCGGCGGGGTGGCGGGAGGAGCTTGCGCTCGCGGTAGAAGCGCAGCGTGCGGACGGTGATGCCGGCCTCCGCGGCCAGCTCGGCCATGCGGAACTCGCGCCCCTCGGGGGTCGGCCGGGGCGCCGGGTGCGCCGCGTCCGGGTGGGGGTGCTCGGGTTCGTTCGCCGCCTGGTCTGCCACGGGGCCAGCCTATGCCGAGGGCGCGGGCGGCCGGGCGGTTGGTGACCGGCGGTAACTTCTGTCGCCCCACCCCTACCGATCGGTACGGAGCTGCCCTACGCTCCCCTTGTGCCCATCGTGCCAGTGATTGCTGGCGCGGTTGGCGGCGGTGGTGGTGGTGAGCGGCGTACTCGGGAGGTGGCGGCATGGCCGACGGCGGGCAGCGGCATGTGCGGGTGGCGGTGATCGGATCGGGGTTCGGCGGCCTGGGAGCCGCGGTGCGGCTGCGGCGCGAGGGGATCACCGACTTCGTGGTCCTGGAGCGGGCGGACGCGGTGGGCGGCACCTGGCGGGACAACAGCTATCCGGGGTGCGCGTGCGACGTGCCCTCGCATCTGTACTCGTTCTCGTTCGCGCCCCATCCGGCGTGGCCGCGCAACTTCAGCGGGCAGCGGCACATCCGCGCCTACCTGGAGCGGGTGACGGACACCTTCGGGCTGCGTCCGCACCTCCGCTTCAACGCGGAGGTGCGCGGGCTCCGTTGGGACACCGGGCGGCTGCGCTGGGAGATCGACACGGCGCAGGGGGCGTACACCGCCGATGTGGTGGTGTCGGCCACCGGGCCGCTGTCCGATCCGCGGATCCCGGACGTGCCCGGGATGGCGGACTTCCCCGGCCGGGTGTTCCACTCCGCGCGCTGGGACCACGACTACGACCTGCGCGGCAAGCGGGTCGCGATGGTGGGGACCGGGGCGTCGGCCATCCAGATCGTGCCGGAGATCCAGCCCCGGGTCGGGAGGCTGACGGTGTTCCAGCGGACGCCGCCGTGGGTGATGCCGCGGGCGGACCGGCGGATCACCGCGGTGGAGCGGTGGCTGCACACCAGGGTGCCGGCCACCCGTGAGCTGCGCCGGCAACTGCTGTGGGGGATACGGGAGTTGCAGGTCAGCGCGTTCACCAAGCGGCCCGACGAGCTGGGGCTGATCGAGGCCGTCGCCCGGTCCCATATGCGCAGGGCCGTCAAGGATCCGGCGATGCGCGCCCGACTCACGCCCGACTACCGCATCGGCTGCAAGCGGATCCTGCTGTCCAACAGCTGGTATCCCGCGCTGGCGCAGCCGAACGTGGACCTCGTCTCCTCCGGGCTGCGGGAGATCCGGGGGAACACCCTGGTCGCCGCGGACGGCACCGAGGCGGAGGTCGACGCGATCGTCTTCGGGACCGGGTTCCACGTCACGGACATGCCGATCGCGCACCGCGTCACGGGCGCCGCCGGCACCACGCTCGCCGAGGAGTGGAAGGAGGGGATGGCGGCCCTGCGCGGCAGCAGCGCCGCCGGGTTCCCCAACTTCCTGACCGTCATCGGCCCCAACACCGGGCTGGGGAACAGTTCGATGATCCTGATGATCGAGTCCCAGCTGAACTACCTCGCCGACTTCATGCGGCAGCTGGACGTGCTCGGCGACGGTATCGCGCTGGACGCCCGGCCGTCCGCCGTACAGGAGTGGACCCGCACCATCCAGGAGCGGATGCGGCGCACCGTGTGGAACACCGGCGGCTGCGACAGCTGGTACCTGGACGCGAACGGGCGGAACACCACGGCGTGGCCGGGGACCACCGCGGAGTTCCGGCGGGCGACCCGGCGGGTGGACCTGGCCGAGTACGAGGTGCTGCGGCCACCGGGCACGGCCGCGGACACCGGCCGCCGGATCGCCGAGGGGGTGGCGGCGTGAAGCGGCCGGCCCACCTCACGCAGGGGCGCTACGCCCCGCCGGTGCCGCGCACGACGCGGACCGTCACCTCCGCCGACGGGGCCCGCCTGTACGCCGAGATCCACGGGCCCGAGGACGCCCCGGCGGTGGTGCTGGCGCACGGCTGGACCTGCTCGACCGCCTTCTGGGCGGCCGTGGTGCGCGAGCTCGCCGCCGAGCACAAGGTGGTGGTGTACGACCAGCGGGGGCACGGGCGGAGCCCGGCCGTCCCGCCCGCCGGGTACGGCACCGGCCCGCTCGCCGACGATCTGGTCGCGGTGCTGGAGCAGACGCTGGACGACGGCGAACGGGCCGTCGTCGGCGGGCACTCCATGGGCGGCATGACGATCATGGCCGCCGCCGAACGCCCGGAGTTGCGCGCGCGGGCCGCCGCCGCCCTGCTGTGCAGCACCGGCGGCGCCGATCTGGCCGCGGAGGCCCGGGTGTTCCCGCTGCCCACACCGGCCGGCCGCCGTCGGGCGCACCGGCTGATGCTGGGCTCGCGCGCCCCGCTCGGGCCGGTGTCGCCGGCGACCAGGCGGGCCCTGCGGTACGCCACGATGGGCGCGGGGTCGAGCGCCGAGCAGATCGAGGCGTGCGCCCGCATCGTGCACGACTGCCCGCCCGGTGTACGGGCCCGCTGGGGCAAGGTGCTCCACGAGCTCGAACTCACCCGCGGCGTCAGCCGGTTGGCGGTGCCGACCGCCGTCATCGTGGGCACCGCGGACCGGCTCACCCCGGTGGTGCACGCCCGGCGGCTGGCCTCCGTGCTCCCCGAGTGCGTGGGGCTGACCGAGCTGCCGGGGCTGGGGCACATGACGCCCGTCGAGGACCCGGACGCGGTCGCCGGCCTGCTGCGGGAGCTGGTCCGCGACCACCTGGCCGCCGTTCCCGAGGGGCGCGCTGCGGCCGACGACGACCCCGCCCCGCAGGGCGAGCAGCAGCAGAAGCACGAGCAGCAGGACGGGCAGCGGAAGAGGGAGAGCGCGGCGTGAACGGGAGCGGGAAGCTGGACGGGCAGGTCGTCGTCGTCACCGGCGCGGCGCGCGGGGTCGGGGCGCTGCTGGCGCGCAAGCTGTCGGCGCGCGGGGCGACGCTGGCGCTGGTCGGGCTGGAGCCGGACGAACTGCGCGCGGTCGCCGCCTCGTTGCACGGGCCGGCCCACCACTGGTACGCCGATGTCACCGACCATGAGGCGCTGTCCCGGGTCGCGGACGAGGTCAAGGCCCGCTTCGGGAAGGTCGACGTGGTGGTGGCCAACGCCGGGGTGGCGACGGGCGGTCCGTTCGTCGACTCCGATCCGGTGTCCTGGCGGCGGGTCATCGAGGTCAACCTCGTCGGCAGCGCGGTGACCGGGCGGGCGTTCCTGCCGGTGCTGATGGAGTCCCGCGGGTACTTCCTCCAGATCGCCTCCCTGGCCGCGATCACCCCGGCGCCGATGCTGAGCGCCTACTGCGCGTCCAAGTCCGGGGTGGAGGCGTTCGCGCACTGCCTGCGCGCCGAGGTCGGCCACAAGGGCGTACGCGTCGGGGTCGGTTATCTGAGCTGGACCGACACCGACATGGTGCGCGGCGCGGACCGGGACGACGTGATGCGCGAACTGCGCGCCCGGCTGCCCTGGCCGTCCAACAAGACCTATCCGCTGGGCCCGGCGGTGGACCGGATCGTGGCCGGGATCGAGCGCCGTTCCGCGCATGTCTACGGGCAGTGGTGGCTGCGCGGGATGCAGTCGGTGCGCGGCTGTCTTCCGGCGGCCATAGGGACGGTGGGCCAGCGCGAGGTGCGGCGGTTCGGGGACCGGCTCGACGGGCTGCGGGTCGGGCTGGTCGGCGCGGGCGGGGAGGCGGACGAGAAGGCCCGGACGCGCGGGTAGCCGGGCGGCCGGGGCGACCCCCGCCCGACCTGGCGGGGGTCACGGAACGTGCCCGATCGTGATCGAAATGCGACGGATGTCCGTTCGTGTCACGCTTATCGAGCCCGATCCCCGACACCCCCACAGGAGTGAACAGCATGGGCATCGAAGACCAGTTCAAGGACAAGGCGCAGCAGCTCAAGGACGACGCCCAGCGGCGCGCGGGCTCCTCCAAGGAGCGCGGCCAGCAGGACCGCGACCGAGACCGCCAGCAGGGTCAGGAGCGCGGCCGGCAGCAGGGCCAAGAGCGCGGCCGGCAGGGCCAGGAGCGCGGTCAGCAGGCCCGCGAGCGCGGCCAGCAGATGCGGGACGACGTCGAGGACCGCTTCCAGAGCTGACGCGCTGACGTCGTACGCGTCCGCAGCCGACGGGCGCCGTACGTCCTGAACGAGGGTCGTTCGTCCTCACGGAAGGGCGCATCCGGTCATCCGGGTGCGCCCTTCCCGTTGCCTCTCTCCGTGCCAACGCCCGCCCCGCGCGGGCCGGTTGCGGATCAGTTGCCGTCGGCGGTGCGCGGCGGCAGGGCGGGCCGCCGGCGGTCCGGGACGTCCGAGAGGTCCGGCGGGGTCGCCGCGGGATGGCGCTCCAGCAGTTCGAGGGCGGTGCGGACCGCGACGCCGAGCTGCGGGTGGCGGCCCTCGGCCCAGTGCAGCGGGGAGCGCAGCGCCTCGATGTCCACCTCGACGCCGTGGTTCTCCACGCCCCAGCCGTAGAGGTGGAACCACGCCGCGTTCATCGGGACGGTGATGGTGGTGCCGTCGCCGAGCCGGTGCCGCCCGGTCATGCCGACCACCCCGCCCCAGGTGCGCATCCCGACCACCGGGCCGATGCCCTGGAGCTTGAAGGCCGCGGTGATCATGTCGCCGTCGGACGAGGTCATCTCGTCGGCGACCGCGACGACCGGGCCGCGCGGGGCGTTGCCGGTGTACGACACCGGCTCGGCGTCGCGGGTCAGGTCCCAGCCCATGATGGTGCGGGTCAGCTTCTCGATGACCAGCTCGGAGATGTTGCCGCCGGCGTTGCCCCGCACGTCCACGATCAGCGCGGGCATCGAGACCTCCATCCGCAGATCGCGGTTGAACTGCGCCCAGCCGGAGCCGCCCATGTCGGGGATGTGCAGATAGCCGCACCTGCCGCCGCTCAACTCCCGGACCACGGCCCGGCGTTTGGCCACCCAGTCCTGGTAGCGCAGCGGCCGTTCGTCGACCAGCGGGACCACCGCGACCCGGCGGGCATGGCCGTTGCCGGTGCCGTCGGGCGGGACGAAGGTCAGCTCCACGGTCGTGCCGCCGGCCGCGGCCAGCAGCGGATACGGGCCGGTCAGCGGGTCCACCGGGCGGCCGTCGACATGGGTGAGCGCGCTGCCCTCGCGGATGCCCGTACCGGCCAGCGGCGACCGGGCCTTGGGGTCCGAGGACTCACCGGGCAGGATCCGCTTGACCACCCACTGCCCGTTGCGGCGGACGAAGTTGGTGCCCAGCAGGCCCATCGCGCGCTGGTAGTGCGGCGGGCCCTCGTTGCGCCGGGCGCCGGTGACATAGGCGTGCGAGGTGCCCAGCTCGCCCAGCACCTCGCGCAGCAGATCGGCGAACTCCTCCGGGGTGGCGACCCGTTCGAGCAGCGGCCGGTACTGCGCCAGGACGTCCTCCCAGTCGATACCGGACAGGTTCGGGTCCCAGAAGTACGCCCGGACGATCCGGCCCGCCTCGTCGAACGCCTGCCGCCACTCCGCCCCCGGATGGACGTCGTGCAGGATGCGCCGCAGGTCCAGATAGACCGTGGAATCGCTGTCCGGCGGCTCGGTCGCGGGCACCGCGCGCAGCTCGCCCTCGTCGTTGACGACCAGCCGGGTCCCGTCGCCGCTGAGCGCGAACCCGTCCAGGGAGCTGGTGAGTTCGGTGCGCCGCGCCTTGGTCAGGTCGAAGTGCTCCAGGGTGGGGCGGCCCGAGGTGTCGGCGGGGTTGGCGAAGGTCTCGCCCAGCGCGCCGGAGATCGGCCAGCGCAACCAGACCAGCCCGCCGCCGCTGACCGGCTCCAGGGACGAGTACTTGGACGCGGAGACCGGGAACGGCGTGACCCTGTTGGCCAGCCCCTCCACCTCCACCAGCACCGGGCCCTCACCGGCCGGCGGAGGGTTCTCGTCCGGGTCCAGCCCGCCCGCCGCGGGCCGCCCCTCCGGGGACAGCGCGAACGGGGACGGGGTCGCCGACGACAGCGGTACGAGGTGGGGGCGGCAGCCCAGCGGGAAGGAGAGGTCGCCGGTGTGCACGTCGTAGACCGGGTCGAAGCCGCGCCAGGACAGGAACGCCAGATAGCGGCCGTCCCGGGTGAACACCGGCTGCTCGTCCTCGAAGCGGCCGTTGGTGACCTCCACGATGTGCCCGTCCGACAGCCGGGCCATCTTGATCTTCCGCAGCGACCGGCCGATACCGGGGTGCGACCAGGTCAGCCACCGGGAGTCGGGGGAGAACGCGAGGTCGCGCACCGGCCCGTTGCGGGACCGGGCCAGCTCGGTGACGCCGTCGGCCTCCGGACCGGAACGGGTGTCCGGCGCCGCGTCGCCCGCCTCCTCCTCCGCGCCCGCCTCCTCCTCCGCGCCCTCGCCCTCGTCCTCCGCCGTGCCCTCTTCGGGAGCCTCCGCCTCTCCCGCCCCCGGCTCGGCCGCGTCCACCAGCAGCAGCCGGCCGTCGTGCGTCGCCACCGCCAGCCGCTCGCCGTCCGGCGCCGAGACCAGCTCGTGGACCCGGCCGAGCCGCCCGACCGCCAGCCGGCGCGGTGTGCCCGGCCCGCTCGCCCGCGGCAGGTTGGTGATCTCGATGGTGTCGTCGCCCTCCGCGTCCGTCACATACGCGATCCGGCCGGTGGCGCCCAGCATCGCGGGCAGCCGCACCCGTACGCCGGGGGTGTCGTGGATCGTGCGGGCCGGGCCGTCGCGGTGGGTGAGCCAGTACAGGCTGCCGCGTACGCCGACGGCGCTGGCCCGGCCGGTGGCGTCCACGGCGAGCGAGGTGACGTGGGAGGCGGCCGGGACCTGGTACGGACGGCGGCCGGCCCGCGGGCCGCCCAGGCGGACCGGGAGCTTGCGCGGCACCGCGTCCGGGCCGAGGTCGTCGATCAGCCAGACGTCGCCGGCGCACTGGTAGACGACGCGGGAGCCGTCGGTCGCGGCGTGCCGGGCGTAGAAGTCGGCGTGGTCGGTGTGCCGGCGCAGATCGGTGCTGTCCGGCAGGCAGGAGTAGACGTTCCCGACGCCCTCGTGGTCGGAGAGGAACGCGATCCGGCCGCCGACGAACATCACCGAGTCCAGGTGCCCGTACAGATCCGGCATCAGCCGGGTGCCGTGCAGCCACATCCGGCCCGTCGCGCCGCCCCGGTAGCGCTTCCAGGAGGCCGGCTCGTGCGGCGGTTTGCCGCTGAGCAGCAGCGTGCGGCGCTCCCCGCCGACGTCCGCCACCGCGATGTCGGCGACCGGCCCCCAGGGCAGCTGCCCGCCGGGGCTGCCGTCGGTGGGCACGCTGTACGCCCAGGAGTAGTACGAGAACGGCTGACCGTGCGAGGAGACCGCCAGGACCTGGGACTGGCCCTCGTGGTCGGGCGGGGTCCAGCCGCAGACCCGGGCGTCCGTGCTGCCCCAGTACGTCAGCCGCCGGGCCGGGCCGCCCTCCACCGGGGCGAGATGGACCTCCGGGTCGAGGCTGCGCCACGTGGTGAAGGCGATCTGCCGCCCGTCGGGGGAGAACCGCGGCGGACCGAGCCGGGTCCGGTCGACCGTCAGCCGCCAGGCCCGGCCCGGCTCCGTGCCCGGTGGCGCGATCGGCGCCAGCCACAGATCGTCCTCGGCGGCGAAGCACAGCAGGTCACCGTGGAGATGCGGGAACCGCAGATACGAGCCGGGCGGGCGGCCGGGCCCGGCCGGCATTCTGCGCAGCCGGCCGCGTGGCGTGCCGTTCTCCGGGGACGGCCCGGTGGCCGCGGGTGCATCGGTCACGCCCCCATGGTTTCGGCGCCGGAGGCGGGCGGCAACTTGGCATGAACGTACGGACCGGTCCCCGCGGCGGCGGCCCCCGTCCAAGGACCGGCGGCCGTCAGCCGCGGCCCGCGGCGAACGGCAGCGACGCGTACCGCCGGACGTAATGGCCGCCCGCGAACGTGCCGCCGGCCGCGTCCACCTCGAAGTCCGGGAAGCGCGCCAGCAGTTCCTCCAGCGCCGTACGGGACACCAGGCGGGCGGCGGCGGCACCCAGGCAGTGGTGCGGGCCGTGCGTGAAGGCGAGGTGCTGGGGGCCGGTACGGGTGATGTCCAGGCGGTCGGCGGTGGGGCCGAAGGCGCGCGGGTCGCGGTTGGCGGCGCCGTAGTGGAGGAGGACCTTGCGGCCGGCGGGGACGGTGCGGCCGTGCAGCGTGGTGTCGGCGGTGACCGTACGGGCAAGGCACTGGACGGGGGAGGTCAGCCGGAGCAGCTCCTCGACGGCGGACGGCAGCAGGGCGGGGGTGTCGAGGAGGGTGCGGCGCCGGCCCGGATGGGCGGTGAGGAGTTCGGCGGCGCCGCCGAGCAGGCCGGTGGTGGTGTCGTTGCCGCCGGCGACCATGGTGAACGCGAAGCCCAGGATGCGCAGCAGGGCGGTGCCGTCGTCCGCCGGCAGCAGGCCGACCAGGTCGGAGACGGTGTCGTCGGCGGGCTCGGCGCGGCGGCGCTCGACCAGCTCCGCGAAGTAGCCGAACAGGCCGGTGGCGGCCTCGGCGGCGGTCAGCGGGTCGCCCAGCGCGTTGGCCTCGACGATGGCGTGGGTCCAGCCGTCGAAGCGGGCCCGGTCCTGCTCGGGGACGCCGAGATAGCGGCCGACGACGAAGCTGGGCAGCGGCCGGAACAGCTCGGCGACGATGTCGCAGCTGCCGCCCAGGTCGGCGACGCGGTCCAGCCGGGCGCGGACGAAGGAGCGGACGTCGGGCTCGATGGCGGCGACCCGGCGCGGGGTGTAGCCGCGGCGGAGGGTGCGGGAGGGGTCCGCAAGAGTCAATGGCGCCGCGGCGGCCGGCCGTCCGCCGCGCACCGCCGCCGGCCACACCCCGCGACGTGACGAACGCCACGGCCCCGGGCTCTGGTCATCCCCCTGGTCATGAGCATGGATTCCGGCGTTGCACCATTGATGGGTCACCGAAGCGACGGATGAGTGGGAAGCGGGAATCAGTGGTGGACGTCCAGGGCACGGTCGAGGACGGCTACGAGCCGGTCCGGGACGCCTTCGCAGCCAACTTCGGCCGGCACGGCGAGCGGGGGGCGGCGGTCGCCGTCTACCGCGACGGCCGCAAGGTCGTGGACCTCTGGGCCGGCACCAAGGACGGCGACGCCGCACCCGGCGACGCCACCGCCGCCCCGTGGGAGCCCGGCACCGCCCAGATCATCCGGTCCGCCACCAAGGGCATCGCCGCCGCCGTCCCGCTCCTGCTCCACCAGCGCGGACAGCTCGACCTGGACGCGCCCGTCGGTACGTACTGGCCCGAGTTCAAGGCCGCCGGCAAGGACCGCGTCCTGGTCCGCCACCTCCTCTCGCACCGGGCCGGGTTGCCGGTCCTGGACACCCCCCTCACCCCCGCCCAGGCCGTCGACGGCAGCAGCGGCCCGGCCGCGGTCGCCGCCCAGGCCCCCGCCTGGACACCCGGCACCGACCACGGCTACCACGCCCAGACCTACAGCTGGCTGATCGGCGAACTGGTCCTGCGGGTCACCGGGCGCACCCTCGGCGAGTGGGTCGCGGAGGAGATATCCGGGCCGCTCGGCCTCGACCTGTGGATCGGGCTTCCGGAGGCGGCCCAGGACCGGGTCGGCCGTCTCGCCCCCGTCGACCCGCCGGCCCGCCCCGCGGCCGCCGGACTCCGGGTCCGGCCCAAGCAGTCGGTCGCCGACGCGTACGCCGACCCCGCCTCCCTCACGAGCCGCGCCTTCGGCGCGATCTCCCCGGCCCCCGACGAGAACGCCCCCGCCTACCGAGCCGCCGAACTCCCCGCCTCCGCCGGTATCGCCACCGCCCCCGCGCTCGCCCGCGCCTACGCCGCGCTCATCGGCCCCGTCGACGGCCACCCGCGCCTCTTCGCCCCCGCGACCCTCACCCTCGCCCGCACCGAGGAGTCCGCCGGCCTCGATCGCACCCTGCTGGTCAACACCCGCTTCGGGCTCGGCTTCATGCTGCACGGCCCGGCCTCCCCGCTGCTCGGCCCGGGCTCCTTCGGCCACCCCGGACGCGGCGGCGCCCTGGCCTTCGCCGACCCGGAGCACGGGGTCGCCTTCGGCTACGTCACCAACGGCATGCAGCGCAACGTGACCGCGGACCCACGGGCGCAGGCGCTTGTCAGGGCGCTGGCTTCCCACGTCGCCGGCTAGTCCGCTGGGCCTTTCCGCTGCGCTTTGCCCGCTTCCCACGTTGTCGGGTTTCCCGCCGTGCGGGGTGCGGTGTTTCCCGCCTTCGGCGGGAGGTGGGGTGTGTGGGGCGGGGGCCCGGGTTGTCGTTGGTGGCGGCGCCGGGGGCTCCGGGGCGGGTTGCCGTTTCGCTGCGCTTTGCCCGCTTCCCACGTTGTCGGGTTTCCCGCCGTGCGGGGTGCGGTGTTTCCCGCCTTCGGCGGGAGGGTGGGTGTGTGGGGCGGGGCCCCAGGTCATCGTTGGTGGCGGGTCCGGGGGCTCCGGGGCGGGTTGCCGGACTGCTTCGCTTGACGTCCGGCAACCCGCCCCTCCGCCCCCGCCCCCTCCCGTAGCGGTACGGGACCCCGCCCCGGTGGGGGGAGTTCATGCGCCGCGCAGGGCGCGGCGCAGCTCGTCGTTGGAGACGAGTACGCCGCCGTCGACGGGCAGCGTGATGCCGGTGATCCAGGCGGCGTCCTGGGAGGCGAGATAGGCGACGGCTGCGGCGATGTCCTCGGGGCGGCCGACCCGGCCCAGTGGATACGCCCCGGCCGCGCGCTGCAACGCGTCTTCCCGCCCGGCCCAGTTGGGGGTGTGGACGGTGCCCGGCGCGATGAGGTTGACCCGTACGCCGCGCGGTGCGGCATGGCCGGAGAGCGTACGGGTCAGGCTCGCCAGGCCCGCCTTGGCGGCGCTGTAGGCGTGGTTGCCGAAGTCCTGGATGCCGTTGACCGAGCCGATGTTGACGATCGCGCCGCGCCCGCCGGCGGCGGCCAGGTGGGGCAGCGCGGCCCGGGAGCAGCGGAACGCGCCGCCGAGGGTGATGTCCAGGTCGGCGGCCCACTCCTCGTCCGGGGTGTCCTCGAAGAGCGGGGTGTCGTGGTGGCAGCGGTACGCGTTGTTGACGAGGGTGTCCAGGCCGCCGAATCGGTCCACGGCGTGCGCGACGGCCGCCTCCACGGCGGTCCGGTCGCCGACGTCGCAGGCCAGCGCCTCGGCCTCGCCGCCGGCCGCCCGCACGCCCTGCGCGGCCCGTTCGGCGCGGGGCCCGTCGATATCGGTGACCAGCACGCGTGCGCCCTCGTCGGCCAGCCGCCGGGCGGTGGCCTCGCCGATGCCCCGGCCGGCGCCGGTGATCAGTACGCGGTATCCCTCGAATCGCCTCATGGCCGATACCTACCCAACCGGGAGGGCGCCCCGGGTCTTTGACGCCCTCCCCCACCGGGGCGGGGTCCCGTACCGCTACGGGAGGGGGCGGGGGCGGAGGGGCGGGTTGCCGGACGTAAAGCGAAGCAGTCCGGCAACCCGCCCCGGAGCCCCCGGACCCGCCACCAACGATGACCTGGGGCCCCGCCCCACACACCCCACCTCCCGCCGAAGGCGGGAAAGACCGCACCCCGCACGGCGGGAATCCCGACGACGTGGGAAGCGGGCAAAGCGCAGCGGAAAGGCAACCCGCCCCGGAGCCCCCGAACCCGCCACCACAGACAACCCGGGGCCCCGTCCCACACACCCACCCTCCCGCCGAAGGCGGGAAACACCGCACCCCGCACGGCGGGAAAGACCGCACCCTGCACGGCGGGAAACCCGACAACGTGGGAAGCCGGCAAAGCGCAGCGAAACGGCGGACTAGCCGGCAAGCATCAGCCCGATCCCCGCCACCATCAGTCCCGCCGCCGCGATGCGCGGCAGGCCGAAGCGCTCCTTGAAGAACAGCGTTCCGATCGCGGCGCCGACGATGATCGACGACTCGCGCAGCGCCGCGATGGGCGCCAGCGGCGCGCGGGTCTGGGCCCACAGCACCAGACCGTACGCGAAGACCGAGAGCACCGACCCGAACAGTCCGCGCAGCGCGAACGGCCGTAGCTGGGTGAGGAGTTGGCCGCGCCGGACGGCGAGTGCACAGCCGGGGATGATCAGCCCCTGGAGGATCATCAGCCAGCCGATGTAGCCGAGTGGGGTCCCGGAGGCGCGTACGCCCAGGCCGTCGACGGTGGTGTACGAGGCGATGGACAGCCCGGTGGCGAGCGCGGCGGCGATCGCCGGCCAGGGCGGCCGGGTGCCCGAGCCGCGGATGCCCCACAGGGCCAGCCCGACCAGCCCGACCGACGCCAGCGCGACGCCGGCCAGCGCCCAGCCGTCCGGGACCTCGTGCACGAAGACCGCGGCCAGGACCGTGACGACCAGCGGCGCGGTGCCCCGGGCGATCGGGTACATCTGGCCGAAATCACCCAGCCGGAACGACTGCATCAGCAGGGCCTGGTAGACGATGTGCAGCACCGCGGATGCGACGAGATACGGCCAGGCCCCGTCGGCCGGCAGCGGCGTGCAGGCGGCCAGCAGCGCGCCGCAGAGCGCTCCGCCGCCGCCGACCAGAGTGAAGGCCAGCAACTGGTCGCGTATGCCGTGGGCGATGGCGTTCCAGCTGGCGTGGGTGACGGCGGCCAGCAGGACCGCGGCCACGACCAGCGGCGTCACGAGGTGCGCTCGCGCACGTCCACCGCGCGGCCCTGCGCGTACGCGGTCGGGGATTCGGGGGCGAGAGGGAAGACGGTGTGTGGGGAATCGCTCATGGCCCGCACGCTAGCGAAAGCTGTACGGGCCATGCGAACGAAATCCGGCTGGTGGACACCCGGTCGTAACCGGGCGTCCACCGGGCTCAGTTGGCGGTGAGGATGGCGCGGACCAGCGGGCCCGCGTTGGTGCCTCCGTGGCCGCTGGCCGGGACGACGGCCGCGGCGGCCAGGTCGTCGCGGTAGGCGGCGAACCAGGCGTTGGGCTTGTCCTGGTTGTCGACCTCGGCGGAACCGGTCTTGGCGCCGATGTCGCCGCTGATCCCCTGCATCGCCTCGGCGCCCGTACCGGACGTCGCGGTGAGCTTCATCAGCGCCTTCAGGTTGGACGCGGTGTCCGGCTTCATCGCGCCGGCCGCCTTGGCGAACGTCCGGTTGTCCAGCGACTGGGCCACGATGAACGGCTGGTGGAAGGAGCCGGACTGGGCGGTGGCGGCGATCGAGGCCACGTTCAGCGGGTTCATCCGCACCCCGCCCTGGCCGATCAGCGAGGCCGCCATCTGCGCGTCGCTCTGGACCGGCACGGTGCCGTCGAAGGTGGGGATGCCGGTCGCCCAGTTCAGCCCGATGCCGAAGACGTCCCGGGCCTCCTTGGTCAGGTCGTCGTTGGCGAGGTCCTTGTAGTGCGAGATGAAGGCGTTGTTGCAGGACGCGGCGAAGCTGTCCGCGAAGGTGCCGTCCGGGATCTGGGACTTGTTGAGGTTCTGGAACTTCCAGCCGCCGACCGTGACGTACTGGGGGCACGGGTTCTTCTGGTCCGGTGCCGTCAGGCCCTTGTCCATCAGCAGCGCGGAGGTGACGATCTTCATCGTCGAACCGGGGGCGTACGACCCCTGGGTGGCGACGTTGAAGCCGTCCGCCGGGGAGTTGGCGATCGCCAGGATCTCGCCGGTGCTGGGCTTGACGGCCGCCGCGGACGCCTGCTTCTTGCCCTTGACCGCGTTCTCGGCCGCCGTCTGGAGCTTGGCGTCCAGGGTGGTCTTGAGGGTGCCCGGGGTGCCCTTGGAGAGCACCTTCAGCGTCTTGTCGGGCTGCTGCTTGTTGCTGTCGGCGGCCTGGGCGCGGTGGACGTACAGCTCCACGCCCGGCTTGCCGTCGGTCTTGCTGCCGTACTTGGTGCGCAGGCTGTCCAGCACGCCGGCCAGCGTCGGGTGGTCCTGGGCGGTCAGCTCGGTGCCGTTGCGGTCCACGGCCTTGATCGGCGGCGCCTCGGCCTCGCCGGTGCGCAGTTCGTCGCCCTTGCCCAGGCCCGGGTAGAGCGTCGACGGCTGCCAGGCGACCTGCGGCTTCCCGGTCTTCTTGTCGCGCTGGAGGGTCATCGCGGAGCCGTAGGAGAACGGTGTCTTGACGGACTTGTAGTCGATCTGGGTGCCGACCGTGTACGGCACCTTGTCGCCGGCCGGCGTGCCCGGCTTCAACGTCACCTTCGTGAACTTCGCCTGCGCGGCGAAGTTCTGCAGCGCGCTCTTGGCGTTGTCCGGGTCGTCCGTCAGCGCGGCGGCCTTGGCCACGTCACCGGACTGCCAGGCGGTCAGGAACGTCTGTGCGGTCGTGTTCACTTCCTTGGCCGTCAGCGGGCCGGTCGGCACGTCGGTGCCGCCGTCGCCGGACTTGGCATCCGCCGACCTGACCGCCTGCGGCGACGACCCGTCCGAGCCGCCGAACAGCGTGAAGCCGCCGACGACTCCCATCACCAGGGCCACCGATCCGCCGATCAGCCCGTACTTCACCTCGCGGCGCATGCCACCGATCCCCTCCCAAGCTTCAGTCCTTGAATACGCACACAAGAACGTCCATCGCACTCTAAGGGACACGGGCAAGTGGTGAGTCTCGAACAGGGCACGGTCCTGTGACACGGCGTCGCGCGGCCGTTACGCGACCGTCACACTCACCCGTTTCACACCCAGCTGTCGAACCACATCCGGTTGTGCCAGGCGCTCTTGGGGATCGGCAGACCGGTATAGAGCGGATAGAAGTAGATGAAATTCCACACGATCAGCAGAACCAGGACACCCGCGCCGACTGCGCCGATCGTGCGGCGGCGTTCGGTTGCGCCCGGCGGCCCGATGATCGCGCCGATCATCATCGCCAGCGCCAGGCACAGGAACGGGACGAAGACCACCGCGTAGAAGAGGAAGATCGTCCGCTCCTGGTAGAGGAACCACGGCAGATAGCCGGCCGCGACCCCGCAGGCGATCGCCCCGGCCCGCCAGTCCCGCCGGAACAGCCACCGCCACAGCACGTACAGCAGCGCGAAGCAGGCCGCCCACCACAGCAGCGGCGTGCCCAGCGCCAGCACCTCGCGGGCGCAGCCCTCGGCGGCGGTGCATCCGTCGTGGCCGGTCTTCGGGTCCTCGTAGAAGTACGAGACCGGGCGGCCCAGTACCAGCCAGCTCCACGGGTTGGACATATAGGTGTGCGGGGTGGTCAGCCCGGTGTGGAAGGCGTAGACCTCGCTCTGGTAGTGCCACAGGCTGCGCAGCCAGTCCGGCAGCCAGGACCAGGAGCCGCCCCGGCCCTCGGGGGTGGTGGCCCAGTCGCGGTAGTAGCCGCCCTTGGTGACGATCCAGCCCGTCCAGGACGCGAGGTAGGTGGCGAGCGCGACGACGACGGTGGAGACGAAGGCGGGCAGCGCATCGCGCCGCACGATCGCCCGGAAGGGGTGCCGGGCCCCCGCCGTGCGCCGCGCCCCCATGTCCCACAGCACCGACATCAGCGCGAACGCGGCGAGGAAGTACAGGCCGTTCCACTTCGTCGCGGCCGACAGGCCCAGGCACAGCCCGGCGGCGATCCGCCAGGGCCGCCACCCCAGCCGCAGCCGGTCGCCGACCGCGTCGTCCGGCCGCACCTGCCCGGCTCCGTCGCCGGCCGGCAGCGCCGCCGCCAGCCGGGCCCGGGTGCGGTCCCGGTCCACCAGCAGGCAGCCGAAGCCGGCCAGCACCCAGAACATCACGATCAGGTCCAGCAGCGCGGTGCGGCTCATCACGAAGTGCAGCCCGTCCACCGCCAGCAGCGCGCCCGCCAGGCACCCCAGTGCCGTCGACCGCATCAGCCGCCGCCCGATCCGGCACACCAGCAGCACCGACAGGGTGCCGAGCAGCGCGGTCATGAACCGCCAGCCGAAGGGGTTCATCCCGAACGCCCACTCGCCCAGCGCGATCAACCACTTGCCCATCGGCGGGTGGACGACGTACGAGTGCTCGGGCGAGAGCAGGATGTGCGGGGGGTTGGCCAGTAGGGCGTCGTTGGCGTCCTTGGCCCAGGTGCCCTCATAGCCGTACTGGAGCAGCGACCAGGCGTCCTTGGGGTAGTACGTCTCGTCGAATATGACCTTCCGCGGGCTGCCGAGGTTCCAGAACGTCAGCACGCCCGCGCACAGCGTCACCAGCAGCGGGCCGAGCCACCCCGACCAGCGCGCCAGCCGGGCCGCGAGGTCCGGGCCCGCGCCGAGCCACGCCCACGGCCGCCGGTCCGGCTCCGGGAACGGGGCCACCAGCCGCGTCCGGGCGTCGGCCTGCGGGCGGCCGGCGTACCCGAAGCGGCGCAGCCGCCGCTGCCAGGCGGGGGGCCGGCCGGCCGGTTCCGGGGCGCTCAGGGCGGCTGTGTGCGTCGCGCTGGTGTCACTCGTCACCCGGCCCATCGTAGGCAAGCGGCCTGTGGAGCGGCGGGGAGCGCCGCCGGGCGGTGGCACCGCGTCGGTGCACCGCCGGCCCTGGGAGGATGGGCGGGTGACAGGAACGCTGGTACTTGCAGGGACGCCCATCGGTGAGATCGCGGACGCCCCGCCGCGGCTCGCCACCGAGCTGGCCGCCGCCGATGTGATCGCCGCCGAGGACACCCGGCGGCTGCGCCGGCTGACCCAGGCGCTGGACGTCCACCCCGCGGGCCGGATCGTCTCGTACTTCGAGGGCAACGAGGCCGCCCGCACCCCCGAGCTGGCCGACGCGCTGGCCGGCGGCGCGCGGGTGCTGCTGGTCACCGACGCCGGGATGCCGTCCGTCTCCGACCCCGGCTACCGCCTGGTCGCCGCCGCCGTCGAGCGCGGCATCAAGGTCACCGCCGTCCCCGGGCCCAGCGCCGTGCTGACCGCGCTCGCGGTGTCCGGGCTGCCGGTGGACCGGTTCTGCTTCGAGGGCTTCCTGCCCCGCAAGGCGGGCGAGCGGCTCTCCCGGCTGCGCGAGGTCGCCGGCGAGCGCCGCACCCTGGTCTACTTCGAGGCGCCGCACCGCCTGGACGACACCCTCGCGGCGATGGCCGAGGTCTTCGGCGCGGACCGCCGGGCCGCCGTCTGCCGGGAGCTGACCAAGACGTACGAGGAGGTCAAGCGCGGGCCGCTGGGCGAGCTGGCGCCGTGGGCGGCCGAGGGCGTCCGCGGGGAGATCACCGTCGTCGTGGAGGGCGCGCCGGAGAGCGGGCCGCAGGAGCTGGACGCCGCGGAGCTGGTGCGCCGGGTGCGGATCCGCGAGGAGGCGGGGGAGCGGCGCAAGGAGGCCATCGCGGCGGTCGCGGCGGCGGCCGGCATCCCCAAGCGGGAGGTCTTCGACGCGGTGGTGGCGGCGAAGAACGCCGGGCCGGATACGGCGAAGAACGCCGGGCAGGGCGCGGCCGGGAACGCCGGTCCGGGCACGCCCGGCTGAGCGCCGACCTGCTCGGGAGAGCGTAAAACCGCAGCCCACAGGCATGATCCGACTCGACGGAAGGTAAACGGCTGGCCTCGAAGGTAAAGCGATCAGGCCCGCTGTGGTCCGTTTTTCCTACGACCTGCCAAATCTGGGCCAACAGGTAGCAGGTCGGCTGCGTTCCCGCCGTGAAAGGCGTCCACTGGGAACCGGGACGTTCGGTCCCGGAAGGCTTGTCCAGCGGGCAAGAGGAGCGCACATGAGCGACATCACGAAGACCACCGCAACGGGCACCACCGGTGCGTCCACCAGCGGATTTCCTCCCCACCCCCGGCCCGAGCCCGCGGCCCGCGAGGCGTACTCCTTCGCGTGCATGAGCTGCGGCCACGGCTGGGAGCAGGCGTACGAGATCGAGCATCAGGTGGACGGCAAGGGCCAGATGCACGTCGTCTACTTCGCGGACGGGCAACGCGTCCCGTCCCCGTTGACCCGGCCCTTGTGCCTGAACTGCGGCGGCCATGTCGTCCGCATCATGCGCTCCGGACAGGTATCGATGGTCTCCGAGGCGATGGCCAGCATGCACCAGCGCCCGCACGGCGCCGCCAAGGGCGCCAGGACCGTGAAGGGCGGCAAGGCCGACGAGGCCGCGCACCCCGCGGAGTCCGGCGCCGCCGCCGAGCCGCGCAAGCACCACCACTGGCACCTCTCCGACCTGCTGCACCCCTTCCAGCACCACCGCAAGTGAGGACCGGGCCGCGGTCCTCGTAGGATCGCGGCCATGGCCCCGCAGGACAAAGACACCCCGCCCCCGCCGCCCGAACCGCTGCGGGTACCGGTCGCGGACTCGCACACGCACCTGGACATGCAGGAGACCACCGTCGAGGCGGCGCTGGCCAAGGCCGCCGCGGTCGGGGTGACCACGCTCGTCCAGGTCGGCTGCGATCTCAACGGCTCGCGCTGGGCCGCGGACACCGCCGCCGCGCACCCGGACGTGCACGCCGCCGTCGCCCTGCACCCCAACGAGGCGCCGCGGATCGTCCTGGGGGACCCCGACGGATGGTCGCGGCAGGGCGCGCGCGAGGCCGGCGGCGACGCCGCACTGGACGCCGCGCTCGCCGAGATCGACGCGCTGGCCGCACGCCCCGAGGTACGCGGCGTCGGCGAGACCGGCCTGGACTACTTCCGCACCGGCCCCGAGGGCATCGCCGCGCAGCAGCGGTCCTTCCGCGCCCACATCGAGATCGCCAAGCGGCACGGCAAGGCCCTGGTCATCCACGACCGCGAGGCCCACGACGACGTGCTGCGCATCCTGCGCGAGGAGGGCGCCCCCGACCGGGTCGTCTTCCACTGCTTCTCCGGCGACGCCGCGATGGCCAAGACCTGCGCCGACGCCGGCTACTTCCTGTCCTTCGCGGGCAACATCACGTTCAAGAACGCCCAGCCGCTGCGCGACGCGCTCGCCGTCGCCCCGCCCGAGCTGCTGCTCGTCGAGACCGACGCACCCTTCCTCACCCCCGCGCCGTACCGCGGACGGGCCAACGCGCCGTATCTGATCCCGCTCACCGTCCGTGCGATGGCCGGCGTCAAGGCGATGCACGAGGACGCCCTGGCCTCGGCGATCGCCGCCAACTCCGCCCGCGCCTTCGGTTACTGAGCCCGAACCGGGCACGTTCCGTCACCGGGCGACTTGGGAGAGTAGCCACCGCTCCGCTACATTCCGCCGTTGACCGGTTACCGGACGACACCCGTGGCAGGTGGAGCGTCGTGAGTCCTTCGCAGAGCAGCCATCGCGCCGCGCGCGGCGGCAGCCGCCGGCGCCGGCGCACCGGCGAATCGCCCGATACGCTGCGCCGCCTGGTGCCCCGAGCCCTGGTCGTCGCCTTCCTCGCCGGCGGCACCACGGCCTTCGTCGCCCACGACAAGGTGATCAAGCTCAGCGTCGACGGCACCCCGCGCACCCTGCACACCTTCGCCGACGACGTCGACGAACTGCTCGCCGACCAGGACCTGGACGTCGGCGGCCACGACATCGTCGCGCCCGCCCCCGGCACCGGCCTGGGCAGCGGCGACAAGGTCGCCGTCCGGCACGGCCGCCCGCTCATGCTCACCCTCGACGGCCGGCGCCGCCAGGTGTGGACCACCGCCGACACCGTCGACGAGGCGCTGCGCCAGCTCGGCGTCCGCGCCGAGGGCGCCTACCTCTCCGCCGCCCGCTCCCAGCGCATCGGCCGGCACGGCCTGGAACTGGCGGTGCGCACCGAACGCTCGGTGGTCTTCGTCGCCGACGGCCGCGAGTTCCGCGTCCGCACCAACGCGGCCACCGTCCGCGAGGCCCTGGCACAGGCCGGTCTGGCACTGCGCGACCACGACACCACCTCGGTGCCGCCGGACAGCTTCCCGCGCGAGGGCCAGACCGTCTCCGTACTGCGGATCACCGGCACCAAGGAGGTCCGCGAGGAGCCCATCACCTTCCGTACGGTCAAGAAGCCCGACCCCGACCTGCCGCGCGGCACCGAGGTGGTCGTCCAGCAGGGCGTGCCCGGCGTGCGGCGCGTCACCTACCGGCTCGACACCGTCAACGGCGTCAAGCTCAAGCCCAAGCCGGTGGACATGGACGTCGTGCGCGTCCCCCGCCCGCAGATCGTGCACATCGGCACCAAGGCGCTGCCCACCTCCGTCAGGGGCGCCGACCAGCTCTCCTGGCACGCGCTGGCCCAGTGCGAGGCGGGCGGCCGGGCGGACGCCGTCGACGCGTCCGGCACCTACGGCGGGCTCTACCAGTTCGACGTCTCCACCTGGCGCGGGCTCGGCGGCAGCGGCCGCCCCCAGGACGCCCCCGCCGACGAGCAGACCTACCGGGCCAAGAAGCTCTACGTCACCCGGGGTGCGAGCCCGTGGCCGGTGTGCGGCCGTAAGCTGCACGGGTGAGCGACAGCAAGACCACCGACGAGCCCGGCCCGCTGCTGGGCCCCGCCGATGTCCGGGAACTGGCCGAGGCGCTGGGCGTACGCCCCACCAAGCAGCGCGGCCAGAACTTCGTCATCGACGCCAACACCGTCCGCCGGATCGTGCGGACCGCCGAAGTCCGGCCCGATGACGTCGTCGTCGAGGTCGGCCCCGGACTGGGCTCGCTGACCCTGGCCCTGCTGGAGGCCGCCGACCGGGTCACCGCCGTGGAGATCGACGACGTACTGGCGGCGGCCCTGCCGGCCACCGTCGCGGCCCGGATGCCGGAGCGCGCCGACCGCTTCGCCCTCGTCCACAGCGACGCGATGCGGGTCACCGAACTGCCCGGCCCGGCCCCCACCGCCCTGGTCGCCAACCTCCCGTACAACGTCGCCGTCCCCGTCCTCCTCCACATGCTGGAGCAGTTCCCGACCATCGAACGCACGCTGGTCATGGTCCAGGCCGAGGTCGCCGACCGGCTCGCCGCCCGCCCCGGCAACAAGGTCTACGGCGTCCCGTCCGTCAAGGCCAACTGGTACGCCGAGGTCAAGCGCGCCGGCGCCATCGGCCGCAACGTCTTCTGGCCCGCCCCCAACGTCGACTCCGGCCTGGTCTCGCTGGTCCGCCGCGCCGAACCGTTCAAGACGACGGCCTCGCGCCGGGAGGTCTTCGCCGTCGTCGACGCCGCGTTCGCCCAGCGCCGCAAGACGCTGCGGGCCGCGCTCGCCGGCTGGGCGGGCTCCGCCCCCGCCGCCGAGGCCGCCCTCGTGGCCGCCGGCATCTCCCCCCAGGCGCGCGGCGAATCCCTCACGGTCGAGGAGTTCATCGCCATCGCCGAGAACAAGCTTCCGGCCGCGGACGCCACCGACCAGGAGCCCACCCGATGACCAGTAACGCTCCCGACAAGGCTCCCGACAACGCTCCCGCGAGCGTCACCGTCCGCGTCCCCGCCAAGGTCAACGTCCAGCTCGCGGTCGGCGGACGACGCCCCGACGGCTTCCACGACCTGGCCAACGTCTTCCTGGCCGTCGGCCTCCACGACGAGGTCACCGTCACCCCCGCCGACACCCTGACGCTCACCTGCACCGGCCCGGACGCCGACCAGGTCCCGCTGGACGAGTCCAACCTCGCGGCCCGCGCCGCCCGCGCGCTGGCGGCCCGCCACGGCCTGGACCCCGCCGTCCACCTCCACATCGCCAAGGACATCCCGGTCGCCGGCGGCATGGCCGGCGGCAGCGCGGACGCCGCCGCCGCCCTCCTGGCCTGCGACACCCTCTGGGGCACGGGCTCGTCCCGCGACGAACTCCTCGCCCTCTGCGCCGAGTTGGGCAGCGACGTGCCGTTCAGCCTGGTCGGCGGCGCGGCCCTCGGCCGGGGCCGCGGCGAACTCCTGGAGCCGCTGCCCGTCGGCGGCACCTTCCACTGGGTCTTCGCCGTCGCCGACGGCGGCCTGTCCACCCCCGCCGTCTACAAGGAGTGCGACCGCCTGCGGGACGCCTCGGGCCGCGGCGCGACCACCGCCGACATCCCCGACCCCGAGCCGACCCCCGCCCTCCTGGACGCCCTGCGCACCGGCGACGCGACGGCCCTGGCCGCGTCGTTGAGCAACGACCTCCAGGCCGCCGCGGTCTCCCTCCGCCCGTCGCTGGCCGCGACCCTCGCGGCTGGTACGGCGGCCGGGGCCTTGGCTGCGCTGGTCTCCGGCTCCGGCCCGACCACGGCGTTCCTGGTCTCCGACGCGGAAGCCGCCGAGCGGGTCGCCGCGGCGCTGCGCGGCTCGGGCACCTGCCGCACGGCCCGCGCCACCGCCGGCCCCGTACCGGGCGCGACGGTCGTCACCAACGGCTAGCTCCGCAACGGCCGTTCGGCGCCGCCAGACCGTCCGGACCGTGTCCGTGCCGTTGCCGTACCGTGTCCGCCCCTGGGCAACCGTTCGACACGCCGTTCGAGTCTGATCTTGCATGACGGATTTACGAGCGGGCATCCGGCGACGACGCGCGACCACGGCCTGGACGGCCGCCCTGGCGGTCGTGCTCGGCGGGGCGGTGACCTCCTGCGGCCCGGAGAGGTCCGGGCGGGAGGACAAGCCGTCCCAGGGGGCGAAGTTGGCGTTCAAGGATCCGCTGGGCACGAGCTACCTCCGGTACCTCACGGAGTCGGACCGGGAGGATATGACCGGCAATTTCGACCCGTTCTACGTCAACCTGGAGGCGAGCAGGGCTTCCCCGGGCAGGGGGTCGGTGAACGCCAGGGACATCAAGGTGACCGTCGATCTGTCCGCCGCGAAGTCGGTGACGTTCAACGACATGAAGAAGGAGCAGGGATGCAAGCGCTCCGGTGACCTCGTCACCTGCACCCCGAAGAACATCGCATCGGGCGAGTCCGAACACCTCTGGCTGTTCGACATGGTGGTGCGAAGGAACGCGGCGAAGGGCCCGGCCGGGTCCATGAACGTCACCGTGAGCAGCAGCAACGCCCCCACCATCCACCACACCACCCAACTGGTCATCGGGGCACCGCTCTTGACGGCACGGGAGGATGGGGAACCGTCGCCCGCTCCGGTGGAGCCCGGCTCCGAGCCCGCTCCGTTGGAGCCCGGCTCCGAGATGAAGCTGAGGCCCGCCTTCGGCAACGAGGGAGACGTCGACGTCGACGGCGACCTCAGCGTCGTGGTGGACGTGAAGGGACAGGCGACGCTGTCCAGGCAGTACAGCAACTGCCGTTACGACAAGGCCGACGCACCGAAGAAGGCGGTGTGCACGATCCCCGGGCCACTGCCGGTCGGAGCGGCGTACGAGACCGACCGGCCCTTCACGGTCGCGATCGACAAGACCGGGAGACAGGGCCTGATCACCTCCACCCTGTATCCCGCCCCGAACACGCCGAGCAGCGATCTGCTGCCCGAATCGGCCCCGCGGGGAACGGGCGCGCCGGTCGGCCTCCGCCCGGCCGATGGCCTCCGCCCGGCCGACGGCAGCCGTTACACGCCGTTCGGCGGGGATTTTGCCCAAGGTGAACTGCGCTTCCTCACCACCCGGAGGTACGACTACCAGGTCAACGGGCTCACCCTCAAGGGCAAGGTGGGCGACGAGATCTCGATCGACGTGATGGACGAGGACGGCTACTACGAGGGTGAGACGTACCTGACCCTGCCCGAGGGCCTCACCTTGAAGGAGGCCCATGAGGGGGAGGGCGACGACGTCTATTGCGGGTACATCGACAAGAGGAACCGGAAGGTGCTGTGCCCCGAACCCCACGCCGACCACGCCAGACTGCGGGTCCACATCGACAAGCGGGTCGAGGGCACGCAGGGCACGATCTCCGTGGAACCTGATCCGGAGCACCCGGACCCGGACCTGACGAACAACACCGCCCCGATCACGATGGAGTACGTCGACTGAGGGGCCGGTGCGGGCGCGGCGTCACGGGTAGCGCGGCAGGCCGTCCGTCGAGATCGTCCACTCGGCGACGGTGACGTCCTCGCCGTAGACGAAGTCCTTGCGGGTGGCGTAGCGGGGGCCCTCGGGCGTCGGGTGGATGTCGGAGAAGACCGCGCCGGAGCCCGTGCGGGGATCGAAGATCACGTAGTGGGGGATACCGAGGAGGGGGTAGTCCCGGGTCTTGCCGACCCAGTCGTTGTCTGGATTGGACCGGGAGACGACCTCGATGGCGGCGATGAGCGTACGGGGATCAAAGGCTCCCTGCCCCTCCATGTCCTCCCAGGCGATCACCATCACGTCGGGGTGGCGCATGATGCCCTCGGGCTCTTCTTCCACGTCAGGGGTTCCCGTGTGGGCCAAGAGCCCGTCCGGCATCACTTTCTCCAGGCGGCGGCTGACCTGGGCTGCGGTCAGCTCGTGCGGGCGCCTCGGAGACATCATGTCGTGAACGATCCCTTCAACGGTGATCTCCAGCTTGCCTGGAACGCGGTCCTGCATCTGCTCGACGATGTCGCGCATCGCCTGGTACAGGGGGGAAACCCGCTGGGCGTCGTCAGGGGCGATGGTCATGGCGCGCGCTCCTCGTCTGTGCTCAGGGGCAAGAGTCGTCACGTTCATGCTAGGCGGCCTCCGTGTGGTTGGACGATTGGCAGTCGCCGCACAGCCCCGGTCTCGGCGCGCGGAAGGCGCGCTCGCAGCCGTCGCAGGTCTGGAGGGGGTCCGGGCGTGCGGGGGCGGGGCCGGCGGCCGGGAGGGGCGGGGGCAGTGACGCCGTCAGGCGGTGGGCGAGGAAGGCCGCCGGGTGACGGAGGCCGGGCGGCAGGTCGGCGGTGAGGGTACGGCGTACGGCGTCGGGCGGCGCCTCGCGTTCGAGCCAGGCGGCCACGGCCGGGGTGAGGCGCGCCACGTCCGCCTCGGAGAGCAGCAGGCTCGGATCATCGCGCCGCAGCTCGACGAGGATGCGGTGGGCTGTCCGCGTACCGACCGGATCGGGACGGCGTGGGGCGGGCAGCGGCGCGCGCTCCGGCCTCGGCCTCGGCTTCGGTTCCCGTTTCGGCCTCGGGGCCCGCTGGGCGGGGCGGGTCGCGGGGCACGGGGCCGCGCCCGGCTGGTTGTACGAGACCGTACGCGTCACGACCCGCCCGCTCGGCAGCCGCTCCCGCGTCCGCTTCAGATACCCGGCCTGCTCCAACTCCCGCAGTGCGGAGGCGATACGGGCCTCACTCTCCGGGAAGCGGGCGGTCAGGCACTTGATGCCGATGCGCGCCCCGGCAGGCAGTGACTGGATGTGGACGGCGAGTCCGATGGCGACGAGCGTCAGCCCGCGGTGCTGGGCGAGGTGGTTGCCGACCACCGTGTAGCGGCTGGTGTGACGGGAGTTGACGTGGATGACGCCGGACGAGGGAGTCGGCGCGGGAACGCGGGACACGGCGGGCGAGGGCGCGCTAGGGTTCTCAAGAGCCATCGGGAAGGTGATTTCTTCCTGGGTGGTCAGGCCCTCGTTCGGGATTGCCGTCCCGGCCGGGGGCCGAAGCATGTGTGCGGTGGTGCACGTGACGCGGCGAGCATATGCCGCTCAACCCGCCCCAATCCCAACCGAGTTGGCATATGTCACCCGTATGGGTGGTGGGGCGACGGGGAGGCCGGAGGGGTTGGGAGGGGTACTTTCCCCGGGCTTTTGCCTTTACGTCGTGCCGGACCGCGACCCGGCCCACCGGGTCGCGGAAACCTGCGACCCGGTGAGTACCCTTCCGTGCGCATTGCGGCGAATCGCTCACGCGGCGGCAGCGCACGCGCGTAGCGTGCCGAGGAATCGCGTTGTACCGGGCAACCAGCAAGTAGCGGTGGTGAGTTATGCCCCCTCGCAAGGACGCCGATCCCTCGGCCAGCGTCCCGTGCTTCTACGGCGCCGAGATGCGCTACCTCCGGGAACAGGCCGGACTCACGCTCGAACAGTTGGCGGAGGGCAGCTATCGCGGCATCCCGCTGCTCAGCCAGATCGAGCGCGGCGAGCGCAGTATGCCGTTGGACTTGGCCGTTCACGTTGACAAGATCCTCAAGACGAACGGGTTCTTCGAGCGCCGGTGTGAAGCGGCGGCGATGGCCCGCAGGGCCGGGCACGCGGAGTACTTCGCGGATGCGCTGGAGATGGAGCAGCGGGCGGAGGAGATCGATGACTGGGCGCCGATGCTCGTTCCTGGCCTGCTCCAGACGCCGGCGTACACACGGGCGGTCGTGCGGGCGGCACATCCCAGGGAGGCGGACGAAGAGGTTGAGGAGAAGGTGACGGCCCGGATGTCCCGGGCGGCGATCTTTAAAGCGGAGACGCCCCCGAAGTTCTGGGCGATCATGAACGAGTCGCTGATCCGCCGCCGGGCTCTCCCGGACGAGCAGATGGCGGAACTGCTGGAGCACATCGCAGAGGTGGTCAGGGCCACGCACTCGATTGTGCAGATCGTCCCGGAAGTCGACGGCCTGCACCCGTTCATGATGGGGATGACCAGGATCATGACGTTCCCGGACGCCCCTCCGGTCGCGTACACCGAGGGTCTGCACAGCGGCCAAGTCATTGACTTTCCACCGCTCGTGAAGCTGTACCGGGAGTCGTACGATCTGCTCAGGGCCGCCGCACTGTCGCCCGCGGCGTCTCTGTCCATGATCGAGGCAGCGGCAGGGGACTTCCGAAATGGCAAGCAGAAGGCTCGACTTGAATAACGCTGCGTGGCGCAAGAGCAGCTACAGCAACGGCTCCGGCGGTGAGTGCGTCGAGGTCGCCGACGGCCTCCCCGGCATCGTCCCCGTCCGGGACAGCAAGGATCCGCAGGGGCCCGCGCTGGTCTTCTCCGCCGCCGGATGGTCGTCGTTCGTCTCGGCCGTCAAGGGCGGTGCTTAAAGCTCGTCGACGGCGGTCAGGTCGATGTCGATGGCGTAGGGCCTGTCGACCTTGATCCGGTCGCGGTGGATACCGGCGTGCACATAGGCCTCCGTGACCGGGTCGAGTTCGTAAACGTGGACGACGGGCTTGCCGCTGGTTCCGCTCTCCTCGACCCGCCAGAAGTTCTCGATCCCGGCGGCGGCGTACTTCCGCGGCTTGGTCGTGTGGTCGCGGGACGCTGATTCCGGGGTGACGACTTCGACGACGAGGAGCACGTCCCTGACCTGGTAGCTCATCTGGTCCGGCCCGGTGATCGCGTCGGTCCGGACCACGCTCACATCGGGTTCGGGGCCGTTGTGCTTGTCGAGGATGACGGTCATCTCGCGACTGACCTTGAACTCGGCAGGCAGACTCGTGCGCAGGCCGCAGACGAGCAGGTCGATCACGTTGCCGTGGGAACGGCGCTGCGGACTCACGAAGACCAGGCTCCCGTCGATCAATTGGGTGTGCGGCGGGAGGTTGGGCAGGGTGAACAGGTCGTCCACGGTCCAGCCAGCCGGTGGCGGGACCGGCCATCGCGAGGCCGGCTCGGTAGTCACGGTTTCTCCCACGGGCGGGATTCTTCGGCTTGCTGGTCCGCCGTAGCGGCCGTATCCCGATCACGTCATCACAAAGGGTGACTGCCCCGCTCCTGCCCCCGGCAGCCGCCCCCGCTCCTCCCCCCAAGGCACCCACCCCGCGCCGACTACTCTTGAAGCCGACCCGTCCCCGACCGGGGATGCACAGACCAGGAGTGAGATGGCCGTCAACCTCGTCAATCTGGAAGCCGTCGACAAGGTGTACGGGACCCGTGCGCTGCTCGACGGTGTCTCCCTCGGCGTCAATGAGGGCGACCGGATCGGCGTCGTCGGCCGTAACGGCGACGGCAAGACCACCCTGATCCGGATCCTCGCCAAGCTGGAGTCCGCCGACGTGGGCCGGGTGACGCACGCCGGCGGTCTGCGGCTCGGTGTGCTGACCCAGCACGATTCGCTGGACCCGGAAGCCACTATCCGGCACGAGGTGATCGGCGATCTCGCCGATCACGAGTGGGCGGGCAACGCCAAGATCCGGGACGTGCTGACCGGGCTGTTCGGGGATCTGCACCTGCCGGGTTTCGACAAGGGGCTGGACACCGTCATCGGGCCGCTGTCCGGTGGTGAGCGGCGGCGGATCGCGCTCGCCAAGCTGCTGATCGCCGAGCAGGACCTGATCGTGCTCGACGAGCCGACCAACCACCTCGACGTGGAGGGGATCTCCTGGCTGGCGCGGCACCTGAGCGGCCGGCGCTCCGCGTTGGTGGTCGTCACCCACGACCGCTGGTTCCTGGACCAGGTCGCGACCCGGATGTGGGACGTGCAGCGCGGCACCGTCCACGAGTACGAGGGCGGCTACTCCGACTACGTCTTCGCGCGGGCCGAGCGGGAGCGGATCGCCGCCTCCGAGGAGGCCAAGCGGCAGAACCTGATGCGCAAGGAGCTGGCGTGGCTGCGGCGCGGCGCCCCGGCGCGGACCAGTAAGCCGCGGTTCCGTATCGAGGCGGCCAACGAGCTGATCGCGGACGTGCCGCCGCCGCGGGACAGCGCCGAGTTGATGAAGTTCGCCAGCTCCAGGCTCGGCAAGACGGTCTTCGAGCTGGAGGGCGTGACGGTTCAGGCCGGGCCGAAGGTGCTGCTCAAGCATCTGACGTGGCAGCTGGGGCCGGGGGACCGGATCGGCCTGGTGGGTGTCAACGGTGCCGGTAAGACCTCGCTGCTGCGCACGCTCGCCGCGGCGGCCCGTACGGAGGGTGAGGCGCAGCCCGCGGCGGGCAGGGTCGTCGTCGGCAAGACCGTGAAGCTGGCGTACCTCTCGCAGGAGGTCGCCGAACTGGACCCGGCCCTACGGGTCCTGGAGGCCGTCCAGCAGGTGCGCGACCGGGTCGACCTCGGCAAGGGCCGGGAGATGACCGCGGGGCAGCTGTGCGAGAAGTTCGGGTTCACCAAGGAGAAGCAGTGGACGCCGGTCGGTGATCTGTCCGGTGGTGAGCGGCGGCGGCTCCAGATCCTGCGGCTGCTGATGGACGAGCCGAACGTGCTGTTCCTGGACGAGCCGACCAACGACCTGGACATCGAGACGCTGACGCAGCTGGAGGACCTGCTCGACGGCTGGCCCGGCTCGCTGATCGTGATCAGTCACGACCGGTACTTCGTCGAGCGCACCACCGACCGGGTCTTCGCGCTGCTCGGGGACGCCGCCCTGCGGATGCTGCCGCGCGGTCTGGACGAGTACCTGGAGCGGCGGCAGAAGGTGATCGAGGCGGCGGTGCCGGCGCCCGCCCAGCCGGCCGCCGCGGCCCCGAAGAAGCCGTCCGCCGTCAACCGTGCGGCGCAGAAGGAACTCCAGCGGATCGAGCGGCAACTGGACAAGATCGGGGACAAGGAATCCGCGGTCCACGCGCAGCTCGCCGAGCACGCCACCGACTTCGAGAAGGTCGCCGGACTCGACGCCGAACTGCGTGAACTCGCAGCCCAGCGCGAGGAGTTGGAGATGCGCTGGCTGGAGCTGGCGGAGGACGCCTGACGCCCGCCGGGCCGCCTCTCCCGGCCGCCGGGGCCGGTGCCCGCCCGTAGGAGGCGGGCGTTGGCCGACCCCGAGTGGCCGGGAATCCCGCGTTCCGGTGGTCTTCCTCCTTCCGGGGGGCGCGCATCGCCTGCCGACCGTGTAGCTTCCCGGGGACACATGGCCGGGCCGGGGAGTTGAGGGGGTTTGCCCGATGGGCGTACGGCTCATGGTGGTCGACGATCACCGGCTGCTCGCCGAGGCGCTCGCCTCGGCCCTCAAGCTGCGCGGGCACCGGGTGCTGGCGGCGGCGGCGCCCAGCGCCGGGGCCGCGGACCTGGTGGTGAGCCGGGCGCCCGAGGTGTGCCTGCTGGGCACCGCGACGCCCGCCGAGCCGGGGGCGTTCGACCCGGTCGTGCGGATCAAGAAGGAGCGCCCGCAGGTCGCGGTGGTGGTGCTCGGGCCGGTGCCCAGCCCACGCGGGATCGCCGCCGCGTTCGCCGCCGGGGCCTCCGGCTACGTCCGCAACGACGAGCGGATCGAGGGCGTCGAACGAGCCATGATCAAGGCGCGGGCGGGCGAGGCGGCCGTAGCGCCGCAGCTGCTCCAGCACGCCTTCGAGGAGCTGCTGCACCCCTCCGCCCAGCCCGACGACGAGGGGGCGCGGCTGCTCCAGCTGCTCACCCCGCGGGAGGTCGAGGTGCTGATGCGGGTCGCGGACGGCGAGGACACCCGGGTGATCGCCGCGGGGATGGACATCGCGCCCAGCACCGCGCGGACGCATGTCCAGCGGGTGCTGATGAAGCTGGAGGTGGGCTCCCGGCTGGAGGCGGCCGCGCTGGCCGCCCGCACCGGCCTGCTGGAGCGGGCTCAGTCCCCCTCGCCGCGCTCGCCCCGCTCGTCCTGAGGCTCCGCCGCCGGCGGTGGCACTATCGGCCGCAGCTTCAGCCACACCAGGAAGAACACGCCGAGCGCGAGCATGCCCCCGCCGGTCCAGAGGTTGATGTTGATGCCCTGGGCCTTGTGGAGGTCCGCGTCGGAGGCCATGAGCCCGGCGATGGTGACGATCACGCCGTAGACGACGAACAGGCCGCCGATGATCCGGCGGATGTCGAAGAGCCGGGTGGCCGTGGCCGACCTGCGCTCCAACTCGGTCACTTCGTGCTGCAGTTCAGACATGACGGGGTCTCCGGTCGGGGCGGGTTCAGAGCGAGTAGGGCAGGTAGCACAGCGCGGCGAGGGCGATGGCGCCCCAGCCCAGCAGCGCGGGCTTGCGGTACCAGGCGTCGTCGCCCTCGGCGGGCTGCTCTTCGAGGCCCGGCGCGGTCGTCCCTCCCCCACTCTCAACTCCGTTCGAGCGGGGGGACCCCCAGACCAGCCCGGCGAGTTCGGCCTGCGGCTTGGGCTCGGTGAAGAGCGTGACGACGACCATGACCGCCGCGCCCGCGACGAAGCCGACGATCGCGGAGACGAAGTTGGCGCCCTGGTCGGTCGGTATGGAGATCACGTGCTGCTTGTAGATCCAGAAGTAGTTGACCATCGCGGCGGTGGTGCCGGCGAGCAGGCCCCAGACGCCGGACTTCATCGAGGCCCGCTTCCAGAACATGCCGATGATGAAGACCACGAACATCGGCACGTTGAAGAAGGAGAACAGGGTCTGGAGGTAGCCCATGATGTTGGAGAACGACGAGGCGATGAACGCGGTGCCGATCGAGGCCAGCACGCCGATCGCGGTGATCAGCCGGCCGAACCGCAGGTAGTAGCCGTCGGGCCGGCCCTGCTTCACGTACTTGGCCCAGATGTCGTACGTGAAGACGGTGTTGAAGGACGAGACGTTGGCCGCCATGCCGGCCATGAACGCGGCGAGCAGACCGGTGACGGCGATGCCCAGCACGCCGTTGGGCAGCAGCTCCTGCATGAGGTAGGGGATCGCGTCGTTGTACTGGAGGCCGCCCGGGGCGCCGATCTTCGGTACGAGCACGGCGGCGACAAGGCCCGGGATCATCACCAGGAAGACGATGAACATCTTCGGGAAGGCGGCGATGAGGGGGGTGCGCTGGGCGGCGGAGAGGTTCTTCGCGGACAGCGCGCGCTGCACCTCGGCGAAGTTGGTGGTCCAGTAGCCGAAGGAGAGCACGAAGCCCAGGCCGAGGATGATCGTCAGCCAGTTGGCGCCCAGCGGGTTGGCCTGGCCGATGCCCGTACCGCCCCACGCCGTCAGGAAGTTGTGGCCGTGCGCGGAGGTGAGCGAGTGGGTCAGACCGCCCCAGCCGCCGACCCGCTTGAGGCCGAGGACGACCAGCGGGATGAGCGCGGCGAGGATCACGAAGAACTGGAGCACCTCGTTGTAGATGGCCGAGGAGAGCCCGCCGATGGTGATGTACGCGAGGACGAAGAGCCCGGCGACGACGATGGCCACCCACTGCGGCCAGCCGAGCAGCGCCTCGACGACGATCGACAGCGCGTAGAGGTTCACGCCCGCGATCAGGACGGCGGCGAAGGCGAACAGCACGGAGCTGAGCAGGTGCGCCGACCTGTCGAAGCGCTGGAGCAGGAACTCCGGTACGGAGCGGACCTTCGAGCGGTAGTAGAAGGGCATCATGACCAGGCCGAGGAAGACCATGGCCGGGATGGCACCGATCCAGTACCAGTGGACGACCGCGACGCCGTACTGCGCGCCGGTCGCCGCCATTCCGAGGATCTCGGTGGCGCCCAGGTTGGCGGCGACGAAGGCGAGTCCGGTGACCCAGGCGGGCAGCGACCGCCCGGAGAGGAAGAAGTCGAGGCTCGTCTTCACGCTGCGCCGGGCGGCGAAGCCGATGCCGAGGACGACGACGAAGTAGATGGCCAGGATCGTGTAGTCGAGCCCGTTGGTCGGGAGTCGTAGTCCTTCGGCCAGAGTGATCATGGGGACTCTTTTCGGGGAGCGCAGCCTTTTCGGGGGGCACGGTGGTGTGCGCGATTCGAACGCACAGAAACGTACGCGCGGACGACCGAAAACTGAATAGTTTTGTTCGGTTCCCATGTTGGATCGTGATTGATCTGAGAGAACCGCGGGTTGTTCGACAGGAAATGGCCGCTTTGCGCCTGCTTCACTGGCCGCCCACTGGCCGCACGTTGACGCACCTGTTCGCTTGTGCTTCATTGTGTTTGTTTCTGTTTGGGTGCGGTGAGGAGCTACCGGTGAAGAAGACGGCGACCCGGCTCGCGGACGGCCGGGAGTTGATCTACTACGACGCGGCCGACGACGTGGTCCGCGACGCCCCCGACCACCGCCCCCTCGACCCGGTCGCCACCGCCGCCGAGATCCGCCACGACCGCCTCCTCGGCGACTCCGTGGCCGTCGCCTCGCACCGCCAGGCCCGGACCTACCACCCGCCGGCCGACGAGTGCCCGTTGTGCCCCTCCCGCGATGGCCGACACAGCGAGATCCCCGCCGCCGACTACGACGTCGCCGTCTTCGAGAACCGCTTCCCGTCCCTCGCCGGCGACCACGGCCGCTGCGAGGTGGTCTGCTTCACCTCCGACCACGACGCCTCGTTCGCCGACCTCACCGAGGAGCAGGCCGCCCTGGTCCTCGAAGCCTGGACCGACCGCACCGCGGAACTCTCCCAACTCCCCGGCGTCCAGCAGGTGTTCTGCTTCGAGAACCGCGGCGCCGAGATCGGCGTCACGCTCGGCCACCCGCACGGCCAGATCTACGCCTACCCCTTCACCACCCCGCGCACCGAGCGGATGCTCGCCTCCCTCGCCGCGCACCGCCGGGCCACCGGCCGCAACCTCTTCGACGACGTGCTCGCCGACGAACTCGCCGACGGCCGCCGGATCGTCGTCGAAGGCGAGCACTGGGCGGCCTTCGTCCCGTACGCCGCCCACTGGCCGTACGAGGTGCACCTCTACCCCAAGCGGCGGGTCCCCGACCTGCTCGCCCTCGACGGGGCGGCGCGCACAGAGTTCCCACAGCTCTACCTGGAAGTCTTGCGGCGGTTCGACCGGATATTCGGGCCGGGGGCGGCTCCGACGCCGTACATCTCCGCCTGGCACCAGGCGCCCGTACACGCCGAGGACCGCTCCCAGTTCGCGCTCCATCTGGAGCTTTTCACCATCCGCAGGACTTCCGGCAAGCTGAAGTTCCTCGCGGGTTCGGAGTCCGGCATGAACGTGTTCATCAACGACGTGCCGCCGGAGGCCGCGGCCGATCGACTGCGAGAGGTAGCGAGCGAG
The DNA here is from genome assembly GCF_009834125.1 of Streptomyces sp. GS7. NCBI lineage: Bacteria > Bacillati > Actinomycetota > Actinomycetes > Kitasatosporales > Streptomycetaceae > Streptomyces > Streptomyces sp. GS7. Next base: position 875,586 of record NZ_CP047146.1, read on the forward strand.
TGAGCAAGAAGTACCTGGTCACAGGCGGTGCCGGCTATGTGGGCAGCGTGGTGGCCCAGCATCTTCTGGAGGCCGGCCACACCGTGACGGTCCTCGACAACCTCTCCACCGGCTTCCGGGAAGGAGTCCCGGCGGGCGCCGGGTTCATCGAGGGCGACATCCGCGACGCCGGCCGGTGGCTGGACGCCTCGTACGACGCGGTGCTGCACTTCGCCGCGTTCTCGCAGGTCGGCGAGTCCGTCGCCGACCCGGAGAAGTACTGGCGCAACAACGTCGGCGGCACCATGGACCTGCTCACCGCGATGCGCGATGCCGGAGTGCGCCGGCTGGTCTTCTCCTCCACCGCCGCGACCTACGGCGAGCCGGTCGGCACCCCGATCACCGAGACCGACCCGACCGCCCCCACCTCCCCGTACGGCGCCAGCAAGCTCGCCGTCGACCACATGATCAGCGGTGAGGCCGCCGCGCACGGCCTGGCCGCCGTCTCGCTGCGCTACTTCAACGTCGCCGGCGCCTACGGCGACTGCGGTGAGCGCCACGACCCCGAGTCGCACCTGATCCCGCTCGTCCTCCAGGTCGCCCAGGGCCGCCGCGAGGCGATCTCCGTCTACGGCGACGACTACCCGACCCCCGACGGCACCTGCGTCCGCGACTACATCCACGTCGCCGACCTCGCGGAGGCCCACCTGCTCGCCGTGGCGGCGGCGCGGCCCGGCGAACACCTCATCTGCAACCTCGGCAACGGCAACGGCTTCTCCGTACGCGAGGTCATCGAGACCGTCCGCAAGGTCACCGGGCACCCCGTCCCCGAGATCACCGCCCCGCGCCGCGCTGGCGACCCGGCCGTCCTGGTGGCCTCCGCGCGGACCGCCATCGACCGGCTCGGCTGGCGCCCCAGCCGCGCCGACCTCGCCGGAATCATCGCCGACGCCTGGCGGTTCGCCCGGCGCATCGCCCGCGAGGAGTCCGCGGGCCTGCCGCACCAGCCGAAGGAGTCCGCGTGACCGACACGGAGCACGGCGCTCCCCGGACGGCGGCGGCCTTCCGCGAGGTGTACGGGGCGGAGCCCCACGGCGTCTGGGCGGCGCCCGGCCGGGTCAACCTGATCGGTGAGTACACCGACTTCAACGACGGCTTCGTGATGCCGCTGGCCCTCCCGCACACCACCCTCGCCGCCGCCGCGCCCCGCACCGACGGTGTGCTGCGCCTGCACTCGGCCGGCGCCGGCGGCGGCGTCACCGAGCTGCGCCCCGACGCGCTGCGCGGCGAGGCGCCGACCCCCACCGCGGGATGGGCCGCCTACCCGGCGGGCGTCGCCTGGGCGCTGCGGGAGGCCGGGCTGCCGGTGGGCGGCGCGGACCTGCACTTCGAGAGCACGGTGCCCACCGGCGCCGGGCTGTCCTCCTCGGCGGCCCTGGAGGTCGCCACCGCCCTCGCCCTCAACGATCTCTACGGACTCGGCCTGGCCCCGCAGGAGTTGGCCCGGATCGCCCAGCGGGCGGAGAACGCGTTCGTCGGCGTGCCCTGCGGGATCATGGACCAGACCGCCGCCGCCTGCTGCACCGCCGGGCACGCCCTCTTCCTGGACACCAGGGACCTCAACCACCGTCACGTACCGTTCGATTTGGCGGGGGAGGGGCTGCGGCTCCTGGTGGTCGACACCCGCGTCCGGCACGAGCTCGGCGACGGCGCGTACGCCCAGCGGCGCGCTGGTTGTGAACGCGGTGCGCGGGCGCTCGGTGTGGGAGCCCTGCGCGATGTTCCGTACGCGCATCTGCCCGTGGCGCTCGACAGACTTGACGATCCCGCGGTCCGCTCCCTCGTCCGCCATGTCGTCACCGAGAACCACCGTGTGGAACAGGTCGTCGCCCGCCTCGACGCCGGCGACATCCGCGGCATCGGCCCGCTGCTCACCGCCGGACACGCCTCGCTCCGCGACGACTTCGCGGTCTCCTGCGCCGAACTCGACCTCGCCGTCGGCGCCGCCGACGCGGCGGGTGCGCTGGGCGCCCGGATGACCGGCGGCGGCTTCGGCGGCTCGGCGGTGGTGCTCGTCGAGGAGGGTGCCGCAGGGCCGGTCGCCGACGCGGTCACCGCGGCGTTCGCGGCGGCCGGGTACGCCGCCCCGCGGATCTTCCCGGCCGTCCCGAGCGCCGGTGCACGCCGTCTGGCGGACCGGTCCACCGGGACCGCGGCGCGCGCCTGAGACGCCCCCGGCGCTCCGGCCGATCGCCGGGCCACTTCGGTCATTCGCCTTCCCTGGCCGCGCCCCGTCCGTAGGCTTGATCCGGTGCCGGTGGGGGCCGGTGCCGTTTCAGGGGGCGAGACCGTTTCGGGTACGGCGTCCGGGGTGGGGTGGCCAGGTCGGCGCGGCGGCGGCCGCGCGGTTGAGGCGATCTTCAATCCGGGCGCCGTGCCCGCTATGGTCCGTTCACCGAGACAGGGGGTCTCTGTGCAACGAATCCGGGTTCTGGTGGTCGACGACCACCGCATCTTCGCCGAATCCCTGGCCGCCGCGCTGGCCGCGGAAGTGGACGTGGACGTCGCGGCGGCGGGCAGCGCCCCGGCGGCGCTGCGCAATCTGGACCGGGCCGCCGCCGACGGCCGCCGCTTCGACGTGCTGCTGGCGGACGCCGATCTGGCCGCGCCGCTGCTCGCGGTGCCGCCGCAGCCGTCCGCCCGCGACGGCGCGCCCCGCGACGCCGCGGGGCGGGACGGGGCGGTCCGCGAGGCCGCGCCCCGCGGCTGCCCGATGGACGGCATCGCGCTGGTCTCCGGGCTGCGCTCCAGCCACCCGTACCTGCGGACGGTGGTGCTCGCCGACCGGGACGACCCGCGCCGGGCCGCCTCGGCCCTCCTGGCCGGTGCCTCCGGCTGGGTCGCCAAGGACTGCTCGCTCTCCCGGTTGCTCGCCGTCATCCGCGGCGTGCTGCGCGACGAGACGCATCTGCCGCCCGCCCTGCTCACCGGCGTCCTGCGGGAGTTGACGGCCGCCCGCCGGCACCGTACGGAGAGCGAGCGGCTGGTGGAGTCGCTGACCCCGCGCGAGCGCGAGGTGCTGCGCTGCATGGTGGCGGGGCTGGGCCGCAAGGCGGTCGCCGAGCGGCTGTTCCTCTCCCCGCACACGGTCCGTACGCACATGCAGAACGTGCTCGGCAAGCTCGGCGTGCACTCCACCCTCGCGGCGGTGGCGCTGGCCCGCCGGGCCGGGGTCGGACCGGTCGAGCTGGAGCCGGCCGGGGCGGGCCCGGTCACGGTGCCCTGACGGGCGGCCGGCACCCCGGTACGGGTCAGTCCGGCCGCGCCGCCGGACCGGTCAGTACGGCCACGCCCCGGGCGGCCAGCGCCACCTGCTCCACGGCCGCCGCCCGGGGCGCCAGCGCGTCCCGCAGGGGCCCCGGCAGCCCCACCTCCACCGCCCTCGCCCCGTGGTTGAGCAGGAACAGGTACCGCCCGCCGGCGCCCTCCCGTACGGCCGCCTGCACGCCCGCCGGGAGCCCCGGCAGTACGGGCGCCACCCCCGCGGCCTCGCGGACGTCGTCCAACAGGGCCCGCAGCAGCGCCGGTTCGAGGCGGGTGCCGAGGTACCAGACGGTGCCCCGCCCGTAGTCGTGCCGGGTCACCGCGGGCCGCCCCGCCAGCTCGCCGTCCGTGAAGCGGGCGAGGGCCTCGGCCCCCTCCAGGTCGATCTCCTCCGACCACAGGTCCGCCCGCCCGGCGTAGGCTCCCCCAAGGTCTCGGCCGGGCTCGACCAGGGAGGTACCCCCACCCCCGACGGCCCCGACGGCCCCGACGGCCCCGACGGCCCCGACGGCCACCGAACGGCCCTCGGGCAGCGGCCAGAACTCCGCGACCCGCAGCCCCAGCAGCTCCCGCAGTGGCGCCGGATAGCCACCCGGGTGCACCCGGTCGTGCGCGTCGACGATCCCCGAGAAGAACGACACCACCAGCCGCCCGCCGTCCCGTACATAGGCCGCCAGCCGCTCCGCGTCCCGGGCCGTCACCAGATACAGGTTCGGCACCACGACCAGCCGGTAGCCGGACAGCTCCCGCTGCGGCGGCACCACGTCGCAGGCCACCCCCGCCTCGAAGAGCGGCCGGTAGTGCTCCAGCGCGATCCGGGAGTGGTCCAGCGCGGTCGACGGCCGGGAGTCCAGCTCCAGCGCCCACCAGCTGTGCCAGTCCGCCAGCAGCGCGACCGACGCCCGCGACCGGGTCCCCTCGATGCCCGGAACCGACGCGAACTCCCGCCCGAGACCGGTGACTTCACGCCACGTACGGGTGTCCGTCCCGCCGTGCGGCAGCATCGCCGAGTGGAACTTCTCCGCCCCGCCCAGCGACTGCCGCCACTGGAAGAACAGCACCGCGTCCGCTCCCTGCGCCACCGCCTGCCAGCTCCACAGCCGCATCGCGCCGGGCGGCTTGGGCCCGTTCCTCGGCCGCCAGTTGACCGCGCCGGGCGCCTGCTCCAGCAGCAGCCAGGGCTGCCCGCCGCGCGCGGAGCGCATCAGGTCGAAGACGTACCCGGCCCGTACGTGATCGTCCGCCGCGTACGGGTCCTGGTAGAAGTCCAGCGCCATCGCGTCCAGGTGCGGCGCCCAGCCGAACGCGTCGACCGGCTTGTGCTGCGGCATCAGGTTGGTGGTGACCGGCACCTCCGGCGCCAGCCGCGCCAGCACCGCCTTCTCGGCCAGATAGCAGGCCCGCAGCGCGTGGTCGCCGAAGCGCAGATAGTCCAGCTGCTGCGCCGGGTTGGGGAAGGTGGGCGCGGCCCGCGGCGGCAGCACCTCGTCGAAGTCCCCGTACGCCTGCGACCAGAAGGCCGTCGACCAGGCGTCGTTGAGCGCGTCCACGCTCCCGTAGCGGGTCCGCAGCCAGACCCGGAAGTCCTCCGCCGACACCTCGCAGAAGCACTGCCGGGTGTGGCACCCGTACTCGTTGCCCACATGCCACATGGCGAGCGCCGGATGCTCCGCGTACCGGGCGGCGAGCTGCTCCACCAGCCGTACCGCGTACGACCGGTAGACCGGGCTGGACGGGCAGAAGTGCTGCCGGGCTCCGGGCCAGCGGCGCTGCCCGTCCGGCCCCTCGGGCAGGATCTCCGGGTGCGCGCGGGTCAGCCAGGGCGGCGGCGAGGCCGTCATCGTCGCCAGGCACACCTCGATCCCGGCTCCCGCCAGCCCGTCCAGCACCCGGTCGAACCAGCCGAAGTCCCATTCCCCGGGCCGGGGTTCGACCTTCGCCCAGGAGAAGATCCCGGCCGTGACCGTGGTGACGTGGGCCGCCTTCATCAGCGCCAGGTCCTCGGCCCACACCTCCTCGGGCCACTGCTCGGGGTTGTAGTCGCCGCCGAATCGGATGCCCATCGGACCCCCAGGGTCGCAGTCGAGGTTCCCGCCCTCACGAAGAGTTCTTGTACACGCTCCACCCGCCGTCCACGACCAGGCTCGCCCCCGTCACGAACGACGCCTCGTCGGACAGCAGGAACGCGATCGCCGCCGCGACCTCCTCGGGCCGCCCCAGCCGCCGCGCCGCCGTCTGCGCCGCGCTGGCCTGCCGGTCCGCCTCCCCGATGCCGTCCCAGGCCGCGGTCAGCACCGGGCCCGGCAGCACGCTGTTGACCCGCACCTCGGGCCCGTACTCCACCGCCAGCTGCCGCCCCAGGCCGGTCAGCCCGGCCTTCGACGCGGCGTACGCGGGCCGCCCCGGCAGCCCGACCAGCGCATGCACCGACGAGGTCAGCACCACCGACCCGCCGCGCGCCCGCAGATCCGCCAGCGCGGCCCGCACGCCGAGGAAGGAGCCGGTCAGATTCACCGCCAGCTGCCGCTCCCAGTCGGCCAACGGCGTCTCACCGGCCGCCGCGACGTACGGCAGATACGCGTTGCCGACCAGCCCGTCCACCGGGCCGTACCGCCGCCGCGCCGCCTCCACGGCCCGCCGCCAGTCGCCCTCGTCGGCCACGTCGCAGTGCTCGTACGAGGCCCGCCCGCCGGCCGCCCGGATCCGCCGCGCGGTGTGCTCGCCGCGCGCGTCGTCGATGTCCAGCAGCAGCACCCCGGCGCCCTCGGCCGCCAGCCGGTCCGCCGTCGCCGCCCCGATCCCGCCGGCCGCCCCGGTCACCACGACCGTACGGCCCGCGAACCGCCTGCCGTACGGGCCACCGGGCACCGGGCGCGTCTCGTGCTGGCTCATGCCGCGATCCAAGCCCACCCGGGGGCGGCCGGGCAAGAGGACACGGGGGCGTGCGGGAGGGGTGGGCTAGGGCCTGTCCGATGGGCCATGGCCGGGCCCGCGGCCTTTCCGGCCCTGACCCATCGGACAGGCGCTAGCCGGGGATGTTGTCGAAGGGCCCGGTCAACCGCCGCAGCAGACCGGCCAGTTCCTGCCGCTGCTGCCGCGAGAGCTCGGCGAGGATCGCGCGCTCCTGGGCGAGCAGTCCGGCCAGGGACTGGTCGGCCTTGTCGCGGCCCTGGGCGGTCAGCCGGACCAGTACGCCGCGCCGGTCGCTGGGGTCGGGCAGCCGCTCGACAAGCTCCTTCTTGGCCAGCCGGTCGATGCGGTTGGTCATCGTGCCGGAGGTGACCAGCGTCTGCGTCAGCAGGGCGCCGGGGGAGAGCTGGTAGGGGGCGCCGGCCCGCCGCAGCGCGGTGAGCACGTCGAACTCCCAGGGCTCCAGTCCCACCTCGGAGAACGCGAGGCGGCGGGCCCGGTCCAGATGTCTGGCCAGCCGGGAGACGCGGCTGAGGACCTCAAGCGGTTCCACGTCGAGGTCCGGGCGCTCGCGGCGCCATGCTGCCACCAGTCGGTCGACCTCGTCCTCCATGACGATCAGTGTAAAGGGTCTGTCGACGTGAAGTCTCTTGATGTAAAGTATCTCGCCGTCAAGATATATTTTCCCGGACTACTGGGAATCGTCGCCGCGGGCTCGGATTCCATCCGAGATGGCTAGAACGCGGCGCGACGACTTCCGGAGTCGAACCGTGCCGACCCTGTATCAGCAGAGGGGTTTTCGAACATGCACGATGCACCAACCTGGGATCCACAGCAGTACCTGCATCACTCCGGGCACCGCACCCGGCCCTTTCACGACCTTCTGGCCCGTATTCCGCAACTGCCGCGGCCGGGACGCCCCGCCCGCATCGCCGACCTGGGCTGCGGCCCGGGCAACGTGACGGTCCAGCTCGCCGACCGCTGGCCCGACGCGCATATCACCGGCTTCGACAACTCCCCCGAGATGCTGAAGGAAGCCGAGAACCACGCCGGGCCGACCCCCGGCGGCGGCCACGTGGACTTCGCACCGGCCGACGCCGCCGACTGGACCCCCGAAGAGCCTTTCGACCTGATCGTTTCCAACGCCGCGTTGCAATGGGTCCCCAACCACCCGGACTCCTTCGCCCGCTGGGTCGACGCCCTCACCCCGGGCGGCACCTTCGCGTTCCAGGTACCCGGGAACTTCACCTCGCCCAGCCACGCCCTGCTCGGCGAACTGTGCGACTCCCCGCAATGGCGCGACCGCCTCGACACCCACGGCCGCCGCTTCGTCCACATCCTCGAACCCGCCGACTACCTGGAGCGCCTCACCGACCTCGGCTGCACCAGCGACGCCTGGGAAACCACCTACGTCCAGCTCCTCCAAGGCGACGACCCGGTCCTCGACTGGGTCAAGGGCACCGCCCTGCGCCCCGTCCTCACCGTTCTCGAAGACGACCCGGAGGCGCGCGAAGCCTTCCTCGTCGAATACCGCGACGCGCTGCGCGAGGCGTACCCCACCGGCCGGCACGGCACGGTGTTCCCCTTCCGCCGCATCTTCGTCGTGGCCCAGAAGCCCCCGGCCCCCGTCGCCTGACCCCGCCCGACCGCCATGAGCACCGGCCTCGGCCACATCCAGCTCGCCGCCTGCCTGGGGAGGCATGGAGAAGGCTGCTGGTTCGAGGCCGGCGCGGCACCGTCCGCGCCGGGCACCGGCCCTCGGGGCTAGTTCTTGCGGTGCCCTATCAGCCGCGGCTTGGCCTCCAGATTGCCCAGCCCGTGCCACGCCAGGTTCACCAGGTGCGCCGCCACCTCCGCCTTCTTCGGCTTGCGGGTGTCGACCCACCACTGACCGGTCAGCGCCACCATGCCGACCAGGGCCTGCGCGTACAGCGGGGCCAGCTTCGGATCGAAGCCGCGCGCCTTGAACTCCAGCCCGAGGATGTCCTCGACCTGGGTGGCGATATCGCTGATCAGGGACGCGAAGGTGCCGGTCGACTGGGCGACCGGCGAGTCGCGGACGAGGATGCGGAAGCCGTCCGTGAACGTCTCGATGTAGTCGAGGAGCGCGAACGCGGCCTGTTCCAGCAGCTCGCGCGGATGGCCGGCGGTCAGCGCACCGGTCACCATGTCCAGCAGCTGCCGCATCTCGCGGTCCACGACCACCGCGTACAGCCCCTCCTTGCCGCCGAAGTGCTCGTAGACCACGGGCTTGGACACCCCGGCCTTGGCGGCGATCTCCTCGACGGACGTGCCCTCGTAGCCACGCTCGGCGAACAGCGTGCGGCCGATGTCCAGCAACTGCTCCCGGCGCTCCGCACCGGTCATCCGCACCCGGCGTGCGCGCCGGCCCCCGGACGTCGAGGACGCGGAGGACTTTCCCTTGCCGTTGTTCGCGCTGCTGCTGTCGATCGCCACCCGTCAATCATGCCGCCTGCGCGGCCTTCTCCCCGCCTCGGGCGTTCTCCTGGCGCCGGGCGTCGATCCGCGCCGCGTTCGGCCAGCGGACGTCGTACGCCCAGCCGGCCCGCTCGAACCAGCGGATCAGCCGGGCGCTGGAGTCCAGCTGGCCCTTCATGACACCGTGCCGGGCGCAGGTCGGGTCCGCGTGGTGGAGGTTGTGCCAGGACTCGCCGCAGGACAGCACCGCCAGCCACCACACGTTGCCGGAGCGGTCGCGGGACTTGAACGGGCGCTTGCCGACCGCGTGGCAGATCGAGTTGATCGACCAGGTGACGTGGTGCAGCAGCGCCACCCGCACCAGGGAGCCCCAGAAGAACGCGGTCAGCGCGCCCTGCCAGGACCAGGTGGCCAGCCCGCCGACCAGCGGCGGGATCAGCAGCGACACCGTCGTCCACAGGATGAACTGGCGGGAGACGGTCCGGATCGCCGGGTCCTTGATCAGGTCGGGGGCGTACTTGTGCTGCGGGGTCTGCTCCTCGTCGAACATCCAGCCGATGTGCGCCCACCACAGGCCCTTCATCAGCGCGGGCACGCTCTCGCCGAAGCGCCAGGGGGAGTGCGGGTCGCCCTCCGCGTCGGAGAACTTGTGGTGCTTGCGGTGGTCCGCCACCCAGCGGACCAGCGGGCCCTCCACCGCCATCGACCCCATGATCGCCAGCGCGATCCGCAGCGGACGCCGGGCCTTGAAGGCGCCGTGCGTGAAATAGCGGTGGAAGCCGATCGTGATGCCGTGGCAGCCGATGTAGTACATCGCCGTCATCAGCCCGAGATCGAGCCAGCTCACCCCCCAGCCCCAGGCCAGCGGCACCGCGGCGACCAGCGCCACGAACGGCACGGTGATGAACAGCAGCAGGGTGATCTGCTCCAGCGAGCGGCGCTGCTCGCCGCCCAGCGTCGCGGACGGCAGGGTGGACGGAGCGGAAGAACCGGCGGGCGCGTCGAGCGGGAGCGGTGACTCTTCGACGGCTTCGGTACCAGCGGTCATGGTGTCCCTCGTCGGGGGCTCGGGGGCACGGCTACGGCCTACGGGACCGTAACCTACGGTTTCGTAAGTATGGCAGCGACACCGCCGCGGGCAAGGCCGTGACAGGCCCCCGGCCCCCGCCCGCCACGGCGGGTGCCCACCCTGCGGACGGTGTGATTCGCCGCTGGTGGGGAGACCTATCCTGGGGGCGTCGGACAGCGCGGTCCGCCACAAGCCCAGACGTGCTCAATGACTGCACCATCACTGCAAGGAGCCGCACCTGTGAGCAGTGCCGACAACACCACCGCCGAGAACCCGTCCGAAAACCCCGACGCCACCAGCGACAACGTCGCCCTGCGCGCCGACATCCGCCGCCTCGGCGACCTCCTCGGCGAGACCCTCGTACGGCAGGAGGGACAGGAGCTGCTGGACCTCGTCGAGCGGGTCCGCGCGCTGACCCGCTCCGACGGCGAAGCCGCCGCCCGGCTCCTCGGCGACACCGACCTGGCCACCGCCGCCAAGCTCGTGCGCGCCTTCTCCACGTACTTCCACCTGGCCAACGTCACCGAGCAGGTGCACCGCGGTCGCGAGCTGCGCGCCAAGCGGGCCGCCGAGGGCGGCATCCTCGCCCGCACCGCCGACATGCTCAAGGACGCCGACCCCGAGCACCTGCGGGCCACCGCCCGCCACCTCGGCGTCCGCCCGGTCTTCACCGCCCACCCCACCGAGGCCGCCCGCCGCTCCGTCCTCACCAAGCTCCGCAGGGTCGCCGAGCTGCTGGACCGTACGGACCCCACCGAGCGCCGCCGCGCCGACCTCCGCCTCGCCGAGAGCATCGACCTCATCTGGCAGACCGACGAGCTGCGGGTGGCCCGCCCGGAGCCCACCGACGAGGCCCGCAACGCCATCTACTACCTTGACGAGCTGGGCCGCGGCGCGGTCGGCGACGTCCTCGAAGACCTCGCCGCCGAGCTGGAGCGGGCCGGCGCACAGCTGCCGGCCGGCACCCGCCCGCTCACCTTCGGCACCTGGATCGGCGGCGACCGCGACGGCAACCCCAACGTCACCCCCCAGGTGACCTGGGACGTCCTGATCCTTCAGCACGAGCACGGCATCACCGACGCGCTGGAGCACGTCGACGAGCTGCGCGGCGCGCTCTCCAACTCCATCCGCAACTGCGGCGCCACCGACGAGCTGCTGGAATCGCTCCGGCGGGACCTCGACCTCCTCCCGGAGATCAGCCCCCGCTACAAGCGGCTCAACAGCGAGGAGCCCTACCGCCTCAAGGCCACCTGCATCCGGCAGAAGCTGATCAACACCCGCGACCGGCTCGCCGGCGACACCCCGCACGTGCCCGGCCGCGACTACCTGGGCACCGCCGAGCTCCTCGACGACCTGGCGATCATCCAGACCTCGCTGCGCGAGCACCGCGGCGGCCTGATCGCCGACGGCCGCCTGGAGCGCACCCTGCGCACCATCGCCGCCTTCGGCCTCCAGCTCGCCACCATGGACATCCGCGAGCACGCCGACGCCCACCACCACACCCTCGGCCAGCTCTTCGACCGCCTCGGCGAGGAGTCCTGGCGTTACGTGGACATGCCGCGCGACTACCGCCGCAAGCTCCTCGCCAAGGAACTGCGCTCCCGCCGCCCGCTGGCTCCCACGCCCGCCCCGCTCGACGAGGCCGGCGCCAAGACCCTCGGCGTCTTCCGCACCATCCTCAAGGCCAAGGACACCTTCGGCCCCGAGGTCATCGAGTCGTACATCATCTCCATGTGCCAGGGCTCCGACGACGTCTTCGCCGCCGCCGTACTAGCCCGCGAGGCCGGCCTGATCGACCTGCACGCCGGCTGGGCCAAGATCGGCATCGTGCCGCTGCTGGAGACCACCGACGAGCTCAGGATCGCCGACCAGCTGCTGGACGAGATGCTCGCCGACCCCTCCTACCGGCGGCTGGTCGCCCTGCGCGGCGACGTCCAGGAGGTCATGCTCGGCTACTCGGACTCCTCCAAGTTCGGCGGTATCACCACCTCCCAGTGGGAGATCCACCGCGCCCAGCGCCTGCTGCGCGACGTCGCCCACCGGCACGGCGTACGGCTGCGCCTCTTCCACGGCCGCGGCGGCACCGTCGGCCGCGGCGGCGGCCCCTCGCACGACGCCATCCTCGCCCAGCCCTACGGCACCCTCGAAGGCGAGATCAAGGTCACCGAGCAGGGCGAGGTCATCTCCGACAAGTACCTGGTCCCCTCACTGGCCCGGGAGAACCTCGAACTGACCGTCGCGGCCACGCTCCAGGCGTCGGCCCTGCACACCGCCCCCCGCCAGTCCGACGAGGCGCTGGCCCGCTGGGACGCCGCCATGGAGACCGTCTCCGAGGCCGCCCACGGGGCCTACCGCCGCCTCGTCGAGGACCCCGACCTGCCCGCGTACTTCTTCGCCTCCACCCCGGTGGACCAGCTCGCCGAGCTGCACCTGGGATCGCGCCCGTCGCGCCGCCCGGACTCCGGCGCCGGCCTCGACGGACTCCGCGCCATCCCCTGGGTCTTCGGCTGGACCCAGTCCCGGCAGATCGTCCCCGGCTGGTTCGGCGTCGGTACCGGCCTCAAGGCCGCCCGCGAGGCCGGGCTCGGCAGCGTCCTGGACGAGATGCACGAGCACTGGCACTTCTTCCGCAACTTCCTCTCCAACGTGGAGATGACGCTCGCCAAGACCGACCTGCGGATCGCTCAGCACTACGTCGACACCCTCGTCCCCGACGAGCTCAAGCACGTCTTCGACGACATCAGGGCCGAGCACGAACTGACCGTCCAGGAAGTCCTGCGGGTCACCGGGGAACGCGAACTCCTCGACTCCAACCCGGCCCTGAAGCAGACCTTCCATATCCGCGACGCCTACCTGGACCCGATCTCCTACCTCCAGGTCTCCCTCCTGGACCGCCAGCGCCAGGCCGCCGCCAACGGCGAGGAAGCCGACCCGGTTCTCGCCCGCGCGCTGCTGCTGACCGTCAACGGCGTCGCCGCCGGCCTCCGCAACACCGGCTGACCCGGCTCCGCACCGCACACCACGGCGGCCCGCCCCTCGCACAAGAGGGGCGGGCCGCCGTCGTACGTCCGGATCCGCCGCGTCTACATCGTCGCGAAGGCCGCCCCCAGCAGCGCCGCTCCCAGCAGCCCCATCACCCACGCCGTACGGCGCAGCCGGAGTCCGCCGGCCACGATGAGCGCCGCCAGCAGCAGCGCCCCGCCGAGCGGCACCCACGCGTGCAGCACACCGCCCAGCCCGGTCCGCACCGCACGGGTGGAGTCCGGCCGCAGCGCCACCGCGACCCGCTCGCCCTTCTTCACCGCCGCCTGCGCGACCGACACCTGCTGCCGCTGCCCGCCCGCGTCGGCCGGGACGAACGGCCCCGTGCAGCGGTCCGCCGCACACGCCGCCACCGTCATCGTGCCGCGCTCCCGCCCCTTGGCGAGCATCGCGTACCGCGCCGTCCCCCACGACGTCCACACCCCCGCGACCAGCAGGAGCAGCGCAAGCAGCGCCATCACCCCGGTCCGGGCGACGAGGAGCACCCCGAAGGCACCCTCGCCGAACCGCCGGGTACGACTGCGTCTGACCGAACCGGTCCGCCTACTGCGTGGGGGCATGGCGGCGATCCTTGGCCATCCCTCCGCGCCCGGTCAACCTCCGCCCGGCCTTTCGTCAGGCCCTGCCCCGCACTGCCCCATTCACGAGTTGTACGTGCTCTGCGCCCGTTCCAGACCCTCCAGGATCAGCGCCTCCACCGCGTCGGCCGCCCGGTCCACGAAGTAGTCCAGTTCCTTGCGCTCCGCCGACGAGAAATCCTTCAGCACGAAATCCGCCACCGGCATCCGGCCCGGCGGACGGCCGATTCCGAACCGCACCCGGTGATAATCCGAACCCAGCGACTTGGTGATCGACTTCAGACCGTTGTGCCCGTTGTCCCCACCGCCCAGCTTCAGCCGCAGGGTGCCGTGATCGATGTCCAACTCGTCATGCACCGCAATGATGTTGGCCACCGGGACCTTGTAGAAATCCCGCAGTGCCGTGGTCGGCCCGCCCGAGAGGTTCATGAACGACATCGGCTTGGCGACCACCACCCGGCGGCTCGACGGCCCCGGCGGACCGATACGCCCCTCGACGACCTGCGCCCGCGCCTTGTGCGCCTTGAAACGCCCGCCCATCCGCTCCGCGAGCAGATCCGCCACCATGAATCCCACGTTGTGGCGATTGGCCGCGTACTCCGGCCCCGGATTTCCCAGCCCCACAACGAGCCAAGGGCTGTCTGCGCCCGCCATCTCCGCCATTTCCGCGTCTCCTTGAAAGCAGTCAACCGCCGCCCCGCGCCAGAGCACGGGACGGCGGTTGAAAGAGTATTCCGGATATTCCGGAACGGGCGATCAGGCTTCCTCGCCCTCGCCCTCCGCGGCCTCCTCGGCCGGGGCCTCGGCCTGTGCGGCGACGACCTGCAGCACCACGGCGTCGTCCTCGACGGCCAGCGAGACACCGGCGGGCAGCACGATGTCCTTCGCCAGCACCGACTGGCCGGCCTCCAGGCCCGCGACGGAGACCGTCACCGACTCCGGGATGTGGGTGGCCTCGGCCTCGACCGGCAGGGTGTTCAGCACGTGCTCCAGCAGGTTGCCGCCCGGCGCCAGCTCGCCCTCGGTCTGGATCGGGAGCTCGACGGCGACCTTCTCGCCCTTCTTGACGGCCAGGAAGTCCACGTGGACCAGGAAGCGGCGGATCGCCTCGCGCTGCACGGCCTTGGGGATGACCAGCTCGCCGCCGCCCTCGCCCTCCAGGCGGATCAGCGCGTTCGGGGTCTTCAGGGCCATCATCAGCGCGTGGCTGTCGATCGCGATGTGCTTGGGCTCGGCACCGTGACCGTAGACGACCGCCGGAACCTTGGCCTCACGACGCAGGCGGCGGGCGGCGCCCTTACCGAAGTCGTTACGGGCCTCAGCGGTGAGCTTGACCTCAGCCATGACTGCACTCCTCGTATCTCAGAAACATCTGCGGGGCGTCACCCGGCCCACGACAGACCTGCTACGAAGAGCGCGTCGATAACGGACAGCCACCGCACAAAAGGGCGGCCTCCCTCGCCGAGCAACTCGATGAGTCTACCCGGCGGGAAGGCCGCCCCAAAATGGATCTCCGTCGCCCCCGGTGCGGGCCACCGCCCGCACGGGACTACCGGATCCGGCTCACTGCTCCTCGAAGAGGCTCGTCACCGAGCCGTCCTCGAACACCTCGCGGAGCGCCCGCGCGATCGTCGGCGCCATCGACAGCACCGTGATCTTGTCCAGCTCCAGCTCCGAAGGCGTCGGCAGCGTGTTCGTGAACACGAACTCGCTCACCTTCGAGTTCTTCAGCCGGTCCGCCGCCGGACCCGACAGCACACCGTGCGTCGCCGTCACGATCACATCCGCCGCACCGTTCGCGAACAGCGCGTCGGCCGCCGCGCAGATCGTGCCGCCGGTGTCGATCATGTCGTCGACCAGCACACACACCCGGTCCTGCACATCGCCGACGACCTCGTGGACGGTGACCTGGTTCGCCACGTCCTTGTCGCGCCGCTTGTGCACGATCGCCAGCGGCGCGCCCAGCCGGTCGCACCAGCGGTCCGCGACCCGCACCCGGCCCGCGTCCGGCGACACCACCGTCAGCTTCGAGCGGTCCACCTTCGCGCCGACGTAGTCCGCCAGGACCGGCAGCGCGAAGAGGTGGTCCACCGGGCCGTCGAAGAAGCCCATGATCTGGTCCGTGTGCAGATCGACCGTCACCACGCGGTCGGCACCCGCGGTCTTCATCAGATCCGCGATCAGCCGCGCCGAGATCGGCTCGCGGCCGCGGTGCTTCTTGTCCTGGCGCGCGTACCCGTAGAACGGACAGACCACGGTGATGCTCCGGGCCGAGGCCCGCTTCAGCGCATCGATCATGATCAGCTGTTCCATGATCCACTTGTTGATCGGAGCCGTGTGGCTCTGGATCAGAAAGCAGTCCGCACCGCGCGCCGACTCCTGGTAGCGGACGTAGATCTCGCCGTTCGCGAAGTCGAAAGCCTTCGTCGGGACCAGGCCCACACCCAGCTGGTGCGCGACCTCCTCGGCAAGCTCGGGGTGGGCGCGGCCGGAGAAGAGCATCAGCTTCTTCTCGCCGGTCGTCTTGATCCCGGTCACAGCAAATCTCCTTGCATCACAGTTTGCGTGCGCTCATCACGGTACGCCCCGCACGGCGCACCCTTCGGCACAGTCACCGCTCGCCCTCGGGCTGGGAATCCGAGTCCTGGCCGGACTCCTGGCGAGCAGTCGAAGCGGCCTGCGCGGCGGCGCTCCCGGGTCGCTTGCGGGCGACCCAGCCCTCGATGTTGCGCTGCTGGCCGCGCGCGACCGCCAGCGAACCCGGGGGCACATCCTTGGTAATGACCGAACCGGCGGCGGTGTACGCGCCGTCCCCGATCGTGACGGGCGCCACGAACATGTTGTCCGAGCCCGTCTTGCAGTGCGAACCGACGGTCGTGTGGTGCTTCGCCTCACCGTCGTAGTTCACGAACACGCTCGCCGCACCGATGTTGGTGTACTCGCCGATCGTGGCATCCCCCACGTACGACAGGTGCGGCACCTTCGTGCCCTCACCGATCCGCGAGTTCTTCATCTCGACGAACGTCCCGGCCTTCGCCTTCGAGGCCAGCACCGTCCCCGGCCGCAGATACGCGTAGGGACCCACCGACGCCCCGGGCCCGACCTCCGCGCCGTCCGCCACCGTGAACGCGACCGACGCGCCCGCGCCGACCCGGGTGTCCGTCAGCCGCGACTGCGGACCGACCTCGGCACCCGTGCCGACGTGCGTGGCACCCAGGAGCTGCGTCCCGGGCTGAACCGTCGCGTCCTGCTCGAACGACACCGTCACATCCACCCACGTCGTGGCCGGATCGACCACCGTCACGCCGGCCAGCATCGCCCGCTCCAGCAGCCGCGCGTTCAGCAGCCGGCGGGCCTCCGCCAGCTGCACCCGGTTGTTGATCCCCAGGATCTCCCGGTGGTCGGCCGCCACCGCGGCGCCGACCCGGTGCCCGGCCTCGCGCAGGATCCCCAGCACGTCGGTGAGGTACTCCTCGCCCTGGCTGTTGTCCGTACGCACCTTGCCCAGCGCGTCGACCAGCAGCCGCGCGTCGAAGGCGAACACCCCGGAGTTGATCTCCCGGATCGCCCGCTGCGCGGCGCTCGCGTCCTTGTGCTCGACGATCGCGGTCACGGCGCCGGAGGCCTCGTCCCGCACGATCCGCCCGTAGCCCGTGGAGTCCGGGACCTCGGCGGTCAGCACGGTGACGGCGTTGCCGTCCGCCGCGTGTGTGTCGCTCAGCTTCTTCAGCGTCTCGCCGGTCAGCAGCGGGGTGTCGCCGCACACGACGACGACCGTGCCGTCGAGGGCGGCACCGCTGGCGCGCAGCTCGTCCAGCGCCGTGCGCACGGCGTGCCCGGTGCCGTTCTGCTCGTGCTGGACGGCGGTGCGGACGGCGGGGTCTACCTCGGCGAGGTGCTGGCGTACCTGCTCGCGGGCGTGGCCGACGACCACGACGAGATGCTCGGGGTCCAGTTCACGGGATGCGGCGACGACGTGTCCGACGAGGGAGCGTCCGCAGATCGCGTGCAGGACCTTGGGGGTCGTCGACTTCATGCGGGTTCCCTCACCCGCTGCGAGAACGACGACGGCGGCCGGGCGGTTGGCGCTCACGGGGATGCCCTTCGGCTTCTTGGCTACTTCGGGTGGTGGTCACCCGAAGGATACCGGGGCGTTTTGCGGAGGAAACGAGGGCGGGTCCTGACCGAGCGGTCAGGACCCGAACCGTGCCGTTGTCGACGTGTGCTCCCCCGCCAGGACTCGAACCCGGACATAAGGCACCAAAAGCCTCAGTGCTGCCAATTACACCACAGGGGATAGAAAAGCAATTCAAACCGGACGATGCGTCAGGTCGGTCACTTGGCACCCACCACTATGCCGTACCACCAGCCTCCGACGCGACGGTATGCGCCGCCGCCGTGCGGAACGCGCCTGGCGAGGCGCCCGTTGCGCCCCTTTTCTGGATCTTCCAGGCCCCTCTCGATCCTTCCCGGACATCCAACCTCTTCCCGACCATTCCGGCGTTTCCCGGCGTTCTCCTCTCCCGGCCCTCCCGTGAGGGCGACGGGACGTGGAAATGCCAACGATTCAGCAGTTCACGGGATATCTGGTCGTAACGGTAGGTAATGGGCCAGACCCATGCCCGTGCACGGAGCCGGGGAACGGCGAGCGGCGCCCGTACGCTGGTCGGTATGACCGCAACGGGGGCAAGTGAGAGCGTGGCTGCGCGAGGGGGGCCGGGGGGCGGTCCCTGGTGGTGGGCGCGGCGGCGCAGCGCCGTGCTGGACGTGCTGCTGGCGGCGGCGTCCACGGCCGAGTGCATGGCGGAGGGGATTCCGTTCGCGCACACGGTGGGGGTGCCCGAGGCCCTCGGGATACTCCTCGGCCTGGCGGCCGGGCCGGTGCTGCTGCTGCGCCGGCGGTGGCCGGTCGTGGTGGTGCTGGTCTCGATAGCCGTGATGCCCGCCCAGATGGGCGGGCTGCTGAGCACGGTGGGGCTCTACACCCTCGCCGCCTCGGACGTGCCGCGCCGGATCACCGGGCTGCTGGCCGGGATGACGGTCGTGGGGACCGTGGTGACGACGTTCCTCGGCATGCGGCAGGACCTGACGCCGCAGCACGACTTCCATTCGCCGGCGTGGGTCGTGCCGGCGATGGCGCTGGCGGTGGGGCTGGTCCTGACGGCGCCGCCGGTGCTGTGGGGGCTGTACGTCGGCGCCCGGCGGCGGCTGGTGGAGAGCCTGCGGGAGCGGGCGGACGGTCTGGAGCGCGAGCTGTCGCTGCTGGCGGACCGCGCCGAGGAGCGGGCCGAGTGGGCCCGTAACGAGGAACGCACCCGGATCGCGCGGGAGATGCACGACGTGGTCGCGCACCGGGTGAGCCTGATGGTGGTGCACGCGGCGGCGCTGCAGGCGGTGGCACTCAAGGACCCCCAGAAGGCGGCGAAGAACGCGGCGCTGGTCGGGGACATGGGGCGGCAGGCGCTGACCGAGCTGCGGGAGATGCTGGGGGTGCTGCGGACGGCCGAGGGGGCGGCGGTGCGGGGCGCCGCGGGGTCGGACGAGCCGGAGCGGCTGGTGGCGGTGGCGTCGCAGGCGGTGCGGCCGGCGCCGGTGGACGGCACGGGTGCGGCCGCCGCGGCGCCGGGTGAGCCGGAGGGGGACGGGCCCTGCCTGGCCGAGCTGGGGGATCTGGTGGGGCAGTCCCGGGCGGCCGGGATGGCGGTGGAGCTGTCCGTGGAGGGCGCGGCCGGGACCGCGGAACACGGTGCCGGCGCCGGGGATGGGGGCGGCGGTGCCGGGCGCCGGTATGCGGCGCGGGTCGAGCAGACCGTCTACCGGGTGGTGCAGGAAGCGCTGACGAACGTGCACAAGCACGCGCCGGGCGCGCGAGCCCGGGTGCGGCTGGCGCACCGGGCAGGCGAGGTGGCGGTGCAGGTGGAGAACGGCCCGTCGGAGCGCGGGGCGACGGACGCCGGGCTGCCGAGCGGGGGCAACGGCCTGGTGGGGATGCGGGAGCGGGTGACGGCGCTGGGCGGCGTCTTCGTCTCGGGTCCCACGGACGCGGGGGGCTTCCGGGTGTCGGCGGTGGTGCCGGTGGCCGGTGCGGGCGCCGGGGCCGCGGCCGGATGAGGTGAGGCAGACGGCGACGTGACCGGCTGAGCGGGGCCTCCGCTCCCGGCCCGGTGTCCGTGCGCCGCCCGCCGCGTCGCTGCGCTGCCGCGGCTCGTCGGCTCGGTGCGCTCAGTCCGCCGAGACCGTCAGCCGGCTCGGGCGGGTGCCCAGGACGAGGGTGTTCAGGGCCTGGTCGAGGTCCGGGCCCAGGTACCAGTCGCCGGTGTGGTCGAGGCTGTAGACGCGGCCCTCGGTGTCGATGGCGAGGGTGGCCTGGGGGTGGGTGGTGCCGCGGGTGGTCTTGGTGTCGGGGAGTTCTTCCCGGCCGAGGGGGGCCACGCCGGTGCCGAGGGCGCGGCCGAGGTCGCCGAGGGTGCGGGCGAGGTGGAGCCCGTGCAGCGGGTCGATGGTGAACGGGGTGGGCGCGATGTGGCGGCCGGGGCCCGGGCCGGTGATGTGCAGGCCGCCGAACTCTGCCCAGGCTTCGACGGCGGCGGCGAAGACGGTGTGGCGGTGGCCGGCGGGCGAGGTGTGGGCGCGGAGCGTGTCGGCCCAGTGCTCGGCCTGCTTTATGTCCCAGCGGCCGGGCTGCCAGCCGGCGTCCTGGAGCGCGACGTCCACGGCGGCGGGGAAGCGCGTGGAGCCGGTGCGCTCGTGGGCGGGGGTGCGCGGCGCGGGGGTGGGCGGCATGGTGGCGGTCAGCTCCCTTGGGGCGTCGTCGCCCCGATGGGCATGACGCCGAAGTGGGCGAGGAGGGCGTCGCAGGAGCGGCAGGGCGGTGCGTAGCTGCCGTGCTCGGGGTCGCCGTCCTCGCGGATGTGACGTGCGGTGATCTTGGAGTGTTTCAGGGAGCGGCGGGCCTCGCCGTTGGTGAGGGGCTTGCGGGAGGCGCGTTTGCCGCGGTTGGCCTCGACGGCGGTGAGGTGGCGGGAGAGCAGGACGGCCTCGGGGCAGCGCCCGGTGAAGCGGTCGCGCCGGTCGGTGGCGAGGGTGTCGAGGAAGTCCTGTACGAGGGGGTGCAGGGTGGGGGGCTGTTCCGCCTTGCTGGCCGTACAGGTGAGAGTTTGTCCGCGTACGGACAGGGCGGCGCCGATGGTGGGGAGGATGCCGTCGCGGCGGTGTCGGAGGACCGGGGCGCGGTCGGTGTCGGCGGTGCCGCTCCAGCCGATGCGGGGGTCGCCGGTGGCACGAGGGTCGCCCGTGGTCGATGTCTGGTGTGCCGTGGTGCTCATGGTGGTGCTTCCCTCCCTGCAATCCCCCCGGTTGCGGAGTCAGACTGCCAAATGTGCTGGGCGTTGCGGTAGTCGGGCGCGCTGTCAGGGATGTCACTGGGCTGTGACGGTTCGTCGGATGCTCGGTAACGGGGCTGGTGGGCGCGGTGCCGCGGGGTGCTGCCGGGGGCCGCGGGGTGCCGGGTGACGGCGGTGTGTCACGGGGCTGACGTGGGTGGGCGGGGGCGGTCGGGGGAGTCGCCGTGCGGCGGCGCCGTCGAGGGTGGTGGCCGGGCGGCGGGCGGGCGTTGCGGCACCGCATAGGCTGTGCCCCAAAGCCAGCTTCAGCCAGGGGGCAACCGCGATGACGACAGGTCGGCAAGGGCTGGGGGCGCATCCCGGCCTCCAGGCCGGAGGACGTCCCGCGCCACCGAACTCGGCCTACGCCGGGCAGGTCGTGCATTTCCCGGATCCGGTGCGTGCCGCGCGTCATCCGGCCGGGGTGCGGATGGACGGGAACGGTTTCCCGGACTTCTCGCCGTACGCCCGCGCCGCGGCCGAGATCGCGGAGCCGCCGGAGGGCTTCGGCGTCGACGAGCTGCGGCTGACGGACTACGTGTCGGCGAACGCGGCGCTGCACGCACAGGGCCACGAGCTGTGGATAGACGTGCCCGCGGTGGCGACGCCGCACGGCTGGACCTGGCATCACGTGGCGGGCACCCGGCGCATGGAGCTGATCCCGGTCGAGGTGAAGGCGCTGCTGCGGCACCACGCGGGGCTGGCGACGGCGGCGGTGGCGCACGACAAGCGGGGCACCCGGCCGTTGCAGGAGACCCGGCCGGTGCACTTCGGCCTGCCGCGGCGCGAGCTGTCGGTGGCCGAGGAGCAGCTGGCACAGGCCGAGGAGGCGCTGGGCTACCGCCTGCCGGGCGCCTACCGGTCGTTCCTGAAGGCGGCGGGCGGGTGCGCGCCGGTGGGCGCGGCGCTGGACGCGGAGCTGGGGCTGCTGGTCGACCAGCCGTTCTTCACGGTGCGGGACGACGCGGCCCTGAACGACCTGGTCTATGTCAACAAGTGTCTGCGGGACCACTTCACCAAGGACTACCTGGGAGTGGCGTTCGCGCAGGGCGGTGTGGTCGCGGTGAAGGTGCGCGGCGAGGCACTGGGCTCGGTGTGGTTCTGCCCGTACGACGACGCCCGGGACCAGGACGGTCTGGCGGTGCAGGAGCGGGTGGCGCGGCTGCTGCTGCCGTGCGGTGCGGATTTCGACGAGTTCCTGGAACGGCTGGCGGGCAATCCGCCGGAGCTGGAGACGGTGGCGAACCTGATGGTGGACGGCGGCTTCGCGTACGCCGTGCCGGTGGGGGGCTGATCGCGGTGGTGACGTTCGCGCAGGCGCAGGAGCGCGCGGAGGAGTGGGTGAACGGCGATGTGCCGGCGCCGCTCCAACGCGAGGTGCGGGTACGGGAGTTCGACCTGGGCTTCGTGGCCTGGGCGGAGGACCGCGACGGGGGTCCCCCCGGTGCCGAAGGCTCTGGGGGAGGTCCGGGGGCCGTCGGTGGCCGCAGCCGGCTGGTGATCGCCCGGGACAGCGGGGAGACGACGCTGTGGCCGGGGCTGCCGGTGGGCGAGGTGATCCGCCGGTACGAGGAGCTGTACGGCACGCCGGTCGACGGCGGGCACGCGGCGGAGGCACCGCCGCAGCGGATCGATCTGGAGGCCACGTCGTTCCTGCTCACGCCGCCCGAGTGGCTGCAGGAGGCGGCGGACGCGATCGGGATCGGCGGTCGCAAGGGCACGGGCACGGGCGGCGCGGGCACGGGCGGCGGGGCGGGTTCGCAGGCCGGGCAGGCATCCGGCTCCGCCGCGGGTCCCGGTTCGGGTTCGGATTCCGCTTCCGGTTCCCCTGCCGGTCCGGTCGCCGCGGCCGCTGCGGACGCCTGGGCCGAGGTGAACGTGAACGACGCGGCGGCGCCTCCCGCGCCTCCGTCCCCCTCCCCTTCCCCAACTCCGACTTCAACTCCCACTCCTTCCCCCGCAGCCCCGAGTGCGGCCTCCGGCGGGGAGACGCCGTGGGCCGCAGCGGACACCACTTCCGACGACGACGGCGAGGACCGGTCGGTGGGGCTGCCGCAGACCGTGTTCGCGCCGCCGCTCGCCGGTTTCGACGCGGCGGACGACACCCCGTCGGCGCCGCGGGCGCGGCCCGACGCGAAGACCGAACTGCTGCACGGCGGCAGCCAGTTGCCGCGTACGCAGGTGGCTCCCGCGCTGGGTTCCCCGGACGGCGGGCAGCCGGGTCCGGGCGGCCCCGGTGGGCTGCCCGCGGCTCCGCCGATGCCGGCGGCACCGCCGCCGATGCCGCCCGCGCCGCCCGGGATGATGCCCCCGCCCCCGCCGCCGGGTCCGTCGCTGCCCCCGCCGGGGCTGCCGGACCTGCCGCCGCCGTCCGGGTCGCCGGTCGCCGATGTGCCGCCGCCGCCCGGTGTGGTGCAGCCGCCGTCGGGGCCCCTGCCGCCCCCGGTGCCTCCGTACTCGGGCGGGGCGCATGCCGTGGCGACGATGCCGGCCGACGGCGCGTCGGCGTCCGGTAACGCCGGCGGCCCGCCGCCTCCCGGCGCACCCGGTCTTCCGGGGGCGGGCCGGACCGGCGGACCGGACCCGGAGGCGGTCGCGGCCGAGGCGACGCAGAAGTCGGACGCGCGCCCCGGTGACGGCCCGGCGCCCTCCGGCCCCGGCGCGCCCGGCGTGCCGGCCGGCGGGTACGTACCCACGCAGCTGGTGTCCCAACTGGACGCTGCGGACCTGGACTTGAGCGCGGTGGACGGGGCTTCGCACGGCGGTGCGGCCGGTGGGCCGGGCGCCTCCGGTACGGCCGGTCCTCCGGGTACGGGCGGTCCCGGCGGCGGGATGCATGCCGCCGCGACGATGCTGGCCGACGGTGCGGCGCTGCAGGCCGGCATGCCCGGCGCCGGCCCGGCGAACGGTCCGGGCGCCGGCGGTCCCGGCGTGCCGCCGCCGCCCGCGCCTCCCGGTGCGCTCGGCGCGCCCAAGCCCCCGGGGGCGCCGGGCAAGCACGGTGCGTCCGCGGGCGGCCGGGGCGCCGGCGGCCAGGGCGGTCCGCCTCCGCCGCCGGCTCCGCCGGGCGCCGCCGGCGGTGGCGTGCACGCGGCGGCGACGATGCTCGCGAGCGGCGCCGCACTGCCGGGTCCCGGTGGTCCGGGCGGCCCCGGTGCCCCCGGTATGCCCCCGTCCGCCGGTCCCGGCGTTCCGCCGCCGGGCGCTCCGGTGGCCCCTCCGGACCTGCCCGGTCCCGCCCCGGCCGCCGCTGGGCCGTACCCCCAGCCGGGTCCGCCCGGTGTACCCGGCCCCGGCGCGCCCGGTCCCGGTGGTCCCGGCCCCGGTGCGCCCGGCGCGTACGGCTATCCGCAGGCCCCCGGTGGTCAGCCGACCGTCGGGCCCGGCTACATGGCCGTGCTCAGCTACCGCGCGCCGGACGGCTCCGAGCAGAAGATCGTGCGCCGCTCGGCGCCCGGTACGCCGCACCCGGAGTGGCAGCTGCTGCACGAATTGCGCGCGATGAACGTCCCGCCGCAGCAGGTGGTGGAGCTGCACACCGAGCTGGAGTGCTGCGACCTGCCCGGTGGCTACTGCGCCCGGATGATCCGGGAGACCTGGCCGCAGGTGCGGATCAGCCACACCGCCGCGTACGGCCGGGACCACGCCTCGCGGCAGCAGGGCGTGCGCCATCTCGTGGAGCACCAGGGCGA